>NZ_JBHSUF010000008.1:0-333922 GCF_042660575.1 Nocardiopsis tropica
CCCTCAGGGTCCCCACCCCCCACGACCTCACCTACCTGCCCATGCGCTACGTCCCCTACAACGGCAGGGCCGTCGTCCCCCACTGGCTGCGCACCCCGCCCGAGCGCCCCCGCATCGCCCTCACCCTCGGCACGACCCTCATGGGCCAGGACAGCGGGGGCAGGGCCCTGTTCCGCGCGCTGCTGGAGGGGTTGGCCGATCTGGACGCGGAGGTCGTGGCGACCCTCCCCGCCCGCGAACAGGACGCCCTCGGCCCCGTCCCCGCCAACACCCGCCTGACCGAGTACGTGCCCCTGCACGCACTCGCCCCCACCTGTGACGCCATGGTCGACCACGGAGGATGGGGGACGGTCCTGACCGGGCTGGCACACGGCGTTCCGCAGGTGATCGTCCCCAGCTGGTTCGACGACCCGATGCTCGCCGACATGCTCGCCGACGGGGGAGCGGCCATCACCGTCCCCCACCGGGCGATGACCGCGGAGACGATCAGCCGGTCGGCCTCCCGGCTCCTGGACGACCCGTCCTTCGCCCGGGGGGCCGCGGGCGTGCGCGAGGCGATGGCGGCCCTGCCGTCCCCGGCCGAACTCGCGGACGCGCTCGTGGGACTCACCCGCGGCTGAACCCCGGGCCGGTCAGCCGGTGACGGCCTCCGCCGCGCTCCGGCGGACGCGGTCGACGAGATCGGCCAGCTCCAGGACCGGCGCCGCGTCCACCGGCGCCACCCCGCGGACACCGTCGGCGAAGGCGTCCAGGAGGTTGCGGAACTGGTGGTCCGGCTCCGACACCAGGTCCTCGGTGCCCGCCCCGGTCCGCAGCTCCAGGGTCGGCCGCAGTGTCTCCGGCGGGGTGAAGGCGCGGTCCAGCCGGACGGCGCCCGCCTCCCCCCAGACCGTGTACTCGTTGCGGTAGTGCAGCCCGAACCCGAACCCCACCTGCGCCGTCCCGCCGTCCGGGGCGCGCAGCAGCACCGAGCCGCGCACGTCCACCCCCGTGTCGGCGCCGCGCTCCAGGACCGCGCCGCCCACCCGGAGCCCGTCGCCCCACAGGAACTGCGCCAGCGCCAGCGGGTACACGCCCACGTCCAGGAGCGCCCCACCGCCCAGCGAGGGGTCGTGCCGGATGTCCCCGGGAGCGCGCTCGGGCACCCCGAACTCGCACATGAGCGCGCGCGGGCGCCCGATCGCGCCCTCCGAGACCAGCCGCCTCAGCTCGTGGTGCTGCCGGTGGTACCGGAAGGCGAAGTTCTCCATGACGGTCAGGCCGCGCCGCCCGGCCTCGGCCAGCAGTTCGGCCGACGTGTCGGGGCCGACCGTGAGGGGTTTCTCGGAGAGGACGTGCAGACCCGCCGCCAGGGCGCGCCCGACCCACTCGTGCCTCAGGCCGACGGGCAGCGGCACGTACACGGCGTCGAGGTCGTCCCGCGCGAGGAGATCCGCGTAACCCGTGACCGCCTCGCCGCCGAAGCGGTCCGCGAACCGGCGCGCCTTGGCGGCGTCCCGGCTGGCGACCGCGACGAGCCGCACCGAGGGCGTCGCCGCGACGGACGGCAGGACGCGCCGCCACGCGATGTCGGCGCAGCCGAGCACCCCGAGCCGCACCGGTGCTCCCGTGCTTCCGAGCGTCGAGGACACACGACCTCCCTCGTGTCGGCCGGCTCCCGAGCGCCGGCTGCCGCGGCCCACTCCGGTCGCGCCGCCGCACATACTGCCAGAGCGCGACGGAGGGGGACACCGCCGTACCCGGGCCCGGCCCGCCGGGGGCCGGGCGGTCCCCGTTCCGCCGGAGCGCGCGGGCACCGGCCCCCGCGCGGCGGGGGCTTTCGCGGAACATGCCCTAGTGTGTCCGGCGCCGTGCCGGGGCGCACAGACCCCGGACGGCCGAGATCCGGTGTCCACGGGGGCGGTCGGCGGCGCTTGCGCCCTCCCGCACCGCCCGCCCAGGAGGGGAGAACCACGCATGGAGACGAGTGACGAGGCCGCGGCCGTGCTCGACGCGGTCCGCGCCTACCACCGGTCCAGGCGGACCGAGCGCGAGTTCGTGCCGGGCGTGACGGAGATCTGGCCGTCCGGCGCCGTCCTGGACGAGGACGACCGGGTGGCGCTCGCCGAGGCCGCCCTCGACATGCGCATCGCGGCGGGCCGGAGCGCGCGCCGATTCGAGTCGGTGTTCGCCCGGAGGCTCGGGCGCCGCAAGGCCCACCTGACGAACTCGGGGTCCTCCGCCAACCTGCTGGCGCTGTCGTCCCTGACCTCCCACCTGCTGGAGGACGAGCGCCTGCGCCCCGGCGACGAGGTCGTCACGGTGGCGGCGGGGTTCCCCACGACCGTCAACCCCATCCTCCAGAACGGGCTCGTGCCCGTGTTCGTGGACATCGACCTGCGCACGTACAACACGACGGCGGAGCGCGTGGAGAGGGCGATCGGCCCCCGCACCCGGGCGATCATGATCGCCCACGCCCTGGGCAACCCCTTCCAGGCCCGGGAGATCGCGCAGATCGCGGAGGACCGGGGCCTGTTCCTCGTCGAGGACAACTGCGACGCGGTGGGCTCGTACTACGACGGGCAGGTGACGGGGTCCTTCGGCGACCTCTCCACGGTCAGCTTCTACCCGGCCCACCACATCACCATGGGCGAGGGCGGGTGCGTGCTCACGTCCAACCTCCTGCTGGCGCGCGTCGTGGAGTCCATGCGCGACTGGGGCCGCGACTGCTGGTGCGAGCCGGGGGAGAGCGACACCTGCCGGAAGCGCTTCAGTTACCAGCTGGGCACCCTGCCGCAGGGGTACGACCACAAGTACACGTTCTCGCACGTGGGCTACAACCTGAAGGGAACCGACCTCCAGGCCGCGCTCGGCCTCACCCAGCTGGAGAAGCTGGACTCCTTCGGGGAGGCCCGGCGGCGCAACTGGCGCCGGATGCGGGAGGGCCTGGACGGGGTGCCCGGCCTGATCCTCCCGGAGGCCACGCCGGGCAGCGATCCGAGCTGGTTCGGGTTCGTCGTCACCGTCGATCCGGAGGCGCCGTTCGGCAGGGCGGAGCTGGTCCGGTTCCTGGAGTCCCGCAGGATCGGCACCCGGCTGCTCTTCGCGGGAAACCTCACCCGCCACCCCGCCTACCTCGACCGCCCGCACCGGGTGGCGGAGAACCTGGACAACAGCGACATCGCCACCGACCAGACGTTCTGGACCGGGGTCTACCCGGGCCTCACGGACGAGATGATCGACTACGTGGTCTCCTCCATCACCGAGTTCGTCAAGGAGCGGGGCGCCGTCGCCCCCTGACCGGGCCCCGCCCGCTGTCGCCGAGGGGGCGGCCGGGCGCAGACCCCGACGGGACGCCCCTGCGCGAAGGGCGCGCCGCGCGGTCGGCGGAAGCCCGGCGGCCCCGGCGCGTCCCGCGCCCGGAACGCGCCGGGGCGCGGCTCACGCGGACGGCAGGTGCTCGGGCATCCGGAAGTAGATCATCGGGTTGTCCCTGCTGGTGCGCACCGGCTCCCCCAGGCCCAGCTCCTCCTTGAGCTCCAGGAGCGCCGTGTACGGGGCGGGCGCCCTCCTGCGGGACGGCGTGAAGAAGTCCGTGCCCGTCCTCCGCAGCCACGCCAGCACGACCGCCCCCTCGGTCAGCGGCAGGGCCCGCCTGCCGTGGAAGACGTCGTGGACGCTGACCGGGGTCCCGGGCGCGACCCGGGGGAACAGCTCCGACAGGTACCACCGCGCGAACCGGCCGTTGTGGGCCGCGTCCACGAACAGGTAGCCGATCCCCTCCGGAACCCGGGACATGTTCTCCCGGATGTCGCCCTTGTGGAACTCCCAGCGGCCCAGCGACAGCTCGGAGGGCACGTTCGCCACCACGTTGTCCACGATGTCGAAGGAGTGCAGCGTCCCCGTCCCGTTGTCGCGCAGCGCCGACAGGATCCAGGTCGTGGACCAGCCGTGGAACGTGCCCAGCTCCATCACCGTGTCCGGACGGGTCTCGCGCAGGAGCAGGTAGGTGATCTCCGCTTCCAGGTCGTCGAGCTGCGGGGTCATGCGGTCCCGCGTGGCGCGGTGGAACGCGCGCTGCGCGTCGCGCACCTTCGCCAGCGGGTCGCGGTACTTGCGGTACAGGTCCCCGATCAACGACAGGCCGATGTCCCCCATACCGCTCCCTGGTTCGCTCCGTGTGGGTCCGGCCCTCACCGTATCGACCCGGGGGGCGTCGGGCACCGGAAACCGGGCGCCTTCCCTCCCGGCGGGTCGCGGTCGGCGCCGGCGGAACTACACGCCGTCCGCGGAGGAGGACCGGGAGTCCACCAGGACCTGGATCCCGTCCAGGACGCGTTCCAGCCCGAACGCGAAGTCGTGCTCGGCCGGGTAGACGGTCCGGTGCTCCCGCCCGACGGAGCTTCCGACGCGGGAGGCCGTCGGATAGTCGCTGTCCCTGATCAGGGAGGCGAGGACCGGGCCGTGGGCGCGCCACCACTGGCCGTCGGTCATGCCCGACGCCCGCTCGGTCTCGCCGACCGCGACGGCCTGGGCGGCGGCGCCCTCCGCATAGCTGTTGACCAGGCTGACCGTGGAGTCCATCTCCCCGTCGGTCAGGCCGAGGCCGTCGACCGCGGAGAGCTCGTACTCGTACTTGGCGACGAGGTTGGGGCCCAGCAGGCGCCCCCGGGAGGCCTGGAGCATCCACGGGTGGCGCAGGAACAGGCGCCAGTTCGCGTGCGCGATGGCGCCCAGCCGGTCCCGCCAGCCGTCGGGCCGTCCGCCGTCCGCGTGCAGGCCCGCGTAGGCGGCGTCGAGCATCAGGTCGATCAGCTCGCCCCGGCCCGGGACGTAGGTGTACAGGGACATCGTGCCGACGCCGAGGCGCTCGGCGACCTTGCGCATGGACAGCGCGGCGAGCCCGTCGGCGTCGGCGAGCCCGGAGGCCACGGACACGATCCGGTCCACGCTCAGGTCGGGCTTGTTGCGCCTGCTGGTGGGCTCCTGGGTACGCCACAGCAAGGCCAGGCTGCGCGCGGGGTCGCCGCTCGTGGTGTGCTGAGTGGACATTGACCGCCCTGCTCTTCCGGTCCGGTGCCCGGTCAGTGTACGGCAGGGCGGTCACGCCGGGTGGCCGCCGGTTCCGGGCAGCTCCCGGGCCCGCGGCACGGGGGGGCGGGCTCCCGGTGCGCGGTCCCCGCGAGGGCGGTCAGCCCCGGCCGAGGAAGGCGTCCCTGTGCTCCTCGGCCCACGCCGCGAACCCGCGGGCGGGCCGCCCGGTGACCTCCTCGACGGTGGGCAGGGGCCGGGTTCCCACCTCCGGGGGGTCCGCGGCCAGCCGGGCGGCGAAGCCGATGTACTCCTCGTCGTGGCCCAGGGCGCGCAGCCGCCCGGCCTCCTCCTCGGGGCTGGTCCGGACCAGCGCGATCTCCCGGCCGACCGCCCGGGAGAGCACCGCCACCCGCTCCCCGGGGGTCAGCGCCTCGGGGCCGGTGAGGGGGTAGGCGCGGCCGCCGTGTCCGTCCTCGGTGAGGGCGGTGACCGCCACGGAGGCGATGTCCGCCTCGTGCACCAGGGCGCTGGGGTGGGTGCGGACCTCCCTGACCACGCCCTCCTCCGCGACGGACCCGGCCCAGTCGAGGGTGTTGGCCATGAACTCGACCGGGTGCAGGAGCGTCCAGGACAGGGGGCTCGCGGCCAGGGCCTCCTCGACGGGACCCGGGTGGAAGTCGCACAGGACCGTCACCCGGCGGACCCCCGCCCGTTCGGCGAGCTCGACGATCCGCGGCGCCGTGTCGAGGGGCGCGTAGTCGTCCCCGCCGAACGTGATCAGGTGCAGGCCGACCACCCCCTCCAGGTGGGGGACGAGGCTGTCGGGGTCGGTGAGGTCGCCGCGCACCGCCCGCGCTCCCTCCGGGAGACGGGCGCGACCGGGATCGCGGGTGAGCGCGCGGACCGGGAGCCCGGCGCCGAGCAGCTGGTCGACGACGTGGCGGCCGACGGTTCCGGTGGCGCCCGCGACGAGGAACGTCATGGCTCTCTCTCCTCCAGTGGGGGCGGCGGGGGCGTGCCCGCCTGTTTCGTATGGCGTACAGTACACCGTACGGAACAGGGTGCGGGAGAGCGGCGGACCACTGGGGCGCGCGGCGGCTCAGGCGGAGGCGGCGGGGCACCCGGCCAGGTGGTCGTCGACCACCCCGACGGCCTGGAGGTAGGAGTACACGATCGTGGTGCCGACGAAGTTGAAGCCGCGCGCCTTGAGGTCCTTGCTGACCCGGTCGGACAGCGGGGTGCTCACCGGGACCTGTGACGGCTCGGTGAAGCGGTTGACCACGGGCTCGCCGTCCACCCAGCCCCACAGGTAGGCGGCGAAGCTGCCGTGCTCCTCGCGCACCCGCTCGAAGGAGCGGGCGTTGCGCACCACCGAGGCCACCTTGAGCCGGTTGCGGACGATGCCGGGGTCCGCGAGGAGCCGGTCGGTGTCCTCCTGGCCGTACCCCGCGATCCGGGAGCGGTCGAAGCCGTGCAGCGCGCGGCGGTAGTTCTCGCGCTTGCCGAGCACCGTGGACCAGGAGAGCCCGGCCTGGGCGCCCTCCAGCACGAGCAGCTCGAACAGGTACGCGTCGTCCCGGGACGGCCTGCCCCACTCCTCGTCGTGGTAGGCCTTCATCAGGTCCGACGCGTTCCGGGCCCAGGCGCAGCGCTGGTCCTGGTCGGGCATGGGTGCTCCTCGGTGTCGACTGCGGTCACCGCATTGTCGCGGAGACCGCCGACCGTCCGGGGCGGGGTCCTTCCCGCCCCGGGCGCGCGGGAGCTCCGCCCGCGGGGAGGCGCGCCGGGGCGTCCGGCGTCCGCGGGCGGCCCCGGAGGGAACCGGACCGGCGGGTCTATCGTGGAGCGCGGCCACGGCCTTCCCGCGGCCGTCCCCCGGTGCGCGCGGGAGCGCGCGGGAAACGGAGTCCGAACCCCATGGACGTCATCGCCGTACCGGACGAGGCCGCCCGGCTCCTGGCCGACGTCGGGGCGCCGCCCCGCCTGGTGGCGCACGGTGACCTCGTCCACGGAGCGGCGGTCGCGCTGCTCGCGTGGCTGGCCGACCGCCACCCCGGCCTGCCGGTGGACGCCGGGGCCGTCCGCTTCGGCGCCGCCGTGCACGACATCGGCAAGACCGGGCATCCCGGGGAGCTGACCGGACCGGGGCGCCTGCACGAGGCGGCGGGGGAGCGGCTGCTGCTGTCCCGCGGCGTGCCCGCGCGTCTGGCCGGGTTCTGCGCCACCCACGGGGACTGGTCCGCCGAGGGCCGGACGCTGGAGGACCTGCTGGTCAGCCTCTCCGACAAGATCTGGAAGGGCGCTCGCGTCGAGGGGCTGGAGCTCCTCGTCACCCGACGGTTGGCGGAGGCGGCGGAGCTGCCCGCCTGGGAGGTCTTCGCGTCCCTGGACGACGTGCTCCGGGAACTGGCCGACGGCGCGGACGCCCGGCTGGCACACCAGGCCCGCCATGCGGTGGCCCCGCCCGGAACCGGGGGATAGGGCACTCCGGCGCGCTCCGCCCGCCGCCGACCACGCCGCGGCGGTGGGGGCCGGACACCTCCGGCGGCCGGCCCCCGCCCGTCCCCGGGGGCGCGGGGCCCGGAGAACCGGCCGGCCGGGAGGGGCGGCCGAGGCCGCCCGCCGCGCGCTTCATCCCGTCAGGAATGATCTCCGGCGCCCTTGTGTTCTCTGGACCGTAGACCGTACAGTACGCCGTACGGCAAAGGGGATCGGCTGTCGAAGAGGAGATCACCGTGGAGACGACCGGGGGCGCGGTCACCGCGCGGGGCCTGGGGAAGCGCTACGGACGGAGCTGGGCGCTGAGGGGGTTCGACCTCCATGTGCCCGTCGGCAGCGTGTGCGGGCTGCTCGGCCCCAACGGGGCGGGCAAGACCACCGCCGTGCGCGTGCTCACCACGCTGCTGCGCGCCGACGAGGGCACGGCGAGCGTCGCCGGACACGACGTGGCCGCCCACGGGGACCGGGTGCGCCGGAGCATCGGACTGGTGGGACAGAACGCGGCCGTCGACGAGGTGTTGAGCGGGCGCCAGAACCTGGAGATGTTCGGCCGCCTCCACCACCTGGGCTCCCGGAGGGCCGCCGCGCGCGCGGTCGAGCTGCTGGAGCGGTTCCGCCTGGCCGACACGGGGAGGAAGCCGGTCGGCGCCTACTCCGGCGGCATGAGGCGCCGCCTCGACCTGGCCGCGAGCATGATCCTGGCACCGCCCGTGCTGTTCCTGGACGAGCCCACCACCGGACTCGACCCGCGCAGCCGCGACGAGGTGTGGGGCGCGGTCCGCGAGCTGGTCGCGGGCGGCACGACCGTCCTGCTCACGACCCAGTACCTGGAGGAGGCGGACCGGCTCGCCGACCGGATCTCCGTGGTCTCCTCCGGCCGGGTCGTCGCCGAGGGCACCCCCGGGGAGCTCAAGTCCCGGCTCGGCGGCGACCGCCTCGACCTGGTGGTCCGCGACCCGGCGGCGCTCGCCGGGGCGGCCGGCATCGTGCGGCGGGTCGTCGGCGCGGAGCCGGACACCGACGTGGAGAACCGCCGGGTCGGCGTCGGCGTGGAGGACCGGGTCGCGGCGCTCACCGAGGTGGTGCGGGCCCTGGAGGAACAGCGGATCGGCGTGGAGGACGTCGTCCTGCGCCGCCCCACCCTGGACGAGGTGTTCCTGCACCTCACGGAGGCCGAGGAGGAGACCACACGATGAACGCGACCGCCACTCCGTCCGCTCCGTCCGCCGCAGGCCCCGCCCACGGGGAGGCCGGCGGATTCGCCGCCCGCGTCCGCTGGGCGGTCGCGGACGGGTGGACCATCACCCGGCGCGACGTCCTCCACTGGCTGCGCCGTCCCGGACAGCTCGTCGCGGGGCTGCTCTTCCCCGTCATGATGCTGCTGATGTTCGGGTTCCTGTTCGGCGGGGCGATGACCGTGCCCGGCGGCGGGGACTACCGCGAGTTCCTGATGCCCGGCATGTTCGCCATGACCATGGTCTTCGGCGTGGGCGAGACGGTCACCGCCGTCTCCCACGACATGGCGCGCGGCGTCACCGACCGCTTCCGCTCCATGCCCATGGCGCCGTCCGCCGTCGTGGTGGGGCGCTGCGCGGCCGACATGCTCAGGTCCGCGATCACGCTGGCGATCCTCCTCGGCTGCGGCCTGCTGGCGGGGTGGCAGTGGAACGGCACCGGGGGCGAGGCCGCGGCGGCGGTCGGCCTGCTCCTGCTGCTGCGCTTCTCCCTGGTGTGGCTCGGCATCTACGTGGGCCTGGCCGTCCGGGGGGAGGGGGCGGTCACGGCCGTGCACACCCTGGAGTTCCCGCTGGGGTTCCTGTCCAACGCGTTCGCGGCCACCGCGACCATGCCCCTGTGGCTGGGGACGGTCGCGGACTGGAACCCGCTGTCCTCCACCGTCACCGCCACCCGCGAACTGTTCGGCAACCCGGGCTGGGGCGGTGAGACCTGGATCGCGCAGAACGCGCTGCTCATGGCGGTGGTGTGGCCGCTGGCCATCGTCGCGGTCTTCTTCCCGCTCTGCGTCCGGCGGTACCGCGACATGGCCGGGTAGCCGGGGCCGCGCCACGGCGGGGAGGCCCGGCGGCCGGACACGGGTCCGGCCGCCGGGGCGCCCGGTCAGCCGTACCGGCCCGCCCGCCGGTGGGCCGCGTCGTACAGGGCGAGGTACCGGCGCGCCCTCGCCTGCCTGGCACTCGCGAGGGGGACCAGGCACAGGAAGCCGATGAACATGAGGACGGTGTGCACACCGGTCGCGAGGCCGTTCAGGTCCTCCTCCAGGAGGGACCGGACGGTCCCGTAGAGACCGACCGAGACCACGAGCGCGCCGCACACGACCGACACGGTGACGACGGCGGACCGGAACGGCGGAGGCAGGAAGGCGGCTTGTGCGAGAAGAGCGTCCGACACCGCCCGTGCGACCTGGTCGGTGCGGGCGTCGGAGCCGATCAGCCCGTGCCGGACGAGGGCCTGTGCGGCGCGCAGGTCCCCCGGCGTCGTCCACGGGGGGATCCGATCCGGTGGCGGCCAGTGGTTCACCATGGTGTACACCAGGGCCGAGCCCATGAGCGGCGGGACGGCCACCAGGGCGAGGACGCCGACCGTGTCGGCCCAGGCATGGACGGTCCGGGCCCAGGCCATGCCTCTGAACAGGCCGAAGGGACCCTCCGCCTCGGCGGCGACGATCATCGTCGCGCCGTTCCCCACCATGACGGCGAGGGCCGCACCCAACAGGACGGACCCGATGACGCGCCGCCGCCGGTACGCCCGGGCGTAGCTCCCGGCGGTCCGGGGCGGGACCCGGCCCGGCTGCGCGGACGGCGGGGGGTGCGGGGGACGGTGCACAGGGGCCTCCGGGGGCGTCTGCGGGGGAGTGCGGCCGGTCCGGAGCCGCGCGTGCCCGGGGCTCGGGAGGGGGAACGGGAGCCGTCCCTCCCTGCCTCGGACGTCCGGGCGGGGACCCCGGTTCCCGGAAACCCCGACGGGACAGCGGTTCCAGGCGGGAGCGTGCGCGCCCCGGGCGGAACCGGTGTGACAGCGCGGGCAGGCCGCGATAGAACGGCACCGGCATTCCCGGCACACGTGTCCATTCCAGGCACACGGACCGCCAGGCCGACGCGCACGAATCACGAGGAGCCCGAGCCTTGACCGACAACCCGTTCTTCGCTCCCAGTGGTCTGCCCTACCAGCTGCCCGACTTCGCGAGCATCCGCGAGGAGCACTTCCTCCCGGCGTTCGAGCGGGGCATGGCCGAACACCTGGCCGAGGTCGACGCGATCGCGAACGATCCCGAGCCCCCGACCTTCGACAACACGCTCGCGGCCCTGGAGCGGTCCGGCAGGACCCTCCGCCGCGTCGAGGCCGTGTTCCGCACCCTGGCCGGCTCGGACGCGACCGACGGCATCAGGGAGATCGAGAAGGAGATCGCCCCGAGGGCCGCCAACCACCGGGACGCGATCTCCCTCCACCGCGCCCTGTGGCGGCGGATCGAGCAGGTCACCGCCTCGGGGCCGGAGGAGACCCGCCTCCTGGAGCGGTACAGGACCGACTTCACCGCCGCGGGGGCCGACCTCGCGGAGGAGCAGCAGGCCGGGCTGCGGCAGCTCAACGAGGAGCTCGCCGGCCTCGCCACGGAGTTCGCGCAGAACGTGCTCCGCGCCTCCTCGGAGTCCGCGCTCGTCGTACACGACCCCGCACTGCTCGACGGGCTGGACGAGGCCCAGATCAGGGCGGTCGAGAAGGACGGGGAGTACGTGCTCCCCCTGCTCAACTTCACCGTGCAGCCCGCGCTCGCCCAGCTCACCGACCGCGCCACCCGCGAGCGGCTGTACACCCTCAGCACGGAGCGCGCCCCGGAGAACCTCGGTCTCGCCGCGCGGATCGCCGCGCTGCGGGCCGAGCGGGCCGACCTCCTCGGCCACCCCGACCACGCCTCCCTCAAGGTCTCCGACCAGACGGCGAGGACCGTCGGGGCGGTCGAGGAACGGCTCGGTCAGCTGGTCGGACCCGCCGTCCGCAACGCCGAGAAGGAGGCCGAGGCGCTCGCCGAGCACGCCGGACACCCCGTCGAACCGTGGGACCGGCCCTTCTACGCCGAGAAGGTCCGACTGGCGCGCCACGACTTCGACAAGGGCGCCCTGCGGCCCTACTTCGAGCTGGACCGGGTCTACCGGGACGGGGTCCTCCACGCCGCCACCCTCCTCTACGGCGTCACCTTCGCCGAGCGCACGGACCTGCGCGGCTACCACCCCGACGTGCGCGTGTGGGAGGTGTTCGAGGAGGACGGGACCGGGCTCGGGCTGTTCCTGCTCGACCCCTACGCCCGCCCCACCAAGCGCGGCGGGGCCTGGATGCACAACCTGGTCGACCAGTCGTTCCTCCTGGACGAACGGCCCGTGGTGGTCAACAACCTCAACATCACCAAGCCCGCGTCCGGGCCGACGCTGCTCACCCTCGACGAGGTCCGCACGGCCTTCCACGAGTTCGGCCACACCCTGCACGGCCTGTTCTCGGCGGTGCGCTTCCCCCGCTTCTCGGGCACCGGCGTCCCCCGCGACTTCGTCGAGTTCCCCTCCCAGGCCAACGAGATGTGGGCGCACCGGCCGGAGGTCCTCGCCAACTACGCCAGGCACCACGAGACCGGCGAACCCGTGCCCGCCGAGCTCGTCGAGAGGATGGCCGCGGCCACGCGGTTCAACCAGGGCTTCGCGACCGTCGAGTACCTCGCGGCGGCGCTGCTCGACTGGTCCTGGCACCGCATCGGCGCCGGAGAGGCCGTGGACCCGGCCGCCTTCGAGGAGCGGGCCCTGGAGGCCTGGGGCCTCGGCCTGGCGCAGGTGCGCCCCCGCTACCGCACCGCCTACTTCATGCACGTGTTCTCCAACGACTACAGCGCCGGCTACTACTCGTACGTGTGGAGCGAGGTCCTCGCCGCGGAGGCCGTGGAGTGGTTCACCGCCAACGGCGGCCCCACCCGGGAGAACGGTGAGCGCTTCCGGGAGCGGGTGCTCTCGGTCGGCGGGAGCACCGACCCGATGGAGGCCTTCCGCGGCTTCCTCGGCCGCGAGCCGCGGATGGAGCCCCTGCTGCGCCGCCGCGGCCTGGAGTAGGCGGAGGGGACCGGGGCTCCCGCCGCGGGGGCCGGAGGCGCCGGGCCGGGGGCTCAGGACGCCGACGGCCCCGGCGGCTCCGGCCGGTCCGGAGGGCCTGCCGAGGGCAGGCGCACCGTGAAGACGGTGCCCTCGCCCCGCACGCTCTCCACCGAGACCGACCCGCCGTGCAGCTCCACCAGGCCGCGCACGATGGCCAGCCCCAGGCCGCTGCCGCCGGTGCGCCTGTTGCGCGACTTGTCCGCGCGCCAGAACCGGTCGAACACGTGCGGGAGGTCCTCCCGTGCGATGCCGACCCCCGTGTCCTCCACCTCCACGACGACGTCGCCGCCGGAGCCGTCCCGGGGCGGCCCGCCCGCCGGGCCCGCGATCCCGTCCGCGCGCCGCACCCGGACGGCGACCGTCCCGGGGGCCGGGGTGTGCCGCAGCGCGTTGCCCACCAGGTTCCCGACCATCTGGCGCAGCCGGGTCCGGTCGACCACGGCCACCGCGTCCTCCACCTCCACGACCAGCCGCAGCCCCGCCGTCTCCGCCCGCAGGCGCTGGCCGTCCACCACCTGCGCCGCCAGGGCGCCCACGTCGACCGGCTCCGGGGACAGCCGCAGCTTCCCCGCGTCCGCCAGCGCCAGGTCCTGGAGGTCGTCGATGATGTCCTGGAGCAGGAGCGTCTCGCCGACCAGCATCCCCATGCGCTCCCGGTCCAGGTCCGCGACCCCGTCCTGGGCGGCCTCCAGCCAGCCCCGCAGGTTGCTCAGCGGTGTCCGCAGCTCGTGGGAGACGTCGCTGACCATCGCCTTGCGCTGGTCCTCCAGCCGCGCCAGGTGCTCCGACATCTCGTTGAACGCGGCCGCGAGCTGCCCGATCTCCCCCGAGTCGCTCACCTCGACCCGCGCCGTCCCCTGCCCGGCGCGCATGCGCCGCACGGCGTCGGTCAGCGCGCGGACCGGGCGGACGAGGCGGGTCGACACGGCCACGCTCACCACCACCGTCAGCACCAGTACCAGCAGCACCACCCCGGCGACGCGCAGGAGGCCCTCGCGGGACAGGGACAGGCCGGTCTCCGGCTCCTCCGACGGGTCGTCGATGAACAGCAGCGCGGCGGGGGCCACGTAGGGATCGAGCTGTTCGCGGACACCGGAGTCGAGGCAGGCCGAGGTGCGCGCGTCGAACCTCGGGGGCGCGGGAGGGGACGGCTCCTCGGACGGCGGCGAGGCCACGGGGTCGGGGGCCGGAGAGGGCGCCGGGGCCTCCTGGTCCGGGGCGATCGGCGCCTCCGGGAGCCCGGGCGGAGCCGGCTCCTCCACGGGCGCCTCGACCGATCCGCCGTCGGCGGGCTCCTCGCTCGGAACTGCGGGCACGCCCGGGTCGGTCCCGGAGTCCCCGGGCCGCTCCTCCACCGGTTCCCGGGGGGCGCGCGCCTCGTCCGCCGCCGGCGGGGCCCCGTCCCCCACGGGCTCGGCCACCGGGACCCCGGCGGCGCCGTCCATGCGGAACTCCGCCCCGGGCAGCCCGTCCTCCCCGAGGTCGAGGCAGGAGGCGACCAGGCGGTTCAACTCCGCCAGGGCCTCCCGCTCGCTCCCGGTCGGCTCGTCCAGCGCGTCGAGCCCGCAGTCGGACCACACGGCGTCGTCCACCGGGTCCCCGGTCACGGCGGGCCGACCGCTCGGGCCGGCCTCCACCTCCGCGGCCAGCCCGTACACCCCGCTCAGGCAGGCCGCGCCCGACTCTGCGACCTCCAGCAGCCGGGACCGGTCCTCCCGGGGCAGGGCGAACGGTCCCACCGCGCGCGGGTCGATGCGCCCCGCGAGGCCGGACGCCAGCGTGACGTCCACCGCCAGCGGGTCGATCACCGAGGACGTGCGGTGGGGGAGCGGCCGGTCACCGCCCGCCGAATCCGCCAGCAGGCCGTGGCTCTCGGTCGTCAGGGCGATCCGCCGCCCCGTCTCGTCCGCCAGCTCCTCCACCGTCGACCCCACCCCGTCCCACGCGGGGTGGGTGGCCGCGTACGCGACGAGGGTGTCGTGGATGCGGGTGTCCACCGCCAGGGTCTCGCCCTGCTGGACGCTGATCGACTCCGACGTCCCCTGCACCGCCAGCCAGGCCGTCGCGGTGATCGAGCAGACCGCCACCAGCACCGAACTGGCCAGGAGGCGCGCCAGCAGGCTGTGCCGCAGGGCTCCCCCGGCCCGGGGACGCGCCCGGCGGCCGCGGGCCCGCGGGGCGCCCCTATCCCGGCGACGTACCATCGCCGGCCCCGACGAGCTTGTAGCCGACGCCGTAGACCGTGACCAGCCGCACCGGCTTGCGGGGGTTCGGCTCCAGCTTCTTCCTCAGGTTCTTCACGTGGACGTCGATCGTGCGCTCGGTGATGAACCGGCTCATGCCGTGGATGTACTCCAGCAGCTGGGCCCGGGTGAGGACCCGCCCCGGCCGGGCGGCCAGCGCGGCGAGCAGCTGGAACTCGGCCGGCGTGCACTCCACCGGCTCGCCGTCCACCCGCACGGCGTGCCGTGACGGGTCCACCGCGACCGGGCCCGCGCGCAGCACCCGGTCCGGACCGTCGGGGTCCCGCCGCGACCGGCGCAGCAGCGTGCGCACCCGCGCCATCAGCTCACGCGGGCTGTAGGGCTTGGTCACGTAGTCGTCCGCGCCCAGGTCCAGGCCGGTCAGCAGGTCCTCCTCGGTGGAGCGCGCGGTGAGCATCAGCACCGCGACGTCCGACTCCGCGCGGAGCGTGCGGCACGCCTCGAGGCCGCTCATGACCGGCATCATCACGTCCAGGACGACCAGGTCGGGCCGCTCGCGGTGGTGCTCCTCGACCGCGGCGCGCCCGTCGTGCACCACGCGGACGAAGTGGCCCTCGTGCTCCAGGTAGCGACGGATCAGGTCGGCCTGGTTCACGTCGTCCTCCGCGACCAGCACATGCGCGCACACGGCGACCTCCGCTCGGCTCGGTTGGCGGCCGGTCCCGGGGCCGGCCGCGGCTCGATCGTACGTGTCCCCCGCGGGCCCCGGACCGGCGGTTCCGGGCCGCCCCAGGTCACCACACAGGAGACACACGACGGGCACACGGGTTCTTCACATCCGTCCGCGATTCTTCGATCTCGTCCGGCAGGGAAACGGTCCGCCGGACGCCTCCCCGAACGAAGCCGGACGGATTCCATGCGTCGATCCACGCCGCCCCGACGAACCACCGGGGCCCTGCCGTCACTCGCGGCCGCCGCGGCCCTGGCCGCTCTCACGGCCTGCTCGTCCGCACCCGCGTCCGAGGACGCACCCGGGGCCGGGGAACCGGCCGCCGGAGCGGGCGGGGACGCCGGCGCCGAGGCGGTCGAGATCGCCACGGTCGTCGGCGGGGAGGTCGACGTCCACGCCGAGAAGGAGGGCGCGGAGGCGTCGCAGACCCTCACGAGCCCCAACGACTTCGGGGTGGACCGCACGTTCCTCGTCGAACGGAACGAGGGCGAGTGGCTGGAGGTGCTCCTCCCGGTCCGGCCCAACGGTTCCACGGGCTGGATCAGGAGCGACGAGGTGGAGCTGTCCACCACCGAGTTCCGCGTCGAGATCGACACGGAGGCCTTCGAGTTCACCGTCCACGACGGAGAGGAGGAGGTGCGCGCCGGGGTGATCGGCACGGGGGCGAACGAGACCCCCACCCCGCCCGGCCGCTACTACTTCACCGAACTGCTTCGGCCCCCGGACCCGGACGGCGACTACGGCGTCTACGCCTTCGGGCTGAGCGGCTTCTCCGAGACGCTGGAGACCTTCGCGGGCGGCCCCGGCCAGCTCGCCGTGCACGGCACCAACGACGAGGAAGCCCTGGGACGCCAGGTCAGCCACGGGTGCATCCGGGTCTCCAACGACGACGTCACGTGGATGGCGGAGAACCTGCCGATCGGCACGCCGGTCGAGATCTCCGGCTGACCCCCGGCCCCGGACCGCCGCGCGGGGCGGTACCCCGCACACACCGAACGACCAGAAGGACCCACCATGCGTCTGAAGACCAGCCTGTTCGCCGCCGGCATCGCGGCGTTCGCCCTGTTCGGCGCCGCCCCGGCGTTCGCCGCCGACGAGCCGGCCGTCCCGCCCTCCCAGAGCGACTGCCCGGCGGTGCCCGTCCCGGCCGATCCCGCCGAGGGCGTGGTCGCCCCCGAGGAGGGCGGGGCCGGCCTGCCGGGGGAGTGCGCCGAGCCCGAGCCCGGTGTGGAGGCCCCCTCCGAGGAGCCGAGCCCGGGCGAGGGGGCCTCCGTCGAGCCGGACCCGGTCGCGCCCGAGGCCGCCCCCGCGCCTCCGGTCGAGCAGGACCCGAACTACACGGGCTGACCCCCGTCGGGGCCGCGGGGCGCGAGCCCCGCGGCCCCGCGGAACACGGTGCCGGGGTGCCGCGGCCGTCGCGCGGTGGTCCCGCACGGGAGCGGCGGACCGGGGGCGCGCCTTCCGTTCCGCCGCTCCACCCGCGTGCGGCGCGCCCCCGTGCCGCGATCCGGGCCCTCGTTTTGCGCAACGGTCCGTGGTGTCTGTAGTCTTGTCACAGCCAGGAGGATTCGCCTAGTCAGGTCTATGGCGCCGCACTGCTAATGCGGTTAGGTGGCAACGCCTTCCGGGGTTCAAATCCCCGATCCTCCGCAGATCACGAGGGGTCCCGCGCTTCGGCGCGGGGCCCCTCGTGCGTGCCCGGTCTCAGTTGCACGCCGTGGCATGCGGTCTCACCCCGTCTCAGGGGATCAGCCGAACGGTGGAGACGGCCCACACCGCGCCCACGCTGCTCCGGCTCCACGCCGGGGAGCCCGCGCCGTCCCCCCGGGCGCCGCTCCTCGACTCCGGGCACCGCTCGCTCCGCCGCCGCGCGCCGCCGCCCCCGGCCGCCTCATGCCAGGAGCGCGACCGACCCCCGCTCCACCAGGCGCACGGGCAGCCGCACGGCGGTGCCGGGGCCCTCCACGAGCAGGTCCATGATCTGCTCCCCCAGGGCCTCGCGCTCCACGGCGATCGTGGTCAGGCCCGGGTCCAGCAGGGCGGAGGTGGGCAGGTCGTCGTGGCCCACGACGCTGACGTCCCGGCCCACGCGCAGGCCCCGGGAGCGGGCGGCGTCGTAGACGGCGGCGCTCAGGTGGTCGGAGTTGACGACGAGGGCGCGGTGACCCGGACGCGCCATCATCTCCGACGACCTGCGGGCCACCGCCTCGTGGTCCAGCGGGCCGCGCACCACGTCTCCGGCCATCCCGTGCTCCGCGCAGCGGCGCAGGAAGGACTCCTCGCGTCCCCAGTCGGCGGCCAGGGCCTCGGGCGCCGTCAGCAGCGCGGCCTCGCGGTGCCCGCGCTCCGCCAGGTGCGCCACGGCCAGGGAGACGGCGGCGTCGTCGTCGGGGCCGACCGTGGACAGGCGGCTCGCGGCCCCCTCGCGATCGGGCTCCGGTGTGCAGTTGAAGGCCACCACCGGGATATGGGTGTGGCGGTCCATCCACTCCAGGAGGCGGCCGCGCCGGCCGATGGGGGCGATGGCGATCCCGGCGACCGCCTCGGCGGCGAGCCTGCGCAGCGCGGCGCCCTCCCGCTCCTGGTCGTAGTCCGAGCTCATGATCAGCAGGAGCGCCCCCTTGCGGTGCGCGACGGTCTCCATGCCGCGCAGCACGTCCAGGAAGAAGGGGTTGCGCATGTTCCGGATCACCACGCCGTAGGCGGAGCGCCGTCCGGTGCGCAGCGCCCGGGCCCGGCCGTCGGGCTGGTAGTCCAGTTCCGCGGCGACGCGGCGGACCCGCTCCGCGGTCGCCGGGGCCACGCGGCCGGTGCCGTTGAGGGCGAAGCTGGCCTGGGCGACCGAGACGCCCGCCCCGGCCGCGACGTCCCGCAGGGTCGCGCGCTTGGTCGGTTCGGGCATGGCACTCCTCGGGGACGGCGGCCGTGGACTCGAAAAGTACCGTGTGCCCGCAGGGACCGGAACCGGCGCGGGCCTGGTAGCGCCGAGCGCTGTTCCTCGGGAGTTCAAGCCGTGGACACCGTTTGCGTCATGGCAGGTCACAGTGCTGATTAATCGTTTAATCACACGATCTGGAACAGCGGTGTCCGACGGGCGCCGCGCCGACCACGGAGATCCCCATGACCCTCGCCCACGGCCGCGGCGTCCTGAGTGCGGCCGCGATCACCGCCGTCCTCGCCCTGACCGCCTGCGGCAACGCCGATCTCCCCCCGGCCTCGGCCACCGGCGACGGCGGCACCGTCATCACCTACAACTCTCCCGCCGAGTGGGGGAACTACGGCGAGGTCCTGGCCGCCTTCACCGAGGAGACCGGGATCCAGGCCCCCAACGACCCGAAGAACTCCGGGCAGGCCCTGGCCGCGCTCCAGGCGGAGAAGGGGGCGCCCGTCGCCGACGTCGCCTACACCGGGATCGCCTTCGCCGGACAGCTCGTGGAGGCCGGCGTCCTCCAGGCCCACGTGCCGGAGGGGGCGGAGGAGGTCCCCGAGGACCTGCGCGACCCCGACGGGAACTGGACGGCCGTCCACACCGGCACGATCGCCTTCATCGTCAACGAGGACCACCTGGACGGCGCGCCCGTGCCGGAAGGCTGGGAGGACCTCCTCGACCCCGCCTACGAGGGCAAGGTCGGCTACCTCGACCCCACCCAGGCGGCCGTGGGCTACTCCGCCGCGACGGCGGTCAACCACGCGCTCGGCGGCGACCTGTCCGACTGGGGGCCGGGCCTGGACTACCTGGCCGAGCTGAAGGACAACGGCGCCTCCACCTCGGCCCAGACCGCCACCGCCAAGGTCGCCCAGGGCGAGATCCCCATCCTCATCGACACCGACTTCAACGGCTACAAGCTCCGGGACGAGGGCGCGAACGTCAGCGTCGTCATCCCCGAGGAGGGGTCGCTGCAGATTCCCTACATCGTCGGCCTGGTCGAGGGCGCCCCCAACGCCGAGAACGGCAGGGAGCTCCTGGACTTCTACTTCTCCGAGCGGGGCCAGGGCCTCTTCGCGGACGGGTACATGCGCCCGGTGGTCGGCGGGATGCCGGAGGAGCTCGCGGACAAGGTCCTGCCCGAGGCCGACTACGAGCGCGCGATCACCATCGACTACCTCGAACAGGGCGAGCGGCAGCAGGAGTTCATCGACATGTACCAGAGCGAGGTCGGCTTCTAGTGGCCCCCGGCACCGCGCGCGTGCGCCTTCGCACGCCGCCCCCGTGGACCGCCGCGCTCCCGGCCCTCGCGGTCATCGGCCTGTTCAGCGCCTACCCGGTCGCGGTGCTGGTGGGCAACTCCCTCGGCCTGGGCAGCGCCCCGGCCGACGGGGGACCCACCCTGGAGCACTACGCCGACGCCCTGGCCTCGGCGTCCGTCCGCGAGTCCCTGGCCGCGTCGGCGCTGGTCGCCGGGGCGGCCGTCCTGGCCACGCTCGTGATCGCCGTCCCCGTCGTGCTGCACCAGGCACGGCAGGACCGCGCCGGGGCCGGAGGCGCCTCCACCGACGCCCTGCTCACCCTGCCGATCGCCCTCCCCGGCATCATCATCGGGTTCTTCGCGATCGTGCTCAACGGCAGGACCGGGCTGCTCGCACCGCTGTGGGAGGGGTTCGCCGGCCTGGCCTACACCCTGCCCGGCCTCCTCGTCGCCTACGTCTACTTCTCGCTGCCCCGCGTCCTGGGGCCGCTGCGCGCCGCCGCGGCCGGGCTGCCGCACTCGCTCACCGAGAGCGCCCGCACCCTGGGCGCCTCCAAGGCGCGTGTACTGGCCACGGTCACCCTGCCCCTGCTGCTTCCCGCGCTCATCGAGACCGGGGGCACCGCGGCGGCGATCGCCCTGGGCGGGTACGGCACGGTCGCCACGCTCTCCGAGGGCATCCGCCTGCTCCCGCTCGACGTGGCCAACGCACTGACCACCGGCTACCGTCTGGCCGCCTCCTCCACCCTGGCGGTGCTGCTGGCGGCCATGGCCGTCGCGGCGCTGGTCCTCGGACGCGGCCTGGGGCGCCTGGTCGGTCGGGCGGTGGCCTCGTGAACCGCGCCGTCACCCGGGCCGTCTGCGCCTTCGTCCTCATCCCGATCCTGGCGACCCTGGTGGTCGCCACCAGCGTCGACTTCTCGCAGGGGCCCTGGGGCGGAGGGTTCACGCTCGACTGGTTCGCCCACGCCTGGCCCCCGCTCGCCCCCGTCATCGTCCGCAGTCTCGCCGTGGCGGCGCTGGTGGTGGCGGTCAACCTCGTCCTCGCCGGACCCCTGGCCTGGTGGGTGGCCCGCCACCCCTCGCCGCTGACCCGGCTGACGGGATACCTCGTCAACGTCCCCCTGGCCGTGCCGGGCATCGCGCTGAGCGTCGCCCTGGTGAGCGCCTACGCGGCACTGCGCCCCAGCGGGCTGCTGCTGGTCATGGGACACGTGGTGTTCACGCTGCCCTTCACCCTGGCCGCCCTGGTCCCCGCGCTGGCGGACGAGGAACTGCGCCTCCACGAAGGGGTGGCGCGCAGCCTGGGGGCCGGTTCGGCCAGGGTCCTGGCCACGGTCACCGTTCCCGGCTGCCTCACCGCCCTCACCCAGGCGGTGACGATGGTGTTCGCCCTCTCCTTCGGCGAGTTCAACATCTCCTTCTTCGTCAACCCGCCCGCCACGCCCACCGTGCCGTTCGCCCTGTTCGACTCCTACTCCACACAGAGGCTCGAACCCGCGTCCGCGCAGTCGATCATCTTCATCGCCTTCGTCGCCCCGGTGCTGACGGCCATCGTGCTGGCCCGGCGGCGCGCCCTGAGGAGCACTCCGTGACCGATCTCCGTGAACCCGAGACCGGGGCGCCCGGTCTCACCGTGTCCGACCTGACCATCCGCTACGGCGACACCGAGGCCGTGCGCGGGGTGTCCGTGCAGGTGCGGCCCGACGAGACCGTGGCCGTCGTCGGCCCCTCCGGCTGCGGCAAGAGCAGCACCCTGCGCGCGGTGGCGGGGCTCACCCCGGTCGCGGGGGGAGCCATCGGCCTGGGCGGGCGCGACATCACGCACCTGGACCCGGCCCGCCGGGGCGTGGGCCTGGTCCCGCAGGACTACGCGGTGTTCCCGCACATGAGCGTGGCGGGCAACATCGCCTACGGCCTGCGCGCCCGACGGCTCCCGGCGGACCGCAGGCGCCGACGGGTCGCCGAGATGCTGGAGCTGACCCGGCTCACCGAGCTGGCGGGTCGCCGGCCCGGCCAGCTGTCCGGCGGCCAGCGCCAGCGCGTGGCGCTGGCCCGGGCCCTGGCCGTCGAACCGGACGTCCTCCTCCTGGACGAGCCCCTGGCGGCCCTGGACCCCCAGCTGCGGGGCGGCCTGCGCAGGGAGCTGTCCGCCATGCTCTCCTCCTCGGGGTGCGCCACGCTGATCGTCACGCACGACCAGCGCGAGGCCCTCTCCCTGGGGACGCGGATCGCCCTGATGCGCGAGGGGACCCTGGTGCAGTTCGGGACCCCCCGAGAACTCTGGGAGGACCCCGCCGACGCCTTCGTCGCGGACTTCCTGGCCGGCGCGGTCCTGCTGGAGGCGGAGCGCTCCCCGGACGGGGCCGCGGTGCTCGACGGGCGGTGGAGGATCCCGGCGGAGGACCTGGGGACGGGACCGACCGGCCACGGCCGCACACGCCTCCTCCTGCGCGACGACAGCCTCACCGTCACCGACCGCGACGACGGGGCCGCGGTGACCGCGCGGGTGGTGCACGCCGAGTTCGTCGGCGACGCCGTCCGCCTCACGGTCGACGCGCACGGCCACGTGTTCGGGGTCCGGGTCCCGCCCGACGCCCGGATCGGCCGCTCCGTGTCGCTGGCGGTCGTCCCCGGCCGCGCCACCCTGCTCGTCCCCGCCCCCTGAGACCGCCAGGCCACCGTACGAAGGAGCAACCGTGCTCGAACTCGAAATCCTCGGATCCAACGCCACGGCGCCCACGGCGGAGGGCCCCGCCTCCTGCTACCTGCTGCACACCGGCGACGGCGTCCTGCTGGTCGACGCCGGCCCGGGGTCCCTGCTGGCCTACTGCGCGCGCTACGGGCTCGACCGGTTGCGCGGGATCGTGGTGACGCACCTGCACGCCGACCACAGCCTGGACCTCATGGCCTGGGCCTACCGGTGGACCTTCCCCGAGGTCCTGCCGCGCATCCCCCTGTACTACCCGGCGGGGGAGGCCCCGCGCCTGGCCGCCTTCGACGCGGTCTTCGGCATCCCGACGCTGCCCACGATGAACAGCCCGATCGCCCAGTCCTTCGAGCCCCGGGAGATGGCCATGGACGGGACGACCCGCTACGAGGCGGCCGGGACGTCCTTCCGCTCCTTCCGGGCCCACCACAGCGTCCCCTCGGCCGCGCTCCGCTTCGAGGACCCCGACGGCAGGGTGGTCTCCTTCTCCTCCGACACGGGGTACTGCGAGGCCGTCGTGCGCGCGGCCGGGGGCGCCGACCTGTTCGTGTGCGAGGCGACCTACCTGGAGGCCGACGACCAGGCACTGAACGGCCACGGCCACCTCACCGCCGCGATGGCCGGGGAGCTGGCCGCCGAGGCAGGGGCAGGGCACCTGGTTCTCACCCACTTCGCCGACCCCGGCATGTGGGAGGAGGGCAGGAGGCACGCGGCCCGCGGTTTCACCGGAGAGGTGAGCGTGGCCAGGCCCGGCAGCCGCTTCTGAGGGGGCCGGCCCGCCCCGGCCCCCGCCCGTCCCCGACGATCGTCGGGGGCGGCCCCCGTCGGTCGGCACTGTCGGCGCGACACCGCGCCTTCCTAGCGTGGGACCCCGAAGGTCCGACGAGGGAAGGCTCCATGAACAAGCAGACCATCACAGTGGATGACACCGCTCTCGAAGCGGTCGACCTCGTCAAGAGGTTCGGCGGGGGCGAGACGGCGGTGACCGCGGTGGCCGGGGTGAGCCTCGGTTTCTCCTGCGGCGAGTTCGTCGCCGTCATGGGGCCCTCCGGCTCCGGAAAATCCACCCTCATGAACCTGCTGGCCGGGCTGGACACGCCCACCTCGGGGAGGGTGCTGGTCGAGGGGACGGACCTCGCCGGCCTGGACGACCGGCGGCTGACCCGGCTCCGGCGCGAGCGCATCGGTTTCGTCTTCCAGGCGTTCAACCTGCTGCCGGCCCTGACGGCGGAGCAGAACATCCTGCTCCCGCTCAAGCTCTCCGGCCGCACCCCGGACCGGGCGTTCTTCGACGAGATCGTGGGCTCCCTGCGCATCCGGGACCGGCTCGGACACCGCCCCTCCGAGATGTCGGGAGGCCAGCAGCAGCGCGTCGCGATCGCCCGAGCCCTGCTGACCGAGCCCGCGGTGGTCTTCGCGGACGAGCCGACCGGCGCCCTCGACGTCTCCACCGGCCACGAACTCCTCGGCCGGCTGCGCGAGGCGGGCACCCGGCTCGGACAGACGATCGTCATGGTCACCCACGACCCGGTCGCCGCCACCTACGCCGACCGGGTGCTGCTGCTGTCCGACGGTGCCCTCCACGGCACGCTCGAACGGCCGACCACCGACGAGGTACTGGCCGCCATGGCCCGGACGGAGGCCTGATGCCCGGCTACGCCTGGGCGCAGACCGCCGCCCACCCCGCCCGGCTCGCCTCGGTCCTGTCGGCGATCGTGCTCGGCACGCTGTTCCTGGCGGCCACCGCCGTGTTCGCCGCGACCTCGTCCGCCGGCCTGCGCATCGTCGCCGCGGCCCCGCTGTCGGCTGCCGACGTGATCGTGGACCGCGATCCGGAGGCGGCCGATCCCGGTGCCGGATGGCCCGAGCAGGTGGCCGAGCACCCCGACGTCACGGCCACGGCCCCCCTCCACGCGGGCACCGTCCAGCTCGTCACGGACGAGATCCGCGCCACCGCCAACCTCTACAGCATCTCCGACCGGGACGAACTCCGGTGGTTCGAGCTGGCGGAGGGGGAGTGGCCCGCGAACGCCGCCGAGATGGTGGCCGACGCACCGACCCTCGACTCCGCGGGGCTCGCGGTGGGCGACACCGTGAGCCTTCTCGTAGGCGACGGGGAAACGACCGACATGACCGTCGTCGGCGCGGCCGACATCGGATTCCGGCCGCTGACCGGGGTCCAGTACCAGTTCTACACGTCGGAGGGCTTCTTCGCCGGGGAGAGCCCGCTGAGCGTCACGGCCGACATCGCCGACGGGACTTCTCCGGAGGCGGTGGTCGAGAGCATGGGAGCCGACCTGCCCGACGATCTCCACCCGATGACGGCGGAGGAACAGTCCCGGCTGGCGGCGGACCGGTTCGCGGGCGGCGCCCAGCAGCTGGAACTCATCCTGCTCGTGTTCGCCCTCATCGCCCTGCTCGCGGCCGCCCTGGTCATCGCCAACACGTTCACCATCCTGCTCTCCCAGCGGCGCCGCGACACCGCGCTCCTCAGGCTGGTGGGCGCGGAGAGGTCCCAGGTGCGCAACCTGGTTCTCGCCGAGGCGCTGATCATCGGTTCCATCGGTTCGGCGATCGGTGTGGCCGCGGGCGTGGGCGCGGGGTACGCGGGCGCTTCGCTGATGGAACTGACCGGGGGCGGCCTGCACGTCGGTGTTCCGGCCCTGGCCGGGGCGTTCCTGACGGGTGTGGCCACCACCGTGTGCGCCGCGTGGTTCCCCGCCCGCAAGGCCGCCGGGACCGCGCCGGTCGAGGCACTGCGTTCGGCTCCGCTCCAGAACGGGGTCCGCTTCCGGCCCGCCCATGCGGTGGGGCTCGCCGCGGCCGCCACCGGTGCGGCGGTGATGGTGTTCGGCATGCTCGCCGAGAACCTGCCCGTGTCCATCGCAGGCGGTTCCGTGGGCGCCGTCGGCCTGCTCATGGCCCTGCGCTACGCGATCTCCCGTCTCATCGGAGGGGCCGACCGCCTGCTGCGTCTCCGGGGCGGTGTCGCCGAGCTGGCGGGGGCCAACCTCCGGCGCAACACGGGCAGGGCGGCCACGGCCACCCTCACCCTGGTGCTCGGGCTCGGGCTGATCGCGGCCCTGGCCACGGCCGCGAGCACAGGGCGGGCCACCATCGACGGTGATCTGGACGACCGGTTCCCCGTGGACGTGAGCGCGCGGGTGGACACCGGCTCGGTGCCCGCGGCGACCGTGGACATGGTCCGCGACATCGACGACCTGGTGCTGGTGGAGACGCCGCGCACCGAACAGGTGACCGTCGAGGGTCTGGGCGAGACCACCCTGGTGGGGGTCTCCCCGGAGCTGGCGCGGGCCGTCGGGGCCGAGGACCTGGCCGCGGACGGCACCGGAGCCCCGGCCATGCTGGTGTCCGAGGACCAGCTGAACGCGCTCGGCGCCGCGCAGGGGGAGACCGTCGACCTGTCCGTCGACGGCGAGGCGCACCGCTTCACGCTGTACGCGTCCGAACTCGCCACCTCCTCCGGGGCCGCGAGCCCCGTGGTGCGGGAGGAGGCCCTGGACGCGGTCGCCCCGGGTGACGAGCGGGGCATGGTCTGGGGCACGGCTGCCGCCGGGGCCGACTACGACGCCCTCGCCGAGCAGATGAGCCGGGTGGCCGGGGCGGACCCCGCGATCACGCTGAGCGGAGCCCTCGCTGAACGGACCGGCCTCACCGACGTCCTCGACGTCCTCGTCAACCTGTCGCTGGCGATGCTCCTGGTCACGGTGGTCATCTCCAGCCTCGGAGTGGCGAACACCCTGAGCCTGTCCGTCCTGGAGAGGACGCGGGAACTGGCACTGTTGCGGGCGCTGGGACTGACCAGAGGGGGGCTGAGGAGCACACTCGCGGTGGAGGCAGCGGTCATCGCCGTCCTGGGCGCACTGCTGGGGCTCGTGATCGGCATTCCCTACGGGTTGGTCGGGGTGAACGCGGTCGTCGGGGGGACCGCACCCCTCGTCGTCGCGGTCCCCTGGGCGGAGCTGGCACTCGTCCTCGTGTCCGCCCTGGTCATCGCGGCGGCGGCCACCGTGCTCCCCTCCCGGCGGGCGGCGCGGATAGCCCCGGCCGAGGGGCTGGGCGCCGACTGACCGGCGCCGGGGTCCGCCCCGCCGGGCGGACCCCGGCGGGCCCCTCAGCCGCCGTCCGGAAGGGGCCCGGGGGCGTTCCCGGCGTGGTCGACCAGGCCCGCCTCGTGCGCCAGTACCGCCGCCTCCACGCGGTTGCGGACCCCCAGGCGCTTGAGGATCGTGCTGACGTGACCCTTCACCGTGCCCTCCACGAGGAAGAGCCTGCGACCGATCTCCAGGTTGGACAGCCCCGCGCCGAGCAGGGCCAGGACCTCGCGCTCGCGTCGGGTCAGGCCGCTCACCCGCCCACCGGCCGCGAGGCGCTCCGCGGCCCGGCCGCGGTCCAGCTCGTCCAGGACCCGCCGTGCCACCCGCGGGGAGAGGAACGCGCCGCCCTCGGACACGGCCCTGACCCCCAGGATCAGCTCACGGGGGTCGCCCGTCTTGAGGAGGAACCCGTCGGCGCCTCCGGCGAGGGCCCGGACCACGTACTCCTCCTCGCCGAAGGTGGTCAGGATGACCACGCCCGTTCCCGGTGCGACGCGCCGCATCTCGGCCGCCGCGTCCAGCCCGTCCATCACCGGCATGCGGATGTCGACCAGGGCGACGTCGGGGCGGTACGCACGTGCCATCTCGACGCCCTCCCGGCCGTCGGCGGCCTCCGCCACCACCTCGATCCCCGGGTCGTTGGCGAGGATCGAACGCACACCGGCGCGGATCATCGCCTCGTCGTCCACCAGCAGCACTCTGACCATGGTCGGCGTCACCCTCCTCACCACGTCACCACCTCGGCCGACACCAGGGTTTCGGAGTCGAAGCACAGCCGGTACCGATCGTGGTCACCGTCGAAGATCTGCGGGCTCGACCGGTAGAGGGAGCACTCCAGTCCCGGCCGCATCCCGTTCTCCTCCCCGCCTGTGGAGGTCGCGCCCAGCCGGTTCTCGGGCAGGACGGCCTCCACCTCGGCCCGGTCCTGGCCCGGGCGCAACTGCTCGAAGACCTCGGGTTCCAGTGTCGCGGTCGCGGCCTGGTGCGCGTTGAGGGCGAGAGCCAGCCCGTATCCCAGGAGAGCCGCTGTCATGGCGAGGCCCACGATCAGGCCTATCGCCCACCCGGTACGGCGGCGGGCAAGGCGGTGGGTGCTCAGGCCCGACGGTTCCGCGTGCTGGTCCCGTGCCGCCGCGCCCCCGGGGTGCGGCCGCCCCCGTACGGGCATACGGGCCGACACGGCCCAGCCCGGCCCCTCGGGCCCCGCACCGAACGTCCCGCCGACCAGCCTGACACGTTCGCGAAGACTCTCGAGCCCGGTTCCGCCACTCACCCCGTGGGTTCGTGGGTATCCCTTCCCGGGCGCGGATCCGACGACCCGGACCACGACCTCGTCGGCCCCCGTCTCGACGGTGACCCGCACGGCCGCGCCAGGAGCGTGCCGGGCGGCGTTGGTCAGGGACTCCTGGACCACCCGGTACACGGCCCGGTCCACGAGCACGGGCAGCGCACGCGTGTCGCCCTCCTGGCTCAGAACCACCTCCATCCCGGACGCCCTGGAGCGTTCCACCAGGGCGGTGAGGGTGTCGTCCGCCGGACCCAGAGGCGCGGCCTCGCCATCGACTCTCAGCACACCGAGCGCTTCCGCCAGCCGGTCGGCCGCACGTGCCGCCGCCTCGCGCAGCTCGGCGGCCTCGGAACGCCGCTGCTCGGACAGGTCCTCCGCCATCTCCAGGGCGCCGGCGCGCAGCGACAGCAGGCTGAGCTCGTGGCCCACGGCGTCGTGGAGGTCGCCGGCGATGCGGGAGCGCTCGCGCATGCGGACCCGTTCGGCGACGAGTCTCGCCTCGCTCTCCAGGAACCGCGCCCGATCCCACCCCGCCTCCTCCAGGGCTGCGGCGTTGCGCAGGTACAGGCCCACCAACCAGGGGAGGGGCACGGCGAACAGCACCAGGACGCTCCCGGTGATCCACAGTCCCAAGGGCTGACCGGACAACAGCAGCCATCCGGCGCCTCCCGCCGCACCGGTCGCGTACACGGCGACAGCAGGGCGCGGATCCGAGGACAGGCGCCCGGTGAGCAGGGCGGGCAGCGGGACGAGGAGAAAGAGGAGGGGCCACACAAGAGCCGGCAGAGCCACGAGGACCGAGCACGCCAGGGCGGCGTGTCCGGGCGGGATCGCTGCCGGGGAGGTTCTCATATCTCGGAAGGTAACGTCCGGCGCCGGTCCCGTCATCTGACGAAAGTCAGGTACGCGCGGTGCGGGCCGACCGCGGCCCCGGGGCCGGGCTCTCGGGGGTCGGGGAGGGGAAGCGGCGCCGCGGTGGGGCGCCGTCCGTGTCCGGGGCGCCCGGCCCGCCCTCCGGCGGGCCGGGCGGTCGCGCGCGCGGTCGACCGCGGGCGCGACGTCCCCGGTCAGGCCCTCAGCGGCGTGAAGTCGCGCGAGGCGACGAACCCGGGCCGGCGCTCCCGCGCGGCGAACGGCTCGACCAGAGCGTTCTCCACACTGTTGAACACCACGAAGATGTTCGAGCGCGGGTACGGGGTGATGTTGTTCCCTGATCCGTGCATGCTGTTGCAGTCGAACCACAGCGCCGACCCGCTCGGGCCGGTGAACTGCTCGATCCCGTGGCGCCGGGCCAGCTCGGCGATGTCCTCCTCCTGCGGGACACCGACCTTCTGGGCCTTCAGCGAGGACCTGTAGTTGTCGTCCGGCGTGCGGCCCAGACACGGGACGAACGTCCGGTGGGCGCCCGGCATGAGCATCAGCCCGCCGTTGAACGGGTGGTTGTCGGTCAACCCGATGGACATGCTGACGGCCGCCATGTCGGCCATGCCGTCCTCGGCGTGCCAGGTCTCGAAGTCCGAGTGCCAGTAGAAGCCGGTGCCGCGGAAGCCGGGCATGAAGTTGACCCGGCTCTGGTGCACGTAGACCTCGGAGCCGAGGATCTGGCGCGCCCTGTCGAGGATCCGGGGTTCCCGGATCAGACGGGCGATGCGATCGCTCAACAAGTGGGCGTCGAACACCGAGCGGACCTCCTCGGAGGCGGGCTCGATGATCGTGCGCTCGTCGGAGCGGATCGCCGGGTCGTCGGTCATCGCCTTGAGCTCGTCCATGCAGGCGCCGACCTCCTGGTCGGACAGCAGGTCCCGCTGGATGTGGAATCCGTTGCGGGCGTGTTCGGCGAGCTCTTCGGCGGAGGCCGGTCCCTCCTGCGCGCTGCCTCGGACGGTCGGTTCGTCGCTGGTGATCCACTTCCGGTCGGAACCGGACTCGACGCGTGTCGGATATCGATCTTGGATGTGGACGTCTACCAGGGTCATGGGACGCCTCTCCTTTCTCGGTGCCCGTCGTTTTCCTCGTCGGCGGACGGTTGCGGTCCGGGGCGCCTCGCGCCCGGCCACGGCCTCCGGGCCCGGCGGAACCGGATTCCGCCGCGGTCGGCCGGAGGCGCGCTCGGCGCGGTGTCGCGGGGCCGTCCGGGACTCCTGCGCGGTGCGGTTCCTCGTGGGGCGCCGACGCCGGCCTGGGCCGTCGACACCGTCGACCCCCTTCGGAGCCGGCGGTGGACGGTCCGTGGCCGTCGGCGCCCCGCAACGGGAACCGGGCCGCGCGGGCGCCCTCCGCCGGTCCGCAGTTCCACCCGCCGGATCAGGCCATGCCCGCCGGGAACGCCGATAATCATGCCGGAGGGTGTCGGTGGTTTCTCCCAGGGTGACCGGAAGATCCGATCACGGTGTCATGCCGCCTCTGCCGTATCGGCCCTGTTCGCGGGCGCCGTCCGGCACTGCCTGCGAATTCCTTCCCGGTGTCCGTCCGGACAGGCGCGCGGGGCCCGGCGCGCCCCTCGGGGCTGTGCCGGTCCGTGTCCGGGGAGGGGGCGGGGCCGTGGGAGGGCCTGCCCGTCGCGCCGCCGGTGTCGGCGGGTCAGTTGACGGCGCGCTCGATGACGAGGTCGGCGTCGCGTCGCAGCTTGTCCACGGCCCGGGACAGGGTGCTCTTCACGGTGCCGAGCGTGACGCCCATCCGGGCGGCGATCTGCGCCTCGGTGAGGTCGTCGTAGTAGCGGAGGACGACCGTGGTGCGCTGGCGGTCGGGAAGGCGTTCGATGGCCCGCCCGACCACGTCGGCGAGGTCGCTGCGCCAGGTGGGGTCGTCCACGCGCTGCTCGGGGATGTCGTCGGTGGGGTAGACGTCCAGCCGTTTGCGGCGCCACTCGGAGATCTGCGTGTTGACCATCGCCCGGCGCACGTACCCGTCGCGGGCCTTCGGGTCGGCGATCCGCTCCCAGGAGAGGAAGGTCTTCACGAGGGCGGCCTGGAGCAGGTCCTCGGCATCGGCGAGGTTGTTCGTGAGGGAGCGGGCCATCCGCAGCAGGGCGGGGCCGCGCTCGGCCACGTAGCGGCTGAACTCGTCGTACCTGGGGGTCCGGGTAGTTCCTGTCACGCCGACCACCGACTCTCACAGGTGCTGCGTGCTGCTTTGTCATGCTTTCTTCCCCTCACTGTCACACAGCGAACGCAAATCTCCGGGCACCTGTGCCCCATGTGCCGGCCAACGGCACGCCATGGAGGGCCGGTCCCGTCGGGCGGCGGCCCCGGGCCGGACCCCCGACACGCCGGGGCGCGGGGCCGGGGAAGGGCGGGGCGGCGCGCAGACTCTTGGTCATTTTTGTGGATCTATCGGTGTGTATCGGGTCTATCTGCGACTTTGCAGCCACAAGCTGTACTCAAGCGGCTGCATGCGGTCATCATGGTGGATGGTCCGCATGGGGCACTGCCCCGGACGTACCGGCTTCCGGAAGGTTGCCGCGAGCAAGGTCCGGGACATGCGGACCACCCGAACAGGTGCGTGTCGGCGTGTGGCCGGTGGCCGGTGGTTCCGACCGGGACAATGGGCAGAGAGTGACGAGTCGGGTGACAAGGGGGCGCAGACGACATGTCAGTGATGACGGACAGCGGAAGGGACCGCAGAAGGTTCACCGCGGCGGTGCTCGGCCCCGAGACCGCGCCCGAACCCACACCGGTGGGCGACCGCGTCGTGCGCGGCGTGGTCGTCGGCGCCACCACGCACATGCTCTGCCTGGCCACGCCCCGGGGCGAGGAGCGGTTCCTGTACGACCGCGCCACCGTGTTCTGGCGCGGGGGAGAGGTCCGGCCCGACGACCTGAGGGACGGCGACGACGCCGTGGTGCTCTGCTCGCAGGACGGCCGCCTCGTCGCCGAACGCGTGTGGGCCCAGGCCGCCCGGGCGACCGGCGTCATCGTCGGCCGCGAGGGCGAGACCCTGGAGATCGACCCCGGCCACGGCCGTCCCCGCACGACCGTGGTCCTCCCCTACCGCACCTCGGGCCGCATCGCCGTCCGCCACCCGCGCCTGGAACCCGGCTACGTCTTCGACGCCGTCGGGGTCTGGCGCGAGGGGGCCGTGTGGGCCGCCCGACCGGCCACGACGCAGCCGCCCTACCCGCTCAGCGCCACACCGCCGAGGCCGCCCACACCCCGCCACTCCACCACGCTCAGCGGCATCGCCACCTGGTACGACCCCGCCTGGGGGCGCTCGTCCCACCTGGACCCGCGCGCCCGCGTCGACGGCCTCGCCTATCCGGCCCTCGACCCCGTCGGCCACGACGCGGACTGCGACCGGCGCACCTCCTGCGTGCCGCTTCCGCTGCTGTCCGCCGGTGCGACGCCGAACCTGCGCAACGACTGCACGAGGGACACGGCCGTGCTCCCCGTCGTGGACTGCGCCGCCGCCGACAGCTGGCTGTGCGACCTGTGCCCCGCCTGCGGGGGCCAGGGGGCGGGGCGGATCGCCTCCCTGACCATGACCGCGTTCGTCGCGCTCGGGGGGCTTCTGGAGGACGGCTGCTTCAACGCGACCATGACGGTCCACAACGGGGAGGGATGACCATGCTGCCGGAGATCGTGGAGGCGTTCCGCGAGGTCCAGCTGCCGCTGCTGGCGGTGCTGCTCCTGCTCGGCGCCGCGAGCAAGACCACCGGACAGGCCGCCGGCTCGGGACTGGCCGTCCTGGTGCCCGAGCGCCTGCGACGCCCGGCCACCGTCGGGACCGGCCTCCTGGAGGTCGCGCTCGCCGTCGGGCTGCTGGTCCTCACCGGCCTCCCGGGCGACGCCGTGCGCCTGCTCACCGCCGTCGTGTTCGCCGCGTCGGTGGTGGTGCTGGTCCTGGCGCGCAGGCGCGACCCGGAGGCGGGCTGCGGCTGCTTCGGCGGGCTGAGCCGCGCCCCCATCGGTTGGCGCACGCTCACCCGGGCCGGGCTCCTGTCCGCCGCCGCCCTGGCCACGCCGGGCCTGGAGCCCGCCGGGTGGCAGGTGGCCCTCGCCCCCACCGCGCTGCACGGCTGGGTCCTGGGCGCGGAACTGCTGCTCCTCGCGGCTCTCAGCCCCGAGCTGCGCGAGGTGGCGGCCCGGACCCTCCACCGGGAGCCGTGCGAGCTGCGCGAGGTCCCGATGCGCCGTACGGTGCGCAGACTGCGCCGCAGCGACGTGTGGCGCACCAACGAGAACGTGATGATCAAGGCCGAGCCCGACGACGTGTGGAGGCACGGCTGCTGGCGGTTCCTGCGCTACGACGGGATGCGCCACGGGCGGCGTGTGGACGTCGTGTACGCGGTCAGGATCGGCGGGCGCCGCCGTACCGGCGTGCGCGCGGTGCTCGTCGACCGGGGGAGCGGGGCGGTGGTCGCCTCCTTCGGCGCCGTGACCGGCCTCGAACTGGTCGGGCCGCCGCGCAGGCTTCCCCGGCCGCGCCAGGCGGCCAGGCGGGACGCCGAGCGGCACGACGCGGCCCGGGCCGCGGAGACGCTCCGGGCGGCGCGTGAGCACCCGGCCAGGATGATGCCCGACCACTCGCGAGACGCCGACACCGGCCAGCCGGTGTGACGGGTTCCCGCACGGGACCGGCCCCCGCCGGACCGGTTCCGTGCGGCCCCCGCGGGGAACCGGGCGTCCGGGCGCCGACGCGCCGCCCGCCGGGGCCGGGCCGGACAACGGGATCCCGGGCGGGCCGCCGCGGTGCGGCCGGGGTCCTCAGCCCAGCATCCGGTCCTGGCGTTCCACGGCGGCCTCGCTGAACTCGACGAGCATCTCCTCGTAGTCCTCCAGCGCGCCCTGGCCGAGGATCGACGTGGTGCCCACCAGGCCGCCGTTGCGGTACATGATGCTGAACATGCGGCTGTCCTCCTCCGCGGAGCTCACCTCGATGGCGTAGGCGCGGGACTCGTCGCCGATCTCCGGGACCTCCTCCAGGTCGCTCACCCCGTAGTCGGACGTGGTCCCGTCCTCGTAGGTGGCGGTGTACGCGGCGCAGCTCTCCGGAGGCCTCGCGGCGAGCGCCTCGGCGGCGGTGCCCTCGTCCAGCTGGACCAGCATGTGCGACACCGCGCCCTCGGACCACTCGTAGGCGGCCACGGAGGCGGGCGCCCCCTGCACCCCGTCCAGGTCCCCCCAGCGGTTCGAGGCGTCCAGGCACTCGGGCTTGTCCAGCTCGGTGGTGGCCCGGACCTCGGCGCTGTACCGCACTGTGACAAGCTCGGAGTAGGTGCCGCTCTCACTGCCCTCGGGCACGAGGGTGGCGTCGCGGACGTGCAGCGGGTGCGCGTCGTACAGGGCGGCGGCGGCCTCGGCGTTGGGATCGTCTCCCCCCTCGGCCCCGCCGCCGCACGCACTGAGCATGACCACCACGGGTAGGACCATGGGAAGAGCCAATGGCCGGACGTGTGCCCGCCCTCCCCGCGGGCGGGGGTTCTGACCAGCCGGAATCCGAGCTGAGCCGGCGGGACAGGGACGCAAACGCATGGTGCTATCTCCTCGTTTGTGCGATATTTCCGCTGGGTGCGGTGATCGGCCCGGGCGCGAGATCGCTGAGCGTGTCGCGGGGTTAGCACAAAGTATTGAGGAAGGACAATGGTGTCGGAGTCGAAATCGCCATATCTGCGGTCGGTGCTGGAGAGCATCCCCCCGTACAAGCCGGGCAGGAAGGTCGTCGGCCCCGAAGGCCGGTCCGTCAAGCTCTCCTCCAACGAGAGCCCCTACGGCCCCCTCCCCTCGGTGCGTGAGGCCGTCGCGCGGGCGGCCGCAGAGCTGAACCGCTACCCCGACCCGGGCGCCGAGGAGCTCACCTCCCGTCTCGCGCGGCGCCTGGACGTCCCCGAGGAGCACCTCGCCCTCGGCGCGGGCTCCGTCGGCATGCTCCAGCAGCTCCTGGAGGCGGTCGGCGAACCCGGGGCCGAGGTCGTCTACGCCTGGCGGTCCTTCGAGGCCTACCCGCTGCTCGCCGGGCTCGCCGGGGTCACCCCCGTGCAGGTTCCGCTGAAGGACGAGGCGCACGACCTCGACGCCATGGCGGACGCGGTCACCCCGGCCACCCGCATGGTGATCGTCTGCAACCCCAACAACCCGACCGGCACCACGGTCCGCGAGGACGAGCTGACCGCCTTCCTGGACCGGATCCCGGACAGCGTGCTGGTGATCCTGGACGAGGCGTACCTGGAGTACGTGCGCGACCCCCGCGTGCCCGACGGCGTCGACCTCTACCGGGACCGGCCCAACGTCGCCGTGCTGCGCACGTTCTCCAAGGCCTACGGCCTGGCCGCGGTGCGCCTGGGCTACCTGGTCGGCCACCCGCCGGTGGTCGACGCGGTCCGCAAGACCCTCGTCCCGTTCGCCGTGAACCACATCGCCCAGGCCGCGGGGATCGCCTCTCTCGACGCCGAGGACGAGCTCATGGAGCGGGTGGCGGCCACCGTCGCGGAGCGCGACCGCGTCCGCGACGCGCTCGTCGCCTCCGGGTGGACCGTGCCGCCGACCGAGGCCAACTTCGTGTGGCTGCGGCTGGACGGGGACACGCTCGACTTCGCCGCCGCGTGCGCGGAGGCGGGCGTCTCGGTGCGCCCGTTCGCGGGCGAGGGCGCCCGCGTGAGCCTCGGCACCCCTGAGGAGAACGACGCGTTCCTGGCCGTGGCCACCTCCTACGCCGAGCGCCGCTAGGGAACCCGCGGGGGTGCCCGTGCGGCGGTGCCCGTCCGGCCGGCCGGGGTGTCCGGCGCACCGGCCGCACGGGCGCCCGGGTGGCCGGTGCGCGGCCCCCGGGAGCGGGGGCCGCCTCGTCGTCCATGCGCGGGGGTCTGGCAGCGGGGAACGGGATTGTCACCGGATTATCCACAGCCTGTGGACGGGGATGGCGGGGGCGGGTTGGAGAGGGGTAGCGTCGATTCGGGGGACCCGCGGCTCCCCGTGGCCGCTGTGCGGCGCCCCCGTGTTCCACGCTCCCACCGGGCCGTTCCGCGGGCAACGCCTCTCCACGGCCTGTGGAGAACCCGGCCGTACCGCTTCCGGCGGATCCCGTACGCGGTCCGCCACGTCTCCGGAAAACCTGGTCGGCCCGCTGTCCGTCACCGCGAACCTGGCCGCCCGGTCGCCCCGGACGCCTTCACGGGCCCGATCGCCTCGCCCCGGGGCTTGTTCCCCACAGGCCCCCGCGGACGCCTCACAGAGTGGTCCCGGACTGCTCCGCAGCCCCTCGCGGCTGGGGCCGGGCCCTCGCCCGGGAGCCTCCGGGCCCTCGCCCGGTCGTCCACCGGGGCCTTACACGGTCGCCCCCCGCAGCACCGGGCCCTCGCCCGGTCGCCCGTCCCCGTCCCCGGGCGGTCGCCCCCGCAGCACCGGGGCAGCACGCGGCGGGGGCGGTCCCGTTGGGAACCGCCCCCGCCCGCGTACGTGTGGCGCCTGTCCGCCCACCGCCTACTTGCCCGCCGCGTCCTTGTCCAGCTTCTCCACGATCAGCCTGTAGAGCTGGCGCGGGCGGCCGGGCTGGAGGGTGCGGTTGGGGGGCAGCGGCCATGCCAGCCCCTCCTCGACGAGGGTGCGCAGCAGCCGGCGCGCGGTCCGGGAGGTGACGCCGAGCATGCGCCCGGCGTTCTCCGCGTCGACGACCAGCGGGCCGTCCTCCTCGGCGATCTTCTCCGAGAGCCGAATCAACGTCTCGCGGCCCTTGGTGCGCAGCGGTTCGGAGGACTGCCGTGCGGGCGCGCGCTGGGCGGGGACCAGGGAACGACCCTCGCGGTCCACCGCGAAGCTCTGACGGGACGCCTGGGCGCGGTTCAGGGCGGCCCGGGCGTGCGCCTCGGCGTCCTGGGTGGTGCGCCCCATGCCGATCCCGACCTCGATCGCGATCCCCAGCTCCGCCTTGATGCGCTCCACGAACGGCGGCTGCCGGAACCCCTCGGTCGCGGTCACGAGGGATCCCCGCGTGGCGGTCACCATGAACGAATGGTCGTCCAGGCGGTGGGCCGTGGCGTTGATCCGGTGGGCCTCCTGGAGGAGGAGCCGGTGCAGCGACAGCCGCAGCTCCTCGCGCCAGTACCGGGGGGTCGACCGCCGGGACGAGTCCCGCAGCGTGGGCACGTCCACCACCACGACGCCCAGCTGGGCCTCCTCCAGCCGGTGGTGCGCCCCCAGCAGACCCGCGGTCTGGAGGGCGCTGCGCACGCCGGCGTTGGTGGGCCGCAACCGGATCACGGGGACGCCGATGGCCTCCAGCCGCTCGGCGACGCCGCGCACGCAGGTGATCGCCATGCGGGTGGCCTTGCGCCGCCACAGCCCCTCGTGGAAGGACGTGAGCTGCGCGGTGTTCGTGAGCTCCTCGTGCACGTGGATGCCGTCCACGGGCAGGTCGACCTCGGAGTAGGCCTCGACCACGTCGGCGCGGCTGAGCACGTCGAGGCTGGCTCTGGTCGGGTCGTACCGGTCGTCCAGGGTCGCCCGGAGCAGGGCCTCGTGCAGGCTGGCCCCGCCGAGCGGCACGAAGGTGGCGGGCATCGTGAGAACCCCGGCCTTGCGCGCGAACTCGTACGGGACAGGGCTGGCGAACAGGTAGGCGTCGATCGCCGAACCCAGCCTGACGACCTTGTCCGTCGCCTCTTGCTCATCTCGGTACGCGGCTGCGATGAGTCTGGCGTTGAGGGGCCCGGTGGACCCCGGGCCCATGAGCATGACCCGTTCGACCACCTCATGGGGCCCTATGACGCCGATCGTCAAATCGCCAGTACGCTGGGCACTCACCTCGGGTTGCTCCCCGCTACCATTCCACGCTCTTCACTATGTGCGCCCACTGGTTTCCCGACCCGATCTCTGTCACGGCATGATTGCCGAGATCGTACCCATTGTGCGGGGCCAAAGAAGATCGTTTTCGATATCAACGCCGAAAGCCCGGGTGGGAGGCAAGCCCCCACCCCGGCTTGAACTGCGCTTTCGGCTCCCTACGAGACGACGACGCGCTCCACGTCCGCGCCGAGAGCAGCGAGCCTCGCCGCGAACTGGGAGTGACCGCGGTCAACCAGGTATCCGGGCGCCACGATTGTCTCACCTTCCGCGACCAGTCCGGCGAGGACCAGGGCCGCACCGGTGCGCAGGTCGTGGGCGATGACCTCGGCCCCGCGCAGGTTGGTCGGCCCGTGCACGATGGCGCGGGTGCCCTCGACCTCGATCTTCGCGCCCATCTTGTTGAGCTCGTCGGCCAGGGCGAACCGGCCGTCGTAGATGGCCTCGTGGATGTAGCTCTCGCCCTCGGCCAGGGTGGCCAGGGCCATCAGCGGCGACTGGAGGTCGGTCGCGAAGCCCGGGAACGGCGAGGTGACGGCGTTGATCGGGCGCAGCGGCACGGAGGGGTCCCTCTGCACGTGCAGGACCGCGCCCTCCTGGGAGAAGCCCACGCCCATCTGCTCGAGCTTCCAGCGGGCCACGCCCAGGTGGTCCAGGTGGGCGCCCACCAGGCTGACCTCGCCACCGGTGGCGGCGACGGTCATCGCGAACACGCCGGCGTCGATGCGGTCCGACATGATCGTGTGCTCGACCGCGGTGAGCTCCTCGACGCCCTCGACCGTGATGAGCCCGGTGCCGCCGCCGCTGATCCTGGCGCCCATGGCGCTCAGGAAGTTGATGACGTCGATGACCTCGGGCTCGAGGGCCGCGTGCTCGATCACCGTGGTGCCCGGCGCCAGGACGGCGGCCATGAGCAGGTTCTCGGTACCGGTGTGGGACGGCGTGTCCAGGTAGAGGCGGCCACCGCGGAGGTTGCTGGCCTCCACGTTGATGTGGTTGCGCTCGAGGTCCTCGGTGACCTCCGCGCCCAGGCGCGCGAAGCCCCGGTAGTGGAAGTCGAGGTTGCGGCTGCCCAGGTTGCAACCGCCGACGCCCTCGATGCGGGCGCGGCCGGTGCGGTGCATCAGCGCGGGAACGAAGAGCACGGAGCCGCGGAAGCGGGCCGCGATCTCGGCGGGCAGGACGGCGCGCTCGGGGTCGTTGAGACGGGACGCGTCGATGACGACGGTGCGCTCGGCCTCGTGGAACTCGACCTTGGCGCCCACGTGTTCGGCGAGCTCAAGCGCGCGGTAGACGTCCTCGATGACGGGCACGTTCCGCAGCACGGTACGGCCCTTGGCCGCGAGTAGAGCGGCCCCGATCATCGGCAGGACGGCGTTCTTCGCGCCTTGGATGAACGCCGTTCCACTGAGGGGGCGTCCGCCGCGGACGCGGTAACGAACCTCCTGGCCCATGCTCATGTGCTCCTTTGTGAGGCAGATGTGAAAAAAGGTCACCCTCGTCGGGTTTCGCCTGTATGCGTTTTAGACGCGGGTTTCCCCTGGAACGTTGCGACCATCTTGCGCGTGACCTGCGCGGCCGGTGAAGCCGGTGCTCGCGACGACTCTATAGCACCCACCCGCGTGTACCGGCACAGAACGTGGTATACCCGCCGGACGTGGATGGGGACCGGTCAAACAGCCAAAGAGGTATTCGGCCCAAGGGAAAGACCAGGGATGCCGCGCGCGTGGCAGGACGCCGGCGGGACGCCGCGCACAACGTCACCACCATACGTGGTCCCCGACGTGAAACGACTGCCCCGTGCGCCGAATCACTACCGGTTCCCGGCGCGGAGACCGGGCTTCCGGCCGGTCAGGCGCTCATGGATCTCCGTGTAGCGGTCCAGCGTGCGTTCCACCACGTGCTCCGGAAGCGCGGGCGGCGGGGTCTCCGAGGCCCGGTCCCACCCCGACTCGGGCGAGGCCAGCCAGTCCCGCAGGACCTGCTTGTCGAAGGAGGTCTGCGGGCGTCCGGGGGCCCACTCGTCCGCCGGCCAGTACCGGGAGGAGTCGGGGGTGAACACCTCGTCGGCCAGCACCAGGGCGCCGTCGGCGTCCCGGCCGAACTCGAACTTGGTGTCGGCGAGGATGACGCCGCGCTCCCGCGCCAGCTCCCGGCCGCGCCGGTACACGCGCAGGGTGAGGTCGCGCAGCTCGGCGGCGAGGGCGGCTCCGTGCCGGTCGGCCACGACCTCGAACGACACGTTCTCGTCGTGGTCGCCGACCTCGGCCTTGGTGGCCGGGGTGAAGACCGGCTCGGGAAGCTCGGAGCCGTCGACGAGGCCGTCGGGGAGGGCGACGCCGCACACCGTGCCGTCGACCCGGTACTCGGCGAGGCCGGAACCGGTCAGGTAGCCGCGCGCCACGCACTCCACCGGCACCATGTCCAACCGGCGGCACACCAGTGTCCTCCCGTCCCAGTCGGCGGGCGCTCCCGCCGGTGGGACGTCGGACAGGACGTGGTTGGGCACCAGGTCCCCCAGCTGGTCGAACCACCACAGGGACAGCTGGGTGAGCAGGCGCCCCTTGCCCGGGATCTCGGTGGGCAGCACCCAGTCGTACGCCGACACGCGGTCGCTGGCCACCATCACCAGGCTGCCGTCCGCCGCCGCGTACAGGTCGCGCACCTTGCCGGTGTGCAGGTGGGTGAGCCCCTCGACCCGGACGGGCTCGGGGGTGACGACGAAGCCGCTCATGTGGGTTCTCCGGTCCTTGCTACAGCTCGGCGGCGGCGCGCTCGGCGATGTCGGTGCGGTGGAACGAGCCGCGGAGCTCGATCCGCGACGCGGCCTCGTACGCCCGCTCGCGCGCCTGGCGGAGGTCGGCGCCGGTGCCGACCACGTTGAGGACACGGCCCCCGCTCGCCTTGACGCCGTCGGTGCCCTCCCACGCGGTGCCGGCGTGCAGCACGTACGCGCCCTCCAGCGCGTTGGCCGCGTCCAGGCCGCCGATCAGGTCTCCCTTGACCGGGTCGCCCGGGTAGTTCTCCGCGGCGACCACGACGGTGACCGCCGCGCCCGGCTTCCACTGGAGGGAGCCGATGCCGCCCAGCCCGGCCGTGTCGGTGGCCTGGAGGACCGCGCCGATCGGGGTGGCGAGCCGGTCCAGGACCACCTGCGTCTCCGGGTCGCCGAACCGCGCGTTGAACTCGACCACGCGCGGGCCGCCCGACGTGAGCGCCAGACCCACGTAGAGGAGGCCCTGGTAGCGCGTGCCGCGCCGGTTCATCTCCGCGAGGGTCGGCCGCACGACCGACTCCATCACCTCGTCCACGAGGCCCTGCGGCGCCCACGGCAGCGGGGCGTAGGCGCCCATGCCGCCGGTGTTGGGGCCCCGGTCGCCGTCGTAGGCGCGCTTGAAGTCCTGCGCGGGCAGCAGCGGCAGCGCGTGCACACCGTCGCTCAGCACGAAGAGGGACACCTCGGGGCCGTCGAGGAACTCCTCGATGACCACGCGGCCGCACTCCCGGGCGTGCCGCTCGGCGAGGGCGCGGTCGTCCGTCACCACGACGCCCTTGCCCGCGGCGAGGCCGTCGTCCTTGACCACGTACGGGGCGCCGAACTCGTCGAGGGCGTCGGAGACCTGGCCCGCGGACCGGCACACGCGCGCCTTGGCGGTGGGCACCCCCGCCGCCTCCATGACCTCCTTGGCGAACGCCTTGGAGCCCTCCAGCTTCGCGGCCGCCCGGTCGGGCCCGAACACGGGGATGCCGCGGTCGCGCAGGGCGTCGGCCACACCGGCGACCAGCGGGGCCTCCGGGCCGATGACGACCAGCTCGGCGCGGATGCGCGCGGCCAGCTCCGTCACGGCGAGACCGTCGGTCACGTTGATGACGTGGTTCTCGGCCAGCTCGGAGATGCCCGGGTTGCCGGGCGCACTGTGGATGCCGGTGACACCCGGGTCCAGGGAGAGGGCGCGGACGAGGGCGTGCTCGCGGCCTCCGCCGCCGAGAACGAGGGCTTTCACTGCAGGGGGCCTCTTCGTGTTGAAGGCGGACGGGCGGGGGTCAGACCAGGGAGCGCAGCTGGAGGGTCTCGTCGCGTCCGGGACCGACGCCGATGGCGGAGACGGGTGCTCCGGCCATCTCCTCCAGGGTACGCACGTAGACCTGTGCGTTCTTGGGGAGTTCGTCGAACTCGCGGACTCCGGTGATGTCCTCGGACCAGCCGTCGAGGTACTCGTAGACCGGCACCGCGTGGTGGAAGTCGGTCTGGGTCATCGGGATCTCGTCGTGGCGGACCCCGTCGACCTCGTAGGCGACGCACACGGGGATGCGCTCCAGGCCGGTGAGCACGTCGAGCTTGGTGAGGAAGAAGTCGGTGATGCCGTTGATGCGGGTGGCGTAGCGCGCGATGGGGGCGTCGAACCAGCCGCAGCGGCGGTTGCGCCCGGTGGTCACGCCGTACTCGCCGCCCTGGGTCCGCAGCCACTCGCCCTGCTCGTCGAGCAGCTCCGTGGGGAAGGGGCCCGAGCCGACACGGGTCGTGTAGGCCTTGAGGATGCCCACGACCTTGGTGATGCGGGTGGGGCCGATGCCCGAACCGGCGGCCGCGCCGCCCGAGGTGGGGGAGGAGGAGGTCACGAAGGGGTAGGTGCCGTGGTCGATGTCCAGCAGCGTGCCCTGGGAGCCCTCCAGGTAGACGGTCTTGCCCTCGTCGAGCGCCTTGTTGAGGATCAGCGAGGTGTCGGCGACGTACGGGCGCAGCCGCTCGGCGTAGCCGAGGTACTCCTCGATGATCGGCTCGGCCTCCAGGCCGCGCCGGTTGTACACCTTGGTGAGCAGCTGGTTCTTGTCGTGCAGGGCCAGCTCGATCTTCTTGCGCAGGATCGAGGGGTCGAACATGTCCTGGACGCGCACGCCCTGGCGGGAGACCTTGTCGGCGTAGGTCGGGCCGATGCCGCGACCGGTGGTGCCGATCTTGCCCTTGCCGAGGAAGCGCTCGCTGACCTTGTCCAGGGCCCGGTGGTAGGGCATGATCAGGTGCGCGTTGGCGGAGATGAGCAGGCGGGACGTGTCCACGCCGCGCTCGTCGAGGCCGCGGAGCTCCTCCAGGAGGACGCCCGGGTCGATGACGACGCCGTTGGCGATGACCGGCACCACGTTGGGGGAGAGGATCCCGGACGGGAGCAGGTGGAGGGCGTACTTCTTGTCGCCGATGACCACCGTGTGGCCGGCGTTGTTGCCGCCCTGGTACCGCACCACGTAGTCCACGCGGTCGCCGACGAGGTCGGTCGCCTTGCCCTTGCCCTCGTCGCCCCACTGGGCACCCACGAGCGTGATCGCCGGCATCTGGATCTCTACCTTTTCGCTCGACACCTGACCGGGGTTCCCACCCCGAACATGGATGAACCCCTGGCGCAAGGCAGCGACAGGGGCCGTTGCGTATTGAGCGTACACGACCTGCGCATCCGGGTTAAGTGGGGCGCCGGGGCGTCTGCGCCACACCGGCCCGGGACCCCCGGGAGGGCGGGGGAGCCGTCCGGGTCCCGGCCTCCCGGTCCCGGGCCCGCGCGTGGAGGGCGGCGGGTCCGGCACGCGTCGGGGAGCGGGCCGGACCCCTGTGCGGGACCCGGGGCAGGCCGGGGCCCGCGGGGCCCTCAGCCGGAGACGGGCACCGAGAGGACCCGCAGCAGGCTGGTGAAGCTCTCCGACCCCTGTCCGTCGGCCGGCCCCCGGCGGGAGATCTCCAGGAGCGCCGACGGCAGGGTGGCGTCCACCCCCGACTCCTTCGAGGTGGCCACGACGTGCTCGACGCCTGCCGCCGCCATGGAGAGCCGCTCGGCGTCTCCGGTGTGCCGGTCCTCGTCGATCCGGGGGGAGTAGAAGCGGAACACGGCCTCCAGGGAGGCCGTGGTCGCGACGGATCGGGGCAGGAACTCCTCGGTGGTGATCCCGTGCGCCCGGGCGACCGCCAGAGCGTGGAGCCGGCCGACCAGGCCGGTCCAGAAGAGGCCCATCCCGAGCTGGTGGTGCAGCGCGGCCAGGCCCGGGTCCTCGCCGAGGTAGGTGGTGGCGGTGAGGACCTCCAGGGTCTCCCGGTGGCGTTCGAACACGTCCCGGGGGCCGCTGTAGAAGGTGGAGGTGTCCGGGGTCCCGATACCGGAGGGGTCGGACCGGACGCCTCCGGTCAGGTGGCGGTCGCCGCGATCCGGCACGGGGAGAGGGAGTTCGCGGACGAGCTGGACCGGTGCCTGACGGCCGCCGGGGACCCGGCCGAGGGCCTCGTCGCCTGTGTGCGGGCGCTGGCCGAGGGGATGCGCGAGTCCGGCTGGGAGGACGGGTGCCCCGTCGCCTCCACCGCCCTGGGGGTGGCGGGCAGCGTGCCCGAGATCCGGCGGGCCGCGGACGCGGCCTTCGCGCACTGGCGCCGGCTGGTGTTCGAGAGGCTGCGGGACCACGGCATCGCCGAGGACGACGCGGCGGATCTGGCGTACACCGTGATCAGCACCGTGGAGGGCGCCGAGATGGCGGCGCAGGTGGCGCGGGACGAGGCTCCGCTGCGGATCGCCGGAACCCATCTGGCCCGGCTGATCGGCCTCTACGCGTCCGGCCCGCGGGCCTGAGCGGGGGGTGGCCGACGGCCCCGGGGCCCGCGCGCGGAACCCGGGACCGTCGGGCCGTCAGCCGTTGAGGACCTTGTCGGCCTCGGCGCTGGAGTCGCGCAGGAAGTCGGCGCAGCGCTCCGCCTCCTCGGCGTCCCCGATCTGCTCGGAGGCCTTGCCCAGGGCGTGCAGGGCGCGCAGGAAGCCCTGGTTGGGCTCGTGCTCCCACGGGACGGGGCCGTGGCCCTTCCAGCCCGAGCGGCGCAGCTGGTCCAGCCCCCGGTGGTAGCCGGTGCGGGCGTACGCGTAGGCGGCCACGGGCTGCCCGTCGGCCAGGGCCAGCTCGGCCAGGCGCGCCCACGCGGCCGAGTACTCGGGGAAGCGTCCGGCGACCGGGGTGGGGTCGTCGGCTCCGGCCAGGGCCTCACGGGCCTCGGGGTTGTCGGCCAGACGGGTCTCGGGCGGCTCGTTGAGCAGGTTCCGGTGCAGGTTCATGACCCCATCCTGCCACCGGGTCCGCACCCCTCACGGTGCCTCCCGCGACATCGCGCGTCCGTCCCCGGCCCCGTCCTCCGGGGGCGCGGTTCCCGGCGGCCGTGCGGCCGCCGGGAACCGCGCGCGGGCGCGCCCGCCGCAGCGGCGGGCGCCGGGTCCCCTACTTCATCTTGTTGCCGGCGGACTTCAGCTGCCGTGCGGCCTCGGCGACGCGGTCGGCCATGCCGGCCTCGCCCGCCTTGCCGTAGGAGCGCGGGTCGTAGGCCTTCTTGTTGCCGATCTCGCCGTCGATCTTCAGCACGCCGTCGTAGTTCTTGAGGATGTGGTCGACCACCGGACGCGTGTACGCGTACTGGGTGTCGGTGTCGATGTTCATCTTGACGACGCCGTAGCCGATGGCCTCGTGGATCTCCTCGATGGTGGAGCCCGAGCCGCCGTGGAAGACGAAGTCGAAGGCCTTGTCCTTGCCGTGCTTCTCGGCGACGGCCTCCTGCGCCTTCTTGAGCACCTCCGGGCGCAGCTTGACGAAGCCGGGCTTGTAGGAGCCGTGCACGTTGCCGAAGGTCAGGGCGGTCAGGTAGTAGCCCTTCTCGCCCAGGCCCAGCACCTCGGCGGTGCGCAGGGCGTCGGCCGGCGTGGTGTAGAGCTTCTCGTTGATCTCGCCGACGATGCCGTCCTCCTCGCCGCCGACGACGCCGACCTCGATCTCCAGGATCGTGCGGGCCGCCTCGGACGCCGCCAGCAGTTCCTCGGCGATCCGGAGGTTCTCCTCCAGCTCGACGGCCGACCCGTCCCACATGTGGGACTGGAACAGCGGCTCCTGGCCCTTGGCGACGCGCTCCTTGGAGATCTCCAGGAGCGGGCGGACGAAGCCGTCGAGCTTGTTCTCGGGGCAGTGGTCGGTGTGCAGGGCGACGTTCACCGGGTACTTGTCGGCCACGACGCGGGCGAACTCGGCGAAGGCGACCGAACCGGTGACCATGTCCTTGATCGAGGCGCCGGAGAGGAACTCCGCTCCGCCCGTGGAAATCTGGACGATGCCGTCGCTCTCCGCCTCGGCGAAGCCGCGCAGGGCGGCGTGCAGCGTCTGGCTGGAGGTCACGTTGATCGCCGGGTAGGCGAAGCCCTGGGACTTCGCGCGGCTCAGCATCTCGGTGTAGACCTCGGGACTGGCGATGGGCATGGCTTGACTCTCCCTGGATTCGGCCTGGAGCGAGCGGCCGCCGGTATCGCTCCGGCGGCACCCCACGTGCGTTCCCGGTGGAGGCCGGCGAGCGGGGGAAGGCCCATGGGGCGGGCCGCGCTTCCGGACGTGTCCACCAGGTGTCACCCAAGTATCCCGAATCCACGGAGCCCTTGAAAAGGTCTAGACCAAATTGTCCGGAGTTCCCGGTGTCGTCGCAGCTGACGGCGCAGGCGTTCCCGGTTCTCCGGCCCCGGTGTGAAAAGTTGTGCATTTCGCGGGCGAACGTGAACGCATCATGGGAACCCCTGGACAGAGGGCCGATCACTGTCGCTTTTTGTCGTGATACGCGCTACATTCAACGCCGTGGGAAGGCATAGGAATGACCCTCGCGGCGTTGGCCAGGTGATGGCCATCGTCGGGGCTGTCCTGCTCCTGGTCACGCTCCTGGCCCTCGGCGGATTCTTCTTGTACCGCTCCCTCCCGGGCAACGGCGCCAGTGTGAGCGCCAACGCCTCGGGAACGGCGGCGGAGTCGGAGGAACCGGAGAACATGGGTGTGCTGCACATCCGTGTGACCGGTGAGTCCAGCGACGTCTTCGTCCGCATCCCCGGAGGCGACGTCCTCCTCGACCAGGAGGTCACCCAGGGCCAGTCGGTCAACTACGCGAGCGCCGAGGGCGGCCTGGAGGTCACCATCGGCGACCCCTCCGCCGTCGAGGTCTTCGTCCACGGGAACCGGCGCGACATCGCCGACCGCGAACCCGGCCACAGCTTCACGATCGACGGTTAGACGGCCGCGCACCGCCCCGGCGCGAGAGGACGGGCCCGACCGGGCCCCGCCCCCGCGGAGGCGGCCCCGGCCGCGGCCGGAACCGCGCCCACGGGCCGGACCGCTACACGTCCAGGTCGGACACGCCGTACACGGCCCGGTAGTCCAGGCCCTCCTCCGTGATCCGCCCGCGGGCGCCCCGGTCCAGGATCAGCGCGACCGCGACCACCTCGGCGCCCTCCTCGCGCAGGGCCTCCACCGCGGTCATCACCGAGCCGCCCGTGGTCGAGGTGTCCTCCAGGGCGAGCACGCGCCGCCCCCGCACGTCGGGGCCCTCGATCCGCTTCTGCAGGCCGTGCGCCTTGCCCGCCTTGCGGACCACGAACGCGTCCAGCCTGCGGCCGCGCGCGTGCGCGGCGTGCACCATCGCCGCGGCGACCGGGTCCGCGCCCAGCGTCAGGCCGCCCACCGCGTCGAACTCCAGGTCCGCGACGTTGTCCAGCATGACCGAGCCGACCAGCGGCGCGGCCTCCCCGTCCAGGGTGATCCGCCGCAGGTCGACGTAGTAGTCCGCCTCCAGGCCCGAGGACAGGGTCACCTTCCCGCGCACGACCGCCTTATCGTTGATCAGACGCAGGAGTTCATCACGTTCGCTCATGATCAGTGAGCCTAGAACACCCGGTCGGGCGGTCCGGACCGCGGCGGCCGGGACGGAGGGACGACCATGCCACAGCACGAGACCGTCCGGGTCGAGACGACGGTCGACACGAGGGACGGCGCCGAACGGCTGGCACGGTCGGTGGTCGACCGCCGGCTCGCCGCGTGCGCGCAGGTGGGCGGGCCCGTCACCAGCTTCTACCGCTGGGAGGGCGAGGTCCGGAGCGACGAGGAGTGGACCGTGGTCGCCAAGACCTCGGCGGACCGGCTCGACGAGCTCACCGCCCACATCGTCGGCGTCCACCCCTACGACGTCCCCGAGGTGGTCGCCGTGCCGGTGGCGGGCGGCAACCCCTCCTACCTGGCGTGGGTGCGCGACGAGACCGCGGGCCGCACCGCGTGATCGCCGTCCTCCTCCCCCCGACCCTCGGCGCCGCCACCAGGCTGCCCGACCTCCACCGGCGGCTGCCCGAGGTCGGGGCGGGCGCCGTCCGCCCCGAGGTGGGCGGGGACGAACTGCCGCCGCACGCGGCGCGCTACGTCGCGCGGGCCAGCCTGGAGATCAACCGGCTGGTCGCGGCGGACGCGCCGACCGCCCTCGTCGCCGAGGGGGACGCCGGGCCCCTGCTGGGCGCGGTGGGAGCGGCGCAGCGGGCCGCCCACCGGCCGGTGTTCGGCTACGTGCTGGTGGACGCGTTCCTGCCCCAGCCGGGCAGCGCCGACCGGGACGGTCTCGTGCGCTCGCAGAGCCCCGAGGGAGCGGTCCCGCCCGGTGCTCCCCGGCCCGGAGAGCCGCCCGCCTACCGGACCGAGCGGCTGCCGGTGGCGGCCGACTGGCCGGACGCCCCGTGCGCCTACCTGCTCACCGACCCGGCCTTCGCGCACGTGGCGCGGCTCGCGGCCATGCGCGGCTGGACCGTGCGCGAGACGGACCCCGACGGGGCCGCCGCGGCCCTGGCGGAACTCCTCGTCGGGCTGCGCGGCATGTCCTGAGGCCGTGCCCGCCGCGCCCGGCGTGTCCGTCGGAACCCCGGGGCCGGGACCGGGACCGTCGGAAGGCCGGACGGCACGGTCGGAGCCCGGGACGGACACGCCCTCCCGCCGGAACGCGGTCATGCGTCGACGGCCTTGGCCGCCCGCAGGTCGGCGGCGAGCGAGGCCAGGATCCCGGTGAGCATGCCCGCGCCGGTGACCGCACCGCTCACGAGGGGCGCCCACCCCGGGTACCCGGCGAAGACCATCGCCAGCCCGGCGAGGCCGAGGACCGACATGTAAACGGCGGTGAACACGAGGGACCGGGCCCGCCAGCGCCGGGCCAGCGGGAAGAAGTGCAGCCCGACCACGAGGGCGATCCAGGCCACGTTGGCCTGCATCGGCGCGTCCAGGGCCCTCAGCGCCAGGATCCCTCCGAACAGCGCGACGGCCTCGACGGCCAGGACGGCGCCGAAGAACGCGTCGAACCGCATCCGCGGCCCGTCGGGGCCCGGGTCGGCGGCCGGCCGGCGGCCGATCGCGACGACCAGGGCGAGGACGGCGACCACCGCGGCCACGGCGACGACCCGGAGGGCGAGCGCCACCGTGGGAGACAGCGGCGGGCCGGTGTTCGCGAGGACGAAAGCCAGCCCGAAGCCGGTACCGATGAGGGTGCTCGTGAATCGTGTCATTGCGAGAACCTACAGCGGTGGACGGCGGCCGCTCCTCCCTTTTCGCCCATGGAGGAGCGAAACGGGTGCTAACCCCCCCCAGGGGGCGGGACCGCCGCGCGGGAGCGCAGCGGCCGGGCCGGGAGGCGTGCTCCCGACCCGGCCGCGGGCGCCCTCCGCCGAAGGCGTCAGGCCCGGTCCGGGATCGGGGCCTCCCGCACCGCCGTCTGGATCAGCCGCCCGGTGTCGCCGCGGGTCACCCACTTGCCGCGGCCGGGGGGCTGGGGCGCGGCGTACACCCGGGGCAGCAGCTGGCCCTCGCTCCGGTCGCCCGACATCACCAAAGCGCTCGTCCCGATCTCGCGCATCGCCTGCACCAGCGGGTCGTACATGCCGCGTCCGGCGCCCGCCACCCGGCGCGCCACCACGAAGTGCAGGCCGATGTCGCGGCCGTTCGGCACGAACGGCACGAACGGGGCCAGCGGCTTCTGGCCCGCCGTGGTGAGCACGTCGTAGTCGTCCGCGAGCACCACGATGCGCGGCCCCTTGAACGACCCCGGCTCGAGGGAGTCGACGTCCCCGTCCTCGGGCAGACGGCCCTCCACCTCCTTGGCCACGCCGCCCGCCAGGCCGGCGCACACGCGCGGGCTGCTCGCGTAGCCGCCCATGTACTCCTCGGGGACCACGTTGCGCAGGGTGCGGCGCGGGTCCATGACCGCGAACACGACCTCGTCCGACGAGTACCTCTCCACCAGGCTCTCGGCGATGAGCCGCAGGAGGTTGGTCTTGCCGCACTCGCCGTCGCCCAGGACGAGCAGGTTCTGGTCGCGGTCGAACAGGTCCAGCAGCACCGGCTCCAGGGCGCGCTCGTCCACGCCGATCGGCACCAGGCGGGGCTCCGACTCGACCGTCGGCAGCGTGCGGGCCGACAGCCGGTGCGGCAGGATGCGCACCTTGGGCGCGCGCTTGCCGCGCCAGGCCTGGTCGACGGCCCGGACGGTCTTCTCCACGACCTCGCCCAGGTTGTCGCCGTCCGCCACCCCGTCGATGCGGGGCAGCGCCACCTGGCCGAAGAGCTCGGCGTCCGTGAGGACGCGCCCGGGGGTCTTCGCGCTGATCGTCTCCGAGAGCTTGCGGTCGATCGTGGAGTCCGACGAGTCGTTCAGGTGCAGCTCCACCTTCTGCCCGAAGTTGGACTGGGCGGCGATCCGGACGTCGTTCCAGCGCAGCATGCCCGCGACCACGTGGACGCCGAACCCGCCGCCGCGCTGCAGCAGGTCGGTGACCTTGGGGTCGATGTCCTCGAAGTCCTTGCGCAGCGCCCCGAAGCCGTCGATGCAGAACACCACGTCGGCGCTGGCCAGTTCCGGCACCTCGCCCCGGGCGTGCATGCGGCGCAGCTGGGCGACGGAGTCGATCCCCCGGTCGCGGAACACCGCCTGCCGGTGCTCCAGCATCCCCTGGATCTCCTCGACGGTACGGCGGACGCGCTCGCTGTCGGTGCGCACCGCCACCCCGCCCACGTGCGGGAGCGACGCCAGGGACTGGAGGCCGCCGCCCATCAGGTCCAGGCAGTACACGGCCACCTGCTCCGGCGTGTGGGTGAGCGCGAGCGACAGCACGAGGGTGCGCAGCAGGGTCGTCTTGCCGCTCTGCGGGCCCCCGATGACGGCCGCGTGGCCGCCGGACGCCGTCAGATCGAGCTTCCACACGCCCTGCCACTGCTTGGTGGCGTCGTCCAGGACGCCGACCGGGACGTGCATCGGCTCGTGGGTCCCGGGCAGCCGCAGCCCCCGCTCGCCCTCCACCGGGGCGCCCGCCACCGTGTCCAGCGTGGTCGCGGACGGCAGCGGGGGCAGCCAGATCTCCCGGGTCCGCTCCCCGTGGCGGCCGAACTGTCCGACCATCACGTCCAGCAGGGTCGGCCCGACCGTCCGGGACGGCATCGGCGTGTCCTCGCCGGGCGCCTGGGCCGCCGCCGGGTCCTGCCCGCCGTCGCTGTTGTACGCCGTGTACGGGCGCACCGACGGGGTGCCCTCCGAGACCTCCTCCTCGGCGACCGGCCCCCGGTAGGCGCCGGACACGTATCCGGCCTTGAACCGCTGGTAGACGCTGGTGTCGACCTTCAGGTAGCCGAACCCCGGCAGCGAGGGCAGGTGGAACGCGTCCGGGGTGTTGAGGACGGTGCGGCTCTCCTCCTCGGAGAAGGTGCGCAGCCCCAGGCGGTAGGACAGGTAGGTGTCCAGGCCGCGCAGCTTGCCGCCCTCGATGCGCTGGCTGGACAGCAGCAGGTGCACGCCGATGCTCCGGCCGATCCGGCCGATGGACAGGAACAGCTCGATGAAGTCGGGGCGTGCGGTCAGCAGCTCGCCGAACTCGTCGATGATCACCAGCAGGTGCGGCAGCGGCGGCAGGCCCGGGTCGTGCTCCCGCTTGTACGTGTAGTCGCCGATGTTGGACACGTTCCCGGCGTCGCGGAGCATCTGCTGGCGGCGCTGCACCTCGCCGGACAGGCTCGCGTACACGCGCTCGATGAGCGCCGCGTCGTCCTCCAGGTTGGTGATCACCCCGGCGACGTGCGGCATGTCCTCGAACGGGGCGAACGTGGCGCCGCCCTTGTAGTCGACCAGGACCATGCTCACCCGCTCGGGCGGGTGGGAGGCGGCCAGCGCCAGCACGAGGGTGCGGAGCATCTCGCTCTTGCCGGAGCCGGTGGCGCCCACGCACAGCCCGTGCGGGCCCATGCCCAGCTGCGCGGACTCCTTGAGGTCGAGGATCACGGGCTGGCCCATGTCGTCCACGCCGATCGGGACGCGCAGGAACGCCCGCTCGCTGCGCGGCGCCCACAGGCGCTGCACGTCGACGGCGCCGGGGTCCTGCACGCCCATCATCGCGGGGAAGTCGACGCTGCCGCCCTCCTGGGCGGTCTCCTCGATCGACTCCGGGGACAGGCGGAGCGGGGCCAGCATGCGGGCCAGGCCCGTCAGGGTCGCGGCGGAGACGTCGTCGACGGTGCCGCTGGTGACCACGGGGTCGGCGCCGCGCAGCTCCTCGATCCGGACCTGGTCGCCGTCGACGCTGATCCTCAGGTTCACGTCGCCGGGCTCGTCGACCTGGCGGGACACCAGGTGCAGGACGGTGACGCCGAGGTCGGCGGGGTCCACGGCCTCGTCCGGCCGCACGAGCTCGGCGGCCACCTCGCCGTGGGTGTCGTGGACGACCAGCAGGCGCCGCATCATCCGGTACGCCTCGCGCTTGCCCATGCCCCTGCGGACCTCCGACGCGAAGTCGGTGCGCGAGCGCAGCTCGTCGGCGATGAGGCCGCCGAGCTTGGCGGGGGTCGGGGCGATGAGGCGGACGGCGGCGCCGCCCTCGCGCCGCCGCGGGTCCAGGACCTGGGGCAGCCACGGCAGCCAGGACCAGTCGTCGGCGTTCTCGGCCGGGTAGGACACGGCGAGTCCGGCGTCCTCGGGGGCGTGGAACGCCCCGAACTGGGCGGCGAGCGCTCTGACCAGGCGCATCACGTCCTCGCGCTCCCCGATGACACTCACGTTCCCGGCCATGTCCAGGGGCAGGGTGAGCGGCATCTCGGGGACGGACTCGAACCGGCGGATGGCCGCCTGCGCCTCGGAGAGCATGAACGGGTCGGTGGGGGTGAGGGCGGTCCCCTGCTCGGCGAGGCGGAGGGGGCGGCCCTCCGTCAGCCCGCTGCCCACGCGCACCCGGAGGAAGTCGCGGTGCCTGCGGCGGCGCTCCCACAGCCTGGTGGGGTCGCGGACGACGTCGTACAGGGCCTCGGGGGGCGGGTCGAGAAGGCGGGCGTGCGCGCGGGTGCGCTGCTCCCATCCGCCGAGCTCCTCCCGCAGCTCCTCCAGGTACTGGAGGTACAGCTCGCGCTGGTTGCGGCGCTGCCGGGCGACCTGTCCGCGCCGGGAGAACAGCATGGCCAGGGCGGCGAGGAGGGCGACGACCAGGACGACGCCGCCCAGCGCCATGAACGCCGGGTTGCGCATGACCATCATGATCGTCAGCGACGCCATCATGCCGACCATGGGCAGGATGGTCATGAGCGGGTTGCCCTGGGCCTTGCCGTCGGGGAGGGTCGGCGGGGCCTCCACCTCGTGAGGGTCCTGGGCCGGAGTGGGATGGACGGTCCGTGTCGGCCGGTGGACGACGCGAAGGCTCATCGGCTTTCCTCTCGGCGCAGGGGTGGGAGGACGAGGGCGCGGGGGAGGGGTGCCCGTTCCCGGGAGAACCCTACCGAAGCCGGACCTCGGGGAGCCTTGCGGTGCGCACGGGCACGAAGCGCCCCCCGGGCCGGGTCCGGGGGGTTCCGGGCGGCGCCTCGGCCACGCCGCCGCGCGGGATCGGGGAGAAGTGTCCGGAAGTCGTGCCCGCGGCCCAAGGGTCCCCTCCGCACCAGGTCGTGTTCTCCTGCGCCGTCCCGGGCCCGTGCCCACCGTGCTCCGCCCCGTCGCCCCTCCGGGCCCGCGGGCCCGGCCGGGCCGGGTGTCGCACACCGACCCCCGGGAGGGGAACCGGACGGCCGACGGCCGCCCCGGGAACCCCCCGGAGGACGCGTCCCGGTGGACCGGGCGCCACTGGGTGGGATACCGGGGGCGCCCGCATGGTTCACGCCCCGCGGCCCCCGGGCGCAGCCGGCCCCGTACGCGGCCCCGGGGAGGGGTGCGCGCGGAGCCGCGCCCGTCACGCGTGCGGCGCGCACCGGCCGGGTCAGGAGGAGGGCGCGTCGGACGGGCGGAGGTGGTCCATGAGGGCGCGGAAGCGGTCCCACGAGTCGGGCTCGGTGCCGTCCCCGATCCGGTACCAGACGGCGGGCGTCATCGGCGGACCGAAGGGCACGCCCCTGACGGGGGCGGAGAGGGCCCGGTCCGTGCCCATCGAGGAGACGCCGTCGACGCCGACGGCCAGCCCCACCGGGACCGGCAGGCCGGACCAGCGGGGGGCGTAGGTGAGGTCCGCGCGCCCGAGGAGCCGCTGCACGGTCAGGCTGCGCAGTGCCTCGTTCGCGGACAGCTCCTTGACCATGGCGTTCAGGGCGGAGAAGTCCGGTTCCTCTCCGCCGGGCCGGCCCACCGCGAGGGTGACGCTCTCCCGGACCCCGTCGGGGACCGTGCTCACGCGCAGGGTCCCGGTGAACGGGAGGGCGCCCTCCTCGCGCACGCTCTCCGGCCGGCCCGTGAAGGTCAGCCAGGTGGCGCCGGGGGCGCGCCGGCGGCACAGGTCGGTGACGCGGCCCCGGTCCCAGGCGTGCGCGAGGGGCTCGCTGGTGCCCCAGAGGGCGGGGGAGGACGAGGCGAGGTGTCCGGCGACCAGTTCGACGGCCCCGCCCAGCCGGAGGCTCACGGTGGCGGGGTGGACCATCTGGAAGTCGACCAGCAGCTGCGTGCCCGGGACGCCGTCGGCCTCGGACCAGCGGAAGTCCGCATGGGGCAGGGGAGCGGTACCGGGGTCGGCGGGACCGTCCACGACGAACGCCGACACCGGGTCCCACACGAGGGGGACCCCGGAGAAGCCGTCGTGGTGGCCCCCGTCGCCGTTCCGCACCACCCAGCGCGCGGTGCGGTCGGTGAGCAGGGAGCGCAGCGAGTGGGTGATGCGGCTGTGCGCGGGGGTGACGACCTGGAGGTGGCGGCCCTCGCGGCCGTGCCGGGCGGTCGCGTCGACGAGCCAACCGCTCATGGGGACCAGGGGGCGGTCCTGCACCACCACGAACGCCTTCTCCGTCAGGACGGTGACGGCGGGGTGGTCGGTGGAGCCGGTCAGGACGTCCTCGCGCCCCGGCAGCCGGGGCTCGGGGACCCACACCGCGCCGCCGTGCCGCTCGACCAGGTGTTCGGCGAACCGGCGCACCAGCGCCGCGGTGTCGACGTCCGCGAGCTCGGCGCCGCGCGCCTCCACCCAGTAGGGCTGGGCGGGCAGCTCGTCGCTGATCCCGTCGGTGAGGAGGCGGTCCGCCTCGGCGGACAGGGCCAGCCGCTGGGCGGCCTGCATGGCGGCGACGAGCCTGCCGGAGTCGTCGCGCAGCTCGATGACGGCGCCCTCGGAGACGGAGCGCACGCGCAGGTCGGGCCCGGCCGCGACCAGGGCGTCGATGAGGCTGCGCCGGGCGGGGGCCTCGGCCAGCAGGGCGACCACGTCGTGACTCAAGAGGGCTCCTTCGGGAGTGTCACCTGGCGCGGAAAACCCTACCGAACCGGGTGCGGGGCACCGGTCGAGGCCGTTCCGGGGCCGGTGCGGCACGGCGGGCGGGTCCCGGGGCGGCCGCCGGGCCGCCGGGCGGGGTCCGGCGCGCACCCGGGGCCGGGGCGCGGGACCACGGGTGACGGCTCCGACGGCGGCGGTTCCGCCGGACGGGGACCGGCCCCGGAGAGGGGCGGGCCCCGTCCCGGAGAGGGGAGGCGGGGGAGCCGCGGCACGGGGCGCTGGCCGGTTGTGGCCACGCGCCGCCGGTGGGCCCCCGGGCGGTGCCCGGGCGGGGCGCCCCGGGCGCCCGGCCCCGGGTGTCCCGGCCGTTCACCGCGGACGGAGGGGACGGACCCGGCCTCCCCCGGGCCGCGGCGGCGACCCGCACCGCCCCGCGGGGTCCGGGGGACGGGAGGGGTTTTCCCGAGGCGGAATTCGCGGCGGACATATCCGCTCCGACCTGCGGCCCCGGTCATTCCCCGTTCGGAGCGGGGCCGGTGGCCGCGCCGGGGCGGGGCAGGCCCCCGACCCGCCCGGGACCCCCGCCACCTGCCCGGACCCCTCCGACGCGACCGCTTCCGCGCACACGGCCCGCGCGGCCCGGAGGCCCAGGACGGGGCTTCCCGTCCACAGGTCGCGGAGTACGCCTATTTCTTCGTCAGGGGTCGCTTGTACTATTCAGATTCCCCCCACAGGGGTGATCGAGTCCATTGTCCGGTTCCGGGACTCTCCCTCCGAACCACGGGCACTCCGCGTGCATCCTCCCCTTCGGGAGGCGACCGCCTCGCGAGGTCCCCCGAGGAAAGCAGGTGAACAGTTGTCACGCTGGGAAGTCGGCGAAAGCACTCTGAACACGCTGGCCCAGAACACCGGCGGCGCCGGTGACGAGCTGAGCAGCCTCATCCAGCAGCTCATCCAGGCCGCGGAACCGCTCGCAGGAAAGTTCGACGGCGCGGGCAAGGCGGCCTTCGACTCCTTCAAGTTGCAGGCCGACAGCATCACCGCCGACCTGCGCGCCGGCCTCGGCTCCATCCAGGAGGGGCAGGGCGGCATGAACACGGCCTTCACCACCGGTGCCGACACCATGGCCGACGACGCCAACCAGAACATGGGCGCGGCCAACTTCGACGCAGCCAAGTTCCGCTGACCGTCCCCGAGGAGTCCGCATGAGCAACAACGCCTACGACATCGGAGCCTCCCAGGAGGCCCAGACCAACATCACCACCATCACCAACCGGCTCGAAACGCTGATCGGCGAGCGCGACACCGACGTCAGCGCGGCCATGGCCGAGTTCGAGGCCACCGGGGTCTCCGAGGAGTACAGCGCCAAGGAACTCAAGTGGCACAACGCCGGCAACGAGGTCCGTGAGATCATCCGGCTGGTGCGCACCACGCTGGAGACCAACGACGGCACCGCACAGGAGACCCTGAGCCGCGCCAACGCCGCGGTGCAGAACATCTGACCGGTCCCGGGCGGGGCGGGAATCACACGAGAGGCAACGGGGGGCACGGTTGGCACGCGACTACGACAGTCAGCTGCTGGAGTCCGTCGCCGTACGCCGACAGCGCCTCCGGGAGGCGGTCCTCTTCGGGGGGCAGCGCACCCGGCGCCGGCTGGACGAGAACTTCGGCAAGGTGGCGATCAGTGCCTGCCTCGCCGCCGTCATCTGCGGCGGCACCGTCGGCTGGTCGTTCGTCAGCACCCAGCTCAGCACCCAGAGGGTCGAGCAGGAGCAGGAGGCGTCCGGCCCGGCGAACAACGCCGTCCCGCCCGTCCCCGGCGACTGGGTCGGCGCCCAGGTCACCCTCGACCGGGCCCGGGAGGAGCTGGACGCCGCCGGGGTCCCCCGGAGCCTGTACGTGCTCCCCGGGGACCCCCGCCCCGAGCCCGAGACCGTCGACAGCTACTACGTGATCACCCAGGACGAGGAGGGCTACCTGGCCGCGGCCGTCATCGACTTCGACCAGGGCCGTCCCGGCATGGAGTTCACGACCGAGGACCAGGCGGCGCGCTGGCTCTACCAGGAGCTGGCCACCACCGAGCCCGATCCCGCCCCCCTCACGCAGGCGGAGGAGGCCGAGACGGCGGAGGCCACGGCGGAGCTGGTCACCGAGGTCCGCGAGAGCCTGGAGGAGCGCAGCGGCGGCTCCTACCTGCACGGCCTGGAGGTCGGCGACGTGGTCGACGCCTTCGGCCAGGAGAGCGGGCGGTACCTGTTCCCCGACGGGACGCCGTTCGAGGAGCGCGGCCTGCCCGGGTACGCCCGCACCGGTGCGGACGGCGGGGAGCTGTACCACCGCTACCGGGTCATCCACCCCTTCCAGGTGAGCGCCACCGCCGCGCCGGCGCACGAGGGCCTGCCCGGCGGCGGGATCCGCTTCACGCTCGACACGGCCGGTTTCTCCGAGGTCCCCCCCGCGCCCACGGTCCGCTGGCTGGTCGGCAACGGCTACCTCGAACGCATCGCCGTGGACGACGTACCCGCCTGACCCCGGAAGGCCCGGGCCCTCCCCGGACCCGGGCCCGAAAACGGTGGCGGACCGCCACCCGAGACGCGAGAGCAGGATTGGAAGGCAATGACCGCTTGGAGCCGGGTGACGCTCGTCGGTGAGGAGCGCAGGGTCGACGCCGTCCTACCCGCCGGCGAACCGGTGGGCGCGCTCATGCCGGAAGTCCTCGACCTCCTCGGCGACCAGGTGGAGAACCCCGCGAAGCTGCGCCACCTCGTCACCGCCTCCGGGATCGTCCTGGACGGCGACACCACCCTCGCCGACCGGCAGGTCGCGGACGGGGCGGTGCTGCGGCTCGTCCGGGCGGAGGAGCCGGTGCCCGCGCCCGTGGTGCACGAGGTCCCCGAGGCGGTGTCCATGGCACTGGACGGCCACCAGGGGCGCTGGAGCCCCGAGGCGGCCCGGTGGACCGCGACGCTGGCGCTGGTCGTCCTCTCCCTCGGGGCGGGATGGGTGCTCCAGGGGTACTTCTCCGGGGCCGGCGGCATCACCGGGCTGGCCGTGGTCGCCGCCCTCCTCGTCGCGGTCGGCGCGGCGGTCGGCCCCACGTGGCGCGAACCCCTGGGCACGGCGCTGGCGATCAGCGGCGCGGCGGTCGGCGGCCTGGCCCTGTGGCTGGCCTGCGACGCGTTCGGGTGGCCCGAGTGGGCCCGCTGGGGCGGCGGCGCCGCCCTGCTGGCGGGTCTGGTCCTGCTCCTCGGACTCACCTCCTCCCTGGGCCGCGGCGGGCTGACCGGCGGCGGGGTCGGGCTCGCCCTGGCCGCCGTGTGGTCGGCGGGGGCCGCGTTCGGGCTGCCCGCCCACCAGGTCGCCGCGATCATGACTGTGGCCTGCGTGGTCCTGCTGAGCCTGCTCCTGCGGCTGGCGCTGACGTTCTCCGGGCTCGCCGTGCTGGACGACCGGCGCAGCTCCGGTGACGCGGTGGCGCGCGGCGACGTCCTCACCTCGGTGGCCGGGGCCCACCGGAGCCTGGTGATCGCCACCGTCTCGGTCGCGGCGGCCACGGCGACGGCGGGCATCGGCCTGGCCACCCGCTTCGACTGGTGGACGGCCGGGCTGTCGGTGGTCCTGGCGCTGGTGGTGGCCAGCCGTGCCCGGCTGTTCCCCCTGGTGGCCCAGAAGTCGGCGCTCATCGGCGCGAGCCTGGTGGTACTGGTGAGTTTCCTGTTCGCGTGGGCCGACGCCGTGCCGTGGGGCGTGTGGCCCGCGCTGGGCATCGCGGTCGCGGTCGCGGCGATTCCGGCCGTGGTCCTGTCCGTCGAGCAGCCCGAGCACGTTCGCGCCAGACTCCGCGGGGTCACGAGCAGGTTCGAGGCGATCGCCGTCGTCGTCCTGGTGCCGTTGGCGATCGGCGCGTTCGGCACCTACCAGCGACTCCTCACGACCTTCTGAGCGGGGGACGATGAACGCTTCACAGACCCACCTCGCGGGGAACCCCGCCGCGCCCCCCGTTCCGGCGGCCGGCGCGGGGCGCGCGGCCCCGGCCCGGCCCGTGCCCGCCGACGGCCTGGTGCGCAGGATCGGACGCACGGTCCTGCGGCCGTTCCGGCCGGTGGACGAGGTCGCGGAGGCCATCGAGCTGGGACGGAGGTTGCAGCGCGCCACCTCGACGGGGCGCCGTATCCTCGTCGACGACCTTGGGACGGGCGCGGACGCGGCGGTGGTCACCGCCCTCGTCGCCCGCGCGCTGGCCCACTTCCGCCACGACCGGGTGCTGGCGGTGGACGCCACCGGGCGGGCGCCGTCCATGGCCGACCGCCTGGGAGCGGGCGAGCCGGGAGACCTGGAGGGGGTCGACCCCGCCACCTTCGAGTCGGTGTGCGCCAGCCTCGGCGAGGTCGGCGAGAACCTGTGGACGGTGGGCGCAGCGCCGGACCGGGCGGACGCCTACTCCTCGGGGCTCCTGCCGATCTCCCGGTTCTTCGGGGTGACACTCGTGGCGGGCCGTGCCGACGGCGCCTTCCCGGCGGCCGTCGGCGCGGGCGCCCACTCCCGGGTGCGGGTGGTCCGGGCCACGCGCGAGTCCGCGCTGAGGGTCGGACGCGAACTCGACTCGCTGGCCGCGACCAGGCCGGACGAGGTGGGGCGCACCGTGGTGGTCGTCTTCGACGAGCGCAGGCGCGAGGACCCGGCGTTCGACGTGGCGCGCACGACCGGGATCATCGCCGAGAGCGGCGCCGCCGTGGTGGTCGTGCCGCACGACCGGCACCTCGCGCAGGGAGCGGCGGTGCTCCCGCGGCTGATCGGCGAGGCCACCCACCGGACGGTCCAGCTCGTCGCCGCCGAGGCCCTGGGCCGCGCCGTCGACGGGGCCGCGCCCGCCCGCGCACGCACGGAAGGGGAGTAGGCCGTGAACCAGCACCACGGGTCCGATCCCGGACAGGACACCCCTCCCCGGGGGAATCCGGGCCGGGACGACCCGCGTCCGGCACCGCACGAAGGAGCGGACGGCCCCCCGGACGCCCCGCCGCACCACCCCGACCGGGACGCCCCGCCGCACGGCGCCCCCTCCCGGGGGGACGCGCCCGCGGGCGCCGCCGCGCCGCCCCCGCAGGAAGGGGCCGGGCAGCAGGGCGGCGGCGGTGCGCAGCCGCCCCGGCCCGCTCCGTGGTTCCCCGAGGAACCCGGACAGGACCCGCCGCACGGAGGCGTGTACCCGCCGCCGGGGCCGTTCCCCCCGACCCCCTACGCGGTGGAGGCGCCGCGTCCCCACGAGCCCACCGGTCCCAACCGGACGCCGTGGGCGGGCCCCTCCGGCCCGCAGGTCCCTCCGGCCCCGCCGCAGCAGCCGCGGGCCTTCGCCCAGGACTCGATGGCCGAGGCGTTCCTGTCGGGCGCCCCGATACCCACCCCTCCGGCGCAGCCGCCGCCCGCGCCCCCGCAGGGGCCCGGGCCGCGGCCCGACGCGGTTCCGGGGCCCGGTTCCGGTCCGCAGCGCCCCTGGGAGGGCCCGCCCCCGGGGCCGCAGCAGCCGCCGTCCGGCCCCCGGCAGCCGGTGCGCCCGCAGTCCGGGCCCCAGCAGCCGGCGGGTCGGCCGACGTCGGGTCCGCAGCGGCCGTATCCCGGTCCGCAGGCCCCTTCAGGGCCGCAGTCGCCGTATCCCGGTGCGGGGGCGCCCTCGGGTCCGCAGCGGCCGTATCCCGGGACGGGGATGCCGTCGGGTCCTCAGCCCCCGGCCCGGGAGCGTCCGACCTCGGGGCCGCAGTCGCCGTATCCCGGTGCGGGGGTGCCCTCGGGACCGCAGCGGCCGGTGGAGCGACCGCTCTCGGGTCCGCAGTCGCCGTATCCCGGTCCGCAGGCCCCCTCGGGTCCCCAACCGCCGATGTGGCCGCAGCCCCACCGGGGCCCGGCCCCGGGCGGTCCCGCGCACCACGCGTCGGCCCCGGTCCAGGCCCCGCCTGCCCAGACCCCGGAGCCGCCCCGGCACGCACCCCCTGGGGGCCGCCAGGAGGTGCCCCCGGCCCGCGCCTGGTTCGGCACGCGGGAACCCGCGGAGGCGCCGGCTCCCCGGCCCGACGCCGGAGGCTCCCGCGCGCCCCGCGAGGTCGGGCCGCCGCGCCCCGCCGACCCGCCGACCGTCGTCGGCGAGGACTCGGAGGGGACCGACCCCGACGCGGAGGAGACGGACGTCTTCCTCATCCTCGGAGCCGACCGCCGTGCCCGCAAGGAGAAGGACGAGGAGCCCGCCGGAACCCCCTCCGGCCCCGGCACGGCGTCCCCGGAACGCGGTCCGCGGGCGCGGACCGAGCCGTCCTCCGACGCGCCCCCCGCCCCCGCAGGCCCGGTGCCCGCGGAGGAGACCCTCCTGTACCGGGGCGCCTCCCTGCTCGGCGAGGACGGACCCTTTTCCGCCCCGGCGCGGACCGACGGCCCCGGAGAGGCCGCCGGTCCCGCCTCCGCCGCTCCGGAGGAGCCCTCGGCCCCGGCCCCCGCAGGCGGGGCCGGTGCCGCCGCGGAGGCCGCCCGCGCTCCGGAGGGCACCGGTGACGGATCCGCCGTGGCGGCCCCCGTCCAGGCTCCGACCGCGGACCCGGCGGCTCCCGCGGTCCCGGCCGTCCCCGAGTCCTTCGACCCCGCTCCGCCGTTCCCCGTGACCGAGGTCCGTCCGGGGGCCGCCGGCCCCCTGGAGGTGACCGGCTTCCTGGACATCCCGGCCGCCCCCTACACGGAGGGCTGGCGGTCCGAACCGCTCGAACGCCCCGATCCCTCCGAGCGGTTCGAGGGGCTGGCGGGGTTCGAGCAGGCGCACGAACCCGCGACGCCCGAACGGTCCGTGTGGTCCACGGTCGCCGAGGCACCCGCACAGGAGGGGCCGCCGGAGGCCCGTCCCGCGGACGTCCTCCCGGAGGAGGCCCGTCCGGGCCCGGCGGCCGGGTCCGAGCAGCCCGCGGCGGCCGGTCCCACGGGCCTCGAGTCCTGGATCGAGGCGGCGGGCACGGCGGGCGCCGTGGGGCCCACGGTGACCGAGGTGGCCGCGATGGCGGCCGTGGCCGCGAGCGACGGGCACGTCCCCGTCCCCGGTGGGTTCGAGCAGCGGATCGCCGCCGTGAGGCCCGTTCCCGCGTCCGCCTGGAAGCGCGCGGTCTTCGGTGCGACGGGGGGACGCCTCAACCTCGGGTGAGCGCGGTGCCGGACGGGCGCGGGGCAGGACGCCCACGGCGAGGGGGCGCGTCCGCCTCCCCTTGCGGACGCGCCCCCGGGGACGCCGGAACACGGCGATCCCCCTTCCGCCGAGCGGTCCCGGCCGGCTCTCCCGTGTACCGGGGAACCCGGGACCGTCGCCCGGCGGGCGGCCGGCCGGTCGCGTTCGTCCCCTCGGCGAATCCGCGCCCCGTCCGGCCACCGTCCGGCGCCGGGCCCTCCGCTCGGGGGCCGCACGGCGCCGGACGGCGTCACCCGGTCATCCGGGCCTCCCCAGACCCTCGACCAGCGCCAGTGCCTCCCGGTGCGTGGGCGGCAGTGCCACCGACCACACGCCGGCGCCGTGCTCCCAGCCGATGCCCCGGCGCAGCTCGTCCAACCGCGGGTCCAGGTCGTCGGCCTCGGCCGCGACGACCCCGATCCGGCCCCGGCCGATCAGGCACACGGACTCGCCCCGGGTGAAGAACCGGGACAGCTCGTAACCGAGGACGATCAGCCGGGCGGCGCGTCGCCACGGGTCGATCCCGGGGTCCAGCGACACGACCGCCAGCCGGTGGCCCGAGGCGGGGGACGGGCCGCCGTCCGCTCCCCGGTACAGCTCGCCGAGCCTGGTCCGCAGGTACTCCTGGGTGGCCAGACCGGTCAGCGGGTCCTGACAGGTCTCCCGCCCCCGTCCCGCGTCGGCCCACCCCTCGGCCATGGCGCGCACCAGTTCGATCGGCGGGCTCCGCCACCCCGCCAGCGCCGTGAACGCCGCGAGGTCGTCCAGGCTCTGGCCGATCCCCACCCCGGAGCGTGCGCGGGCCTCGCCCAGCCGGGCGCACGGCCCGGCCAGGTCCGTCCCGGTGGCGAAGGCCTCGCACACGGCGTCGACGGCGGGGGTCCACCAGTCGTCCGGCGGCTCCCAGCCCGCCTCCCGGCTCCGGCGCCCCCACGGGGCGCGCAGGCGCCGGGTGCCGACACCGCGGTCCCACGTCCCGGTTCCCGTTTCGGCATCACCCATGGTGTGTGGCTCCTGATCCTCGGTCCGCCCGGGTGAGCGGCGGGGGCCCGTGCCCCCGCACCGGGTCCCCGCCGCTCGCCCTCACCCTGATTACCGGGATCGGTGGCGGCCATGACGCGGATGCGGGATATTTTTTCGAGTACGTGTTCTTCCGACGCCGAACCAGCGTTCTTCCTGGCTTGTGGCGGGATCAGATGAGAGGACGTTCGGTGTCCGACGCCGACAGAAATCACACAGAGACACTCGTCGGTGACGCTGAGATCATCAGGCGGGTGCGTGGCGGCGACACCGCCGCCTACGCGACTCTGTACGAGCGGCACGCGGCGTCGGCGCGCGGACTGGCCAGGCAGCTGTTGCGCGGGGAGGCCGAGGCGGAGGACGCCGTCGCCGAGGCGTTCACCCGGGTGCTCAGCGTCATCCGGAGGGGCAAGGGCCCCGAGGACTCCTTCCGTCCCTACCTGCTCACCGCGGTGCGCAACGCCGCGTACGACCGGGGGCGGGGGGAGAAGCGCCAGGTCGTCACGGACGACATGGAGAGCCTCGTCCCGGGCCAGCCGTTCGTGGATCCGGCGCTGGAGGGGCTGGAGAGATCACTGATCGCCCGTGCCTTCCTCTCCCTGCCGGAGCGGTGGCAGGCCGTCCTCTGGCACACCGAGATCGAGGGCACCAAGCCGGCCGAGGCCGCGCCCCTGCTCGGCATGAACCCGAACGGGGTCGCCGCCCTCGCCTACCGGGCCCGGGAGGGGCTCCGGCAGGCCTACCTCCAGATGCACCTGGCCGGCGGCGCGGCCGCGGAGGCGTGCCGCCCGACCCTGGGGCTCCTCGGCGGTTATGTCCGGGGCGGCCTGTCCAAACGGGACACCGCCAAGGTCGACACGCACATGGACGGCTGCGCGGACTGCCGTGAGGTGTACGCGGAGCTGATGGACGTCAACGTCGGCCTGCGCGGGGTCGTCCTCCCGCTGGTGGTCGGCTCCGGGGCGGCGGGCTACCTCGCCCTCACCCCGGGCGGTGCGGCCACGGGAGCCTGGTGGGGCCGGATGTCGCGCCGCCAGCAGCAGGCGGCGGCCGGCGGCGCCGCCGCCGCGGGCATGGCGGTCGCGGTCGCGCTCGCCCTGACCGGCGGGGAGGTTCCGATGGGTCCCGAGGACCCGCCCCCGGTGGCGGCCCCGCAGGAGGAACCCGTTCCCGCGCCCGCGCCGGGGGACCCGGCCGCCCCCGACACGCCTCCGGGCCCGCCCCCCGCCGCCCCGACCGCGGACGCCCCGCCCCCCGCCGCGCCGGGGGGGACGGCGGCCCCGGACCGGCCCGCGCCCCCGGAGTCCCCGGCGGAGCCGGCCGTGCCCCCGGCGGACGTCCCCGAGGAGGAGGTGGCCGAGGACGCCCCCGAACCGCTGTTCGCGGCGGGCATCGACCCCGTCGGCGCGCTCCTCCCGGGCAGCGAGGGGATCGTGGTCCTGGACGTCCGCAACATCGGCGCGTCCACGGTCGAGGACGTCATCGCGGTGATCACGCTGCCGCCGGGGGTCGAGATGGTCTCCTCCGGCGGCGCCGGCAGCTCCGTCCCCATGGCGACCGGGAACGGCGACTGGAGCTGCTCGTCGGGCAGCGGCGGCGGCCGCTGCGCGCACCCGCGGATGGCGTCCGGGCAGAACAGCACCCAGTTCCTGGACGTGCGCGTGGACGCCGGGGCCGACGTCGGCGTGCCCGCGTCCGTGACGGTGTCCTCCGGAGGCGTGGCCGCCAGTGCGACCGGGGAGCGCGGGGTCTCCTCCGAGGGGGTGGCCGCGCGCTACGCGACGGCCGGGCGGGTGCGGACCGAGAGCGTCGGCAACGCGCTGATGACCTGTGTCGAGCCGGAGCGGGACCACGGGGGGCACTGGCCGTGGCCGTGGCCCTGGCGGCCCGGGAACCCCGGCGTCCCCGGCGCCGGCCCCGGGACGGGGGGGACCCCGGGCGCCGACGGGCGCACCGCTCCGGAGGCCGACGCGGACCTGGCCCGCGCACCGCGGGGGCCGCTGCCCGCGGAGCCCGGCACGGAGGCGTCCCCGGGGGAAGAGGGGCCCCGGGGGGAGGAGGAGATCCCCGAGGACGATGCGGAGGGAGAGGGCGGCGGCGTTCCTGGCGGAGCCGGAGCCCTGCCGGACGGCGTGTCGCCCACGGACCCGGAGGACCCGAATCCGGAGGACGCGGACCCGGAGGACCCGGACGGCGGCCCCGGGCCCGTCCCGGAACCGGAACCGGGTCCGGACCCGTCCTCCGGGGCCGGGCCGGAGGCGCCGGACGGCCCCTGTGCCGACGCCCGCCTGAGGGAGGGGGAGCACCGCGACAACGACAACTGGGTGATGGCTCCCCTCGAGGGCGATCCGGACGCCACCACCTCGGCGAGCGCCGCGACCTGGGACCTCCCCGAGGGCGGCGCGGTCCGCTGGGCGGGGCTGTACTTCTCGGCCGCGGGCGCCCCCGACGCCCCCGCGGCCCGGGTCAGGGGGCCGGGCATGACGTCCTACCGGACCGTGGCCGCCACCGACACGAAGGTCGCGGACCTGCCCGGATACCCCGCCTACCAGGCGTTCGCCGAGGTCACCGACCTGGTGAGGGCCCAGGGCGGCGGCGAGTGGTGGGTGGGCGACGTGCCGGCCCGGGAGGGCCGGGGCGTCTACGCCGGGTGGAGCCTGGTGGTGGTCCTGGAGGACCCGGGCATCGGCTCCTACAACCAGGCGATGGTGCTCGACGACACCGGGGCGGTCTTCCGGAGCCGCACGGGGATGTCGTTCCCGGTGTCGGGTCTGCTCCCCGCCGCGGTGCCCTCCCACGTGGACGTGGTGGCCTGGGAGGGCGACGCCGACCTGCGGGGGGACCGGGTGACGGTGGACGGCCGCGCGGTCGCCCCGAGCGGCGGGTACGGGGAGGAGGACAACGCCTTCGCGAGTTCCGCGCGCGGGGCCGTGGGGGACCCCTTCACCTTCGGTACCGACGTCGTACGATTCGACCCAGTACTCGGCAGGGAAACGGATATCCGAATCCTCTCCGAACAGGACGCGGTGCTGGTCGGCGTCGTGGCGCTGACCGCCCCGATGCGTACCTGAAGTCCGGTATTCGCGACGGGTTTCCCGGCAGGCCCGGGCGGCTGGAAAAGCTCGCCCCTCAACGGGATCTCGCCTGTGTGTAGTGGGTCCATAACTTTCCGTATTCAAAGAGGGCACGCAAAACCAGACAGACTTGGCTAGGCTGTGCCCCGGTCATGGATATGGCCCCAGAGTCAAAAGGGAAGGGGGCGGTGTCACGTGGACCGCTGCGCGTTGTTCGTTGACGCGGGATACCTTCTCGCGGACGGCGCGATGGCCGTGCACGGAACCCGCAACCGGGACTCCGTCTCCTGGGACTACTCCGGACTCGTCCAGTTCCTCAACGAGGTCGCACGGGACCGCACCGGTCTTCCGCTGCTGCGTTGCTACTGGTACGAGGCCGTCGCCGACGAGCGGCGCTCCCAGGAGCAGGACGGCATCGCCGACATCCCCGGCGTCAAGTTCCGTGCCGCGAGGATACGGCCCGGCCGCCGCGAGGGCGTGGAGAGTTATGTCCAGCGCGACATCACCACGCTGGCACGCACCGGCGTCCTGTGCGACGCCGTCCTGGTCAGCGGTGACGAGGACATGGCTTCCGTCGTCGCCGACGTCCAGGACATGGGCGTGCGCGTCACCGTCGTGCACGTGTCCGTCGAGGGCAACTGGACCATCTCCCGGGCCCTGCGCCGGGAGTGCGACGACCTCATCGAGATCGGGGCGGGCCACCTGCGCCCGCACGTCAACCTCCTCTCCAGCAGCGGCTCCTCCCAGGAGACCGCGGCCAAGACCACGACGCCGTTCGCCAACGGCCGGGCCCGTTCCGCGCCCGAGACGCCGCGGCAGCCCGTCGCGGCCCAGCCCGGCGGCGCCCGGGTCGACCCGGTGGGATCCTCCAGCGGCGGCCTGGAGGCGATGTTCGCGGGGACCGGGGGCCAGCCCGTCCCCCAGGGCAGCGCCATGGACCAGCTGCGCGCCATGCGGAGGTCCCTCGCGCAGCAGCGCGGCGGGGACCACCTCGTCGGACCGGGGGGCGACGGCGGCCAGCAGCCGGGCGGCATCGACGCCAACGGATTCCCGTCCGGCGGGCAGACCCCGCCCGGCACGGGCGGCGGCTCCTACCCCGGCCACTCGGTGACCGGGGGCCACCCCGCCCACAACGGGCAGCAGGGCTATCCCGTCACCGACGGGCACCCGTCGATGCGCGGCGCGGACCCCAGCGGCTACGGCATGCCCGGGAGGCCGGCCTCCGGATCGGGGCCGATGACCGGAGCGCAGCCCTCCTTCAACGGCACGGGACCCCAGCAGTCCTTCGCCGCGGGGACGGGGCCGCAGCGCTCCTTCGCGTCGGACGGCCAACCCGGCCACGCGCCACCTCCGAGAAGCGCCCCACCCCAGGACCCACGGCAGGACCCGCGCTACGGGGGTGGGGACGGCTCCGGATTCGGGGGAGCGGCCGACGCAAACCCTACCTATGGGACCAGTACGGAAACTGACACCGCTCACCGCGGTGGGGCAGCCTCCCCCTACGGGGGGCCGCCACCTACTGGTCCCGAACCCGCCAGCCGGTTCAGCGCCGGCGGCTACCAGGAATCCCGTCCCAGTCCTGGATATCCACAGCAGACACGTCCCGCCGCGCATACCGTTGACGAAGCGGTGCATGTCGCGCACAAGGAAGGGAACGACTTCGCGGAGTCGATCGCTCGCGAGGCGCCCGCCCTGTGGGTGGAGGCCGTACTCGCCCGCAGGCCCAGGATGCCCTCCGACCTGGAGGCGCGCCTGCTCCAGGGCTCCTCGCTGCCGATCGACCACCTGTTGCGTGACGAGGTCCGTGACGGACTGCGCCAGGGGTTCTGGCAGGCCCTGGAGCGGGCCAGGTCCTGACAGGGCGCGCGGGAGTGCGAGTAGGGGATGGGGGCGATGCGGTTGACCCACGTGACGACGGCAGAACTCGACCGTTGGGAATTCCACGCTGTCCGGTCCGGTGAGCACGGACGGGTCGCCGCCCAACTCCTGGACCTGGCCAACCGGGTCGACGCGGGGAGCGAGGTCTCGCGCGCGGAGCTGTTCGTGCGCGCGGGGGAGCAGTGGGAGATCGCCCAGGAGTTCGAGCGCGCCTGCTCGGCCTACCAGAGGGCGATCGACGACGGCGGGGCCACGGTGATCGACGCCCGCGCGCTCAGCGCCGGGGCACTCCTGCAACTGGACGAGGTCGACCAGGCCTACGCCCACCTCAAACGCCTGGAGGGCGAGGATCCGCCCGGACTCCAGACCTTCATCCACGTCGCGGAGGCACTGTACGCGCACGACGACCTGGAGGGCGCCGAGCGGTGGGCGACGGTCGGCGCGCACCGGTTCCTCGACCGGGCCTCCTCGCCCTACGTCCGCGACCTCCTGGTGGAGCTCCTGCGCATCCGGTTCCGCATCCGCACCGACCTGGGGCTGTCCGAGGACCGGCTGGACCGCAGACTCGACGAGGAGTGACCCCGGCCGTCCGGCCCGGCGGAGTGAGCTTTCCGACGTGCGGGCGCGCCGCCGACACGCCCGGGGCGGTGGAGGCACGGATCTCCGCCCGGCCGCTCCGGTCCGGGGCCGGCCGCCGCGGACACGGCCGTGTGGTCAGCGGCACCGGTTCGCCGGGCGCCGCCCGAACCGCCTCGGAAGCGGCGTTCCGGGCGTTCGGCCGCCCCTCGGGGGGCGCTCCCGGTCCCGGGGAGCCCCGGCGACGATCTAGGCTGTGTCCGGTCGCCTCCCAGCTGCCCCGACGAGGCGCGACATCCCCCTGAACCGGGTGCCCGAGGCCCTCTCATACCACGGCCCACGCGTGTGTTCGACGATCGTCGAAGAATCCGAGAAATCGATGACACGCCATCATCTTGCGGTGTTCCAACGCAGGGCCCCCTAGATGTAGTATCTGTCCCGCTGGTGGTTCACCCCTCGGGGTGAGGCAAGAGGGAACCCGGTGCGAAGCCGGGGCTGCCCCGCAGCGGTAAGTGGGAACGAAGCCGTCACAGGCACTGGGGACCCCCGAAGGCCCCGGGAAGCGACGGTGCGTAGGCCGCCCACGAGCCCGAAGACCTGCCACCGGTGCGCACGTGAACGTGCGCCGACGACGGGGCTTCGAGGGTGAGCCGCCGCGACCCACCGGTCGGACGACCGCACGCACCCGGTGCGTCGGTCCCCCGGTGCGTGCCGCGCACCTTGCCCATCGTGTCCCCTCCCCGCCGGGACTCTTCTACCGAGGTTGGAGCCGCTGTATGACCCTTGACGTCGAGGCCGTGCCCGTATCCGTTCGGCCCGAGCCGACCAACGAGGGCGCGCCCCCCGCCGCCGTCGACCGGATCGAGCACGTCGTGACCGAGGCCTGTGCGAGGCTCACCGGTGTTTCGGCGGAGAAGGTCCTCACCGAGGCCCGCCGCGGCTTCTACCCCGGCATCCCCGACTCCGAGGTCGAGCTCGCCCTGGTCATGGCCGCCCGCAGCTTCGTGGAGGTCGACCCGGACTACTCGTTCGTGGCCGCCCGCCTGCTGCTGGACAAGCTGCGCCGCGAGGCCCTCACCTTCATCAGCGGCGCCCCCGACGCCGCCGGGCAGTCCGAGATGGGCGAGCGCTACGCCGCCTACCTGGCCGCCTACGTCAGCCGCGGCATCGACCTGGGCCAGCTCGACCCGGCGCTCGCCGGGTTCGACCTGGAGCGCCTGGGCGCCGCCCTGCGCCCCGAGCGCGACGAGCAGTTCACCTTCCTCGGCATCCAGACCCTCTACGACCGCTACTTCCTGCACAGCGACGAGGTCCGCTACGAGCTGCCGCAGGCGTTCTTCATGCGCGTCGCCATGGGGCTGGCCCTCAACGAGGACGACCGCGAGGCCCGCGCCATCGAGTTCTACGAGCTGCTGTCCTCGTTCGACTTCATGGCCTCCACGCCCACCCTGTTCAACGCCGGCACGGTGCGCGCGCAGCTGTCCTCCTGCTTCCTCACCACCGTCGGCGACGACCTCCAGGCCATCTTCCACGGCATCAGCAACAACGCGATGCTGTCCAAGTACTCGGGCGGGCTCGGCAACGACTGGACCCCGGTGCGCGGCCTCGGCTCGCACATCCGCGGCACCAACGGCAAGAGCCAGGGCGTCGTCCCGTTCCTGAAGATCGCCAACGACACCGCCGTCGCGGTCAACCAGGGCGGCAAGCGCAAGGGCGCCGTGTGCGCCTACCTGGAGACCTGGCACATCGACATCGAGGAGTTCCTCGACCTCCGCAAGAACACCGGCGACGACCGCCGCCGCACCCACGACATGAACACCGCGAACTGGGTTCCGGACCTGTTCATGCAGCGTGTGGAGCAGGGCGGCAGCTGGACCCTGTTCTCGCCGGACGAGGTCCCCGACCTGCACGACAAGTACGGCACCGACTTCGCCGAGGCCTACGAGAAGTACGAGGCCGCCGCCGAGGAGGGCCGGATCAAGGTCGCCAAGAAGATCCCCGCGGTCGACCTCTGGCGTCGCATGCTGACCATGCTGTTCGAGACCGGGCACCCCTGGATCACCTTCAAGGACCCGTCCAACCTGCGCTCGCCGCAGCAGCACGTCGGCGTCGTGCACTCCTCCAACCTGTGCACCGAGATCACGCTGAACACCAGCGCCGACGAGGTCGCCGTCTGCAACCTGGGCTCGGTCAACCTGGCCCAGCACGTGGGCCCCGACGGCCTGGACGCCGAGCGCCTGCGCCGCACCGTCCGCACCGCCGTGCGCATGCTCGACAACGTCATCGACGTGAACTTCTACACGATCCCCGAGGCGCGCCGCGCGAACATGCGCCACCGCCCCGTGGGCCTCGGCCTGATGGGCTTCCAGGACGCCCTGTTCAAGCTGCGCACCCCGTTCGCCTCCGAGGGCGCGGTGACGTTCGCCGACGAGAGCATGGAGCTGATCAGCTACTACGCCATCGAGGCGTCCATGGAGCTGGCCTCCGAGCGCGGCGCCTACGAGTCCTTCGAGGGCTCGCTGTGGAGCCGGGGCGTCCTGCCGATCGACTCGCTGCGGCTCCTCGCCGACTCCCGCGGCGGCGACCTGGACATGGACCGGGGCGAGACCCTCGACTGGGACTCGCTGCGCGAGCGCGTGAGGTCCACCGGGATGCGCAACTCCAACGTGATGGCGATCGCGCCCACCGCGACCATCGCCAACATCACCGGTGTCGGCCAGTCGATCGAGCCGCTCTACCGGAACCTGTACGTCAAGTCGAACATGTCCGGCGACTTCACCGTCGTCAACCCGTACCTGGTCCGGGACCTCAAGGCGCGCGGCCTGTGGGACGACGACATGGTCTCGGCGCTGAAGATGCACGACGGCAGCCTCGGCGCCATCGACCGCGTCCCGGACGACCTCAAGGCGCTGTACGCGACCGCGTTCGAGGTCGACCCCGAGTGGCTGGTGGACGCGGGATCGCGCCGCCAGAAGTGGATCGACCAGGCCCAGTCCCTGAACCTGTACATGGCGGCCCCGAGCGGCAGGAAGCTCGACACCCTGTACCGCCGCGCGTGGCGCTCCGGTCTCAAGACCACCTACTACCTGCGTTCGCAGAGCGCCACGCACGTGGAGAAGAGCACGCTCAAGGGCACCGACGGCCGCCTCAACTCGGTCGCCGCGACCCCGAGCGCCCCGGCGCCCGCCCCCGTCCCCGTCCCCGAGCCGGTCGCGGCGCCCGCCGCCGTGAACACCGAGGTCGAGGACGAGTTCGAGATCGTCGACGGCCAGGCCTGCTCCATCGACGACCCCGAGTGCGAGGCCTGCCAGTAGGGCGTGAGACCCGGGGCCGCCCGCCGGCGGCCCCGGGCCGGTCCGGCCGCCCCGCCGGACCGTGCCCGCGGCGACGCCGCGTCCCGCTCCCGACAACGACTTTCCGGCCCGGCCGGAGAACGGAAGAACCCCAGCATGACCGCAGTCTCCGAGAACAACGCCGGCGCCACCAGCGGCCTCGGTGAGATCGAGCGCGACGCCGAGCGCGTCAACGTCGACGACAAGGCGATGATCAACGCCCGCGCCGACGTCAACCAGCTGCTCCCGCTCAAGTACACGTGGGCGTGGGAGAAGTACCTCGCGGGCTGCAACAACCACTGGATGCCCACCGAGGTCGCCATGCAGGCCGACATCGCGCTGTGGAAGTCCAAGGACGGGCTGACCGAGGACGAGCGCCTGATGCTCAAGCGCAACCTCGGCTTCTTCGCGACCGCCGAGTCGCTGGTGGCCAACAACATCGTCCTGGCCGTGTACCGCCAGCTCACCAACCCGGAGTGCCGCCAGTACCTGCTGCGCCAGGCCTTCGAGGAGGCGGTGCACACCCACACCTTCCAGTACATCTGCGAGAGCCTGGGCCTGGACGAGGGCGAGCTCTTCAACATGTACCGGGAGGTCCCGTCGATCACGGCGAAGGACGCCTGGGCGCTCAAGTACACCCAGAACCTGGAGAACCCGGAGTTCCGCACCGGCACGCCGGAGGCCGACCAGGCGTTCCTGCGCGACCTGGTGGCGTTCTACGTGATCTTCGAGGGCATGTGGTTCTACACCGGCTTCGCGCAGATCCTGTCGCTGGGCCGCCGCAACAAGATGATCGGCATCGCGGAGCAGTACCAGTACATCCTGCGCGACGAGTCGATCCACCTGAACTTCGGCATCGACGTGATCAACCAGATCAAGATCGAGAACCCGCACCTGTGGAGCGAGGAGTTCCAGGGCGAGGTCCGGCGGATGCTGGCGGAGGCGTGCGAGCTGGAGGTGGCGTACGGCCGCGAGACCATGCCGCGCGGCGTGCTCGGCCTCAACTCGGAGCTGTGCGAGAAGTACATGCACTTCATCACCGACCGCCGCGCCGAGCAGATCGGCCTGGCCCCCATCTTCGGGGAGACGGAGAACCCGTTCCCGTGGATGAGCGAGATGATGGACCTCCAGAAGGAGAAGAACTTCTTCGAGACCCGCGTCATCGAGTACCAGACCGGCAGCGGCCTGGACTGGGACTGACGGTGTCCCGGCCCGCGTGAGGCGGGCCGGACGGGGTTCTCCTCCCGGGAGGCGGACAAGGCCTCCCCCCGGGGCGGCCCGGATCGAGGCGCGCGATCCGGGCCGCTTTCGCGTGCGGGGGGTGTGTCCCGGGCCCCGGCCGGAGGCGCCGGGACCCGGCCCTCAGCCCTTGGCGGTCCAGGTCATCCGGACGTTGAAGGTGGCCTCGCCGGTCCCCTTGACCACCACGACGTCCGCCTCGGCGCTCACGGTCACACCGAATTCGACCTCCGTCTCCGAGGGCGCCAGCGAGGAGGAGGAGAGCTCCTCCAGTTGCGCCGACACGGCCTCGGCGATCTTCCTGATGCGGAGCAGGACGGAGTCGAGCCTTTTGTCCCCGGTGGCCTTTCCCGGGGTCCGTGAGACGGGGGCGGCCCCCTCCTTGCGGACGGGGGCGGACTCGATGCTGATCACGGTGCCGTCGTCGGTGACGAAGTCGATCACTTTGTTCACATTGGCCTCACGCATTCTCCGAAGGGGCTTGCCATTCCTCTTGATGTCCACAGAAAGTAAAATAGGGGGAGATGTCCGGCAACGATGATATTCCGCTGCCGTCCGCGCGGAGGAAACGGTGGGACGTACCAGTTATGACCGGGCGAAACGGCTCAAGTGCCACCTGGCGGGACGGGCGTGACGGCACCGGATGGCGCAAGTCGTCGAGGTCGGGATCCGGAGCCGACTGCTGCGAGGCCTCCCTCGGCGAGCCGGGCCGCGTGTGCCTCCGCGACTCCCACCGCCCCGGAGGGGACGTCCTGCGGTTCCGGTCCCGCGAGTGGCTGTCCCTGGTCTCGTCCGTGCGCTGAGCGGCCTCCGCGGCCCCGGGCGTGTGCCGGGACCGCCCCCTCCTCAGTCCCTGACGGGGAAGATGTCGGTGTCCAGCCGGGTGAAGGACGCCATCGTGGTCACGAAGCGGTGCTCGGGCCCGAACCGCGAGGTGTAGTGCTCGCGCAGCGCCTCCCACTCCTCCCCGACGTCCTCGCCCAGCGCCCGCCGGCTGATCAGCAGGTTGCGCCGGGCCGTGGTCAGGAAGACGTGGTGCTCTCCCAGGGTCTCCCGGCACAGCTCCACGCTCGCGGCGTCCTGGGCGCGGGCCTCCTTGAGCCTCCCCAGGGCGAACAGGTCGTTGCCCAGGTTGACCTCGACGGCGGTGAGGGTGACGTCCGCGTCGGGGAAGCGCTCGCGGATCTCCGCCATGGCGGTGCGGTCCAGCTCGTGCGCCCGCTCGTACTCGCCCAGCACGCGGAACACGATCGCCGCGTTGGCCCTGGAGGCCCAGGGGAAGAGGTGGCGTGAGGGGAACCTGTCGTCCATGTGCGCCAGGAGGTCCTCGACCAGCCGGCGGGCCTCCTCCAGGCGGTTGGCGAAGGCCAGGTTCACCATGTGGATGCTGTTGAGGTGCAGCGTCGGCGGGGCGTGCGGCCCGTAGCGCGCGACGTTGACCTCGCGCGCCTGCTCGGTCAGCTCCAGCGCCAGGGTGTGGTCGCCGAGCCGGCGGTGGATGACGGAGAGGAAGACCGGGATGTCCGAGGTGTGGGTGCTGGCGTTGGCCTCGGTGACCTCGAACCGCCTCCGGCAGTCCACCAGCGTCTCCCGGGCCTCCTCCAGGTACCCGAGGGCCATGAGGCCGAGGCCGATCGACAACCGCGTCCGCAGCGTCGGGATGCCGTCCGGCCCGAACACGTACTTGCGCTGTTCGAGGGTGCGCCGGTCCAGCTCCAGGGCCTGCCGGAAGCGGCCGAGGCGGCGCAGGCAGCCGCCGATGTCGTGGGCGATGACCAGGGTGTTCTCGTCGTCCTCGGCGAAGAGCATGGTCCTCGTCCGGTGGATGTCCTCGAACATGGCCAGGGCCCTGGCGTAGTGCCCGAGGTTGCTGAGCGCGATGGCTCGCGCCCGGTGGGCCTCCAGGGCCTCCTCGCTCTCCGGGCCCTCCAGCTGGGCCTGCTCCGCGTACATCCGCTCCGCTTCGGCGAGGGCGATCTCGTTGTCGCCGCGGATCCGGAGGATCCTGGTGCGCAGCAGCTGGATCTGGAACCTCTGCGCGGTGTCGTCGTACCAGGCCTCGATGGCCCGGTCCGCCAGGGCGAGCGCGGCGTCGCCGTTCCCGGTCTCCACCAGGTAGACGATCACGTTGCCCACGAGGCCGCGGACCTGCGGGTCGTGGCTGCGCCACGCCTCGGAGGCGTCCACGTGGGTGTACAGCAGCTGGTACTCGGGCCAGTTCTGCGGGAGCTCGGGGCCGAGGGGGTCGCTCTGCGCCAGCAGCCGGTGGGCCAGGTCGCGGTAGCGCACCCGCTCCTCGTCGCCGAGGGTGCTCTGCACGACGGTCTGGAAGGTGACGTGCAGCTGGAACGTGTGGTTGGTCCGGTCGAACTCGGCGAGGCTGTGCCTGCTCACGTAGCGCAGGACCCTCGTCAGGACCATCTCGTTGCCGAGGATCTGTGACAGGTCCGGGTTGGGGCTCAGCCCGCGGGCGCGGTGGAACAGGGTGCGCGAGAGGGAGCGCGGGGCGAAGAACGAGCAGAGCTGGACGAACTCCCTGACCATCCGCTTGAGGGCGCGGTCGGGCCCCGTGCCGCGCCGGAGGTCGTCGAGCTGCATGTTCCAGGCCGCCGCCAGGGGCAGGGGGTACAGGTCCTCCGGCTCCACGTGGGTGACGAGTTCGTCGAACTTGTCCTGGAGCAGGTGGAGGAACTCCTCCACGCTCATCAGGGAGTCGCGCAGGTAGGCGCCGACCTGCGCGAGCGCGAGGGGGAGGTGCTCCAGCCGCTCGGCGATGCGCAGGGCCGTCGCGTCGTCGTCCAGGCCGTGGGGGCAGACCTTGCGGAGCAGGGCGACGCTCTCCCGCGCGCTCAGGCTGGGGACGATCGAGCCCTCGCTCCGCCCGCTGGGGATCCAGCTCTGGTCGCGGGAGGTGATGATGACGTCCCCGGGGCCGTTCGAGGGGAGGACCTCCTCCCCCAGCTGGTCGAGCTCGGAGACGTCGTCGAAGACGAGGAGCCAGCGCCCCACCCCGGGGTCGCCCTCCAGGACCTCCCGTACCTGCTGGGCGACCTGCTCCAGGTTCCCGGTGTCGTCGCCCAGGCCCAGGTACCGGGCCAGGCGCAGGTAGGACTGCTGGACGTCCGAGGCGCTGTTGGCGGCGAACCACCAGATCAGGTCGTACTCGTCCCGGTGCCGGTGCACGTACTCGGTGGCGATCTGGGTCTTGCCGATGCCGCCGCCGCCCGCCAGCAGGTAGACCCCGCCGACGGAGTCCTCCAACAGGTCGTGGACGTGTTCGAGGATCTTCTCCCGCCCGGTGAAGTTCAGGTTGTGCGGCGGGACGCCGCGGAGCTTGGCGAGCGGCTTCTGCCGCGAACGGCGCAGCCTCGGACTGCCCAGGGCCAGGGGCTCCGAGCCGGCGGACTCCGTCGCGGGGGTGTGGGGGTCGGTCACGGTCGGGCTCGGTTCCTCTCGGGGGGCGGTGGTCCGGGGGCGGGGCGCGTCCCCGTGCCGGGGGGCGGGGCCGCCGGGGGAGCGCGCCCCGTCCGGGGGTGTGCTGCGGGCCGCCGGGGCGCCCGTCGGAGCGGCCTCGCGGGCGGGCTCCTCCCCCAGGGCGACGCGGAGCTGGTCCGCGAACCTGCGGTACTCGCCCGGCATCTCGGAGAGCGCGGGCAGCACGGCGCGGGCCAGGTCCTCCTCGCCGTCGAGCGGGGGGTCCTGGGGGGCGCCGGTCTCGATCCGGGACAGCCACTGGTAGAGCCTGGCCGCGTCCTTGAACTCGATCCCGAGGGAGTAGAACACCGACCGCATCACGCTGAGGTCGCCGAAGCCGCCCAGGAGGTCCCTGCGGACCCCCGGAAGGAACTCCAGGGCCGCGGCGGCGGGGTCGTCGAGGTCCCCCAGGGGCACGGCCGGGTCCATCAGCTCGCTGCCGAACACCTCGGCGATCTCGGTGACGGCCGCGCGCGGGTCGCGGGGCGCGTGCGGGATGTTGCTCTGGATCAGCTCGGCCACCCTGAGGTTGACCGGGGCCTGGGCCAGCCGCACGGCGAGGTCGCGTGCTCCGCGCGAGGCGTGGGAGAGGAAGCGCGACACGGGATCGGGGTCCCAGGGGGCGGAGCCCGGGGGCCGGGCGCCGTCGGCGGGGAGCACGGCCGCGTCGGCCTCCCAGGCGCCGGCCCCGCCGCTCACGACCGCGCTCCACGCGGTGAGGGCGTCCGGGCCGAACTCCAGCACGGGGAGCACGGCGGCGTCCGCGGGGAGGCCGCCGTCCCCGGCGCCGGCCGCCGCCCCCGTGAACTCCCAGGAGGAGGGCGGGACGGGGGACGGCCCGGTCATGCGCATCGGCCCGGGCGCGAGCGGCCCCCCGGACCAGACGGAGCGGTCCAGGAGGTGGAGGAGGACGGTCGGCAGGCGGGAGGCGAGCGAGGCGGCCCAGGAGCGCAGCCTCGGGCCGCGCCACCCGCGGTCCTGCGTGTCGGTGACGAGGACGGCGACCGCGGCGTCCGGGGGGAGGTGGGACTCCAGGGGCCACGGTGGATCGTGTTCACCCCTGGTGTGCGTGGGGTTGCCGGGGTGGAAGCGGACGACCGTGCACCCGGCCCGCCCGGCGCCCTCGACCAGCGCGGCCACGCTGTCGCGGTGCAGCTCCATGAGGGGGGACGAGTCGACGAGAACGACCGGGCGGGACGAGCCACCTGTCAGAGTGCTGAGTGCGTTCTGGTACCTGTGGGACAAATCGTCCATTATGTCGTCTTTTTCCCCTTGTGGGGAACTTCAAAGGAGGGGTCGGCGGGCCCCTCTTCTGAACTCCTCCTGGAAATGTCCTTCCTCCGATTCTGCCACGCCGTCGTCGGGGGCGGTGCCGTGCGGCGCGTCCCGATCGCCCGGGAAATCGGAACGGACCCCCGATGTGCGTGTTCGGGAGGGTTCACGGGTCGGTATCGCCTCCGCTTCCAGACGATTTCGGCCGAACGGCACGGGCATAAAGGATGGAGTGGAATGGTCGGCACGGCGGCTCTCCCCGGCTCGGTCAGTCCGGCACGTCACGGGAGGCCGCCGCCCGCGGGGACGGCACCGCGCCCGTCCCGCCCCCTCCCGCCCGGGGGAGCGCCGAACCCCCGTCGAGGACGGCCCGCGCGAGCACGTCCCCGTAGTCGTCCTGGAACAGGGAGACGTCGCGGAAGTCGGGGTAGTCCTGCGACTTGTCGCGGAGGAGCCGGGGGAGGGCGGTGATCCTCACCCGGGACCGGGGCTCCCGTTCGAGCAGCTCGTTCACGAAGTCGAACACGGCCTTCTTGGGGCCCTTGACGATGGTGGGGACCCCCATGTTGACGGCGGAGTCGTAGACGTGTTCGGCGTCGCCGGTCTCGGAGTCCACGGCGCACACGGTCAGGTGCGACCTCGACAGGGCGTCCGCGACCTCGCTCACCTTCTTCTCCCACGTGAGGAGGACGTTGCGGTCCTCCACCAGGGCCTCCTCCCGCTGCTTCTCCGAGCGCAGGAGCCACCGGCCGGGAGGGGTCCCCAGGTAGCTCGGGTCCACGTGCCGCTCGCGTATGTGGTAGACGATCTCGTACCTCGACGCCAGCCGGGAGGGGAACTGCACCTCGCTGGTGCCGGTGGCCTGTCCCAGGCGCAGGTACAGAAGGTTCCTCGGGAGGAAGACGCGCAGCCGCAGGGACTCCTCGTTCGGGGTGACCAGCCTGCGCATGACCACGTCGCTCATGAGGTCGCCGATCTCGTCGCAGATCTCCGGCTCGCTGACCAGCCTCGTGTCCTGGTGCAGCGGACGGCCGTCCGCCTCGCCCCGCCGGGCGAAGCCGTGCGAGAGCTTGAAGCCGCCGGTCACCGGCTCCAGGTCGAAGAACACCATCGTGTCGGGCTCGTCGGGGACGGGCTCGGGGGCGGGGCGCTCCGCGGGGGAGGGCTCCTCGGGCCCGCGCAGGCGCTCGCCCCGGTCCGCGGCCAGGGCCTCCGCCCACTCACGGCCCAGGACGGAGGCCTCGTCCCGGATCCACTGCCAGACCATCGGCGGGACCGGCCTGTGAGGGGAGACCTCCCGGTAGACGTGGTGGACCCAGGCCACCCGTAACGGCGGTCTCCCCGCCCCCGGCACCAGGTCCCACAGCGCGGTGAGGATCCGCCAGGCGGTGGTGGCGGCCCCCTGCTGCCTGACCCGGCGCATCTCCCGGGGCTCCAGCAGCCTCTCCGGCGGGACCGCCTCCAGGGGGATCGAGTCCAGGAGGTCGTGCAGGCGGTCGTAGGTCCGCCTCCCGCACAGCGACTCGTCCGCGAGGCGCTGGGCCGAGACGGTCTCGCCCCCGGCCCGCTCGCCCGCGATCTCCTCCACGGGCAGGATGAAGGCGATCCCCGAGGGCTCGCCGGGACGCCCCCACTCGTAGTGGTGGTTCATCTGCACGAGTCCCACCAGCTCACCGGTCTCGGTCCGTACGGCGCACCCGCTGAACCCGCCGGTGATCCGGGACGACCGCGAGGGAGGCGTCTCGACCTGGTGCGTGACGCCGTTGGGTCCGCCCCTGCCGTGGTAGGTCACCGAGGCCTGGAGCGACCGCATGTCCGCCGGGTACCCCGTCGTGTACAGGGCCTGCCCCGGCTCCAGGCCCCCGCAGCCGCTGAGGACCGGGAAGTCGGTGTCCGGCAGCCCCGGGCCGCTCAGGCGCAGCAGGGCCAGGTCGCGGCTCTGCGGCCCCGCCGCCCACAGGTCGGTCGCGACCTCCGCCTCCCACACCCGCCCGTCGAACGAGCGCAGGCGCACCGTGGTGCCCGCTCCCGGGTGGTCCTCCGGGTCCCCGTCGCGGCCGAGCGCCGTGTTGACGACGTGCGCGCACGTCACCAGCAGGCCGGGGGACAGCAGGACGGCGCCGCCCACGGCCTCGTCCTCGTCCTCGTCCTCGTAGAGCACCCGCATCTGCCAGGCCGGTTCGTTCGGCTGGAGGCCGCGGGGTGAAAGGGGGGTGTCCACTGTCGGGGGGACCTCTCTCGAATTCCGTTGTGCCCGGAACCGTTCCCCCGAGGGGCGACTGTGAACCAGGGGGCGAAGGCCCGGCGCCGGGCCCCGCCGGCGGGCCGGACACGCGGACGACCGCCCGCGGGGAGGCGCCCCGCGAGCAGGGGCGCGGGCCGGACCCGGCACGGCTGCCGGAGAGCGGCCGGCGCCGCGGGCGGCGCCCCCCGGTGGTCGCGGACCCTGAAGGACCGGGGGCAAGCCTAAGCTGACCGTGTGGACCCTCCCACCGATCCCGCGGCCGAGGCGGTCTTCCGCCCGGTGCCGTCGGGCAGAGCCCTGGAGGCCACCGTCGACCGGCTGCTGTGCGCGATCCGGCTCGGCGTGGTCCCCGCCGGAGCCCGCTTCCCCGCCGAGCGCGACCTCGCCGCCAGGCTGGGCGTCGGCCGCGTCACCCTGCGCGAGGCCCTGCGCCTGCTCCAGGACCGGGGGTACGTCGAGGCGCGCAGGGGGCGCAGCGGCGGAACGTTCGTCCGCGGTGTCCCGCCCCGCCCCACGCCCGGTCAGGCCCTGCGCGGCCTCGCGGCCACGGGCGCCGGGCTGGACGACCTGCTCGCCCTCCGCCGGGTGGTGGAGACCGGGGTCGTGGTCCGGCTCGCCGAGACCGGCCTGACCGCCGAGCAGGAGCGCCTGCTGTCGGTCGGCCTCGCCGCCGCGGAGCGGGCCGACCGGGCCGCCTACCGCCGCCTCGACACCGTCCTGCACGTCACCCTGGCCCGCCTGACCGGTTCCGAGGAGCTCACCGCCGTCCTGACGGACGTGCGGATGCGGGTCAACGGGCTCATGGACACGGCCCCGCCCACAGAGGAGGGGATCGCGCTCAGCAACGCCCAGCACGGGGAGATCGCGCGCGCCGTCCGCACCCGCGACCCGGAGGCGGCCCGGCGCGCCCTGGGCGAGCACCTCGCCGCCGTGGAGTCGGGGCTCCGCACGCGGTTCGGCTGAACCTGCCGGGCGGCCCCGGCCCCCCACGGGTCCGCGGAGGCCGACAGCGTCCTCCGCGACGCCCCGGTCGGCGCCCCGCCGCCCCCTCGGGCCGCGAGCGGCCCCGCCGCCCCACGGTGGCTCGCGCTCCTCCTGTCCGATCGGACAAACCGCGGGCGTCCCGCATGGCCGCACGGACAAACGGCACCCCCCGAGGACTCGGCGCGGTCTCGAAGCGGTGTGGTTCACCGCACAACCGTTGTGACCCGTGGAACAAGGGGTAGTGATCGCGAGCAATGTCCGTAAACAGCGCGTAAGGGCATCAGTTGCGCGCGCAAGGGAAGGGAGGAGCCGGTCTTGAGCGAATCGATGCTCTGGTCGATCGGAACCTTCGCGGTCTACCTCGCCGGCATGGTCGCCATCGGCCTCTGGGCCTACAAGCGGACCGTCTCGCAGTCCGACTTCGTGCTCGGGGGCCGCCAGCTCAACAGCTGGGTGGCCGCCCTGAGCGCCAACGCCAGCGACTTCAGCGGATGGCTGCTGCTCGGCCTGCCGGGCGCCATCTACGTCTCCGGCCTGGGGGAGGCGTGGATCGCCGTGGGCCTGGCCTGCGGTTTCGCGGGGAGCTGGATCCTCCTCGCCCCCCGGCTCCGGGTGTACACGGAGCGGGTCACCGACGCCCGCGCGGGCGGCGACTCCGACTCGCTGACGCTCTCCTCGTTCCTGGAGAACCGCTTCAACGACCCCACCCGCCTGCTGCGCGGGGTCTCGGCGATCCTCATCATCGTCTTCTACTTCTTCTACGTCGCCTCCGGCCTGGTCGCCATGGCGGCCCTGTTCGACCAGGTCTTCGGCCTCTCCCCGGCCCCCGCCATCGCCATCGGCGTCGGCATCGTGGTGCTCTACACCGTCCTCGGCGGCTTCCTCGCGGTCTCCTACACCGACGTCGTGCAGGCCGCGATGATGTGGCTGGCGCTGCTGGTGGTCCCCGTCATGGCGGTCACCGCGCTCGGCGGTCTCGGCGGCCTGGCCGAAGGCGTGTCCGCCAGGAGCGACGGCCTCCTGTCCGCCGTCGGCGGGGTCTCCCTCGACGCCGACCTCGGCCGGTGGGCCTCCACGGAGACCCTCGGCTGGGTCGTCATCCTCTCCGGGCTCGCCTGGGGCCTGGGCTACTTCGGACAGCCCCACATCCTCTCCCGCTACATGGGCATCCGGTCGGTCAGGGACATCCCGAAGGCCGCCGTCATCAGCGTCACCTGGGCGGTCAGCGCCATGGCCATGGCCGTGGCGATCGGCTTCATCGGCATCGCCTACTTCGACACCCCCCTCGGCAACCCCGAGCAGGTCTTCCCGCTCCTCATCGAGTCGCTGAGCCACCCGCTGGTCGCCGGACTCCTGCTCGCCGCCATCCTCGCCGCCGTCATGAGCACGGCCGACTCGCAGCTGCTGGTCGCGGCGTCCGCGCTCACCGAGGACGGCTACAAGGCCTTCGTGAACAGGGACGCCGACCCGAGGGCGCTGCTGTGGATCAGCCGCGTCACCGTCGTGGTCGTCGCCCTGGCCGCCGCGGCGATCGCGCTGTGGGGCAACCAGTCGGTGATGGACCTGGTCGGCTACGCGTGGGCCGGTTTCGGCGCCGGCTTCGGACCGATCCTCGTGCTCTCCGTTTTCTGGAAGAGGATGACCTGGGCCGGGGCGCTCGCGGGGATGATCGCGGGCGGCGTCACCGCGATCCTCTGGGACGTCGTCGACACCGCCTACCTCGGCATCGGCCTGTACGCGATGGTTCCCGCCGTCGCCCTCAGCCTCGTCGCGATCTTCGTGTTCAACGGACTGGCGAAGGTCAGCACGCAGATGGAGGAGGACTTCGACCGGGTCGAGGCCGAACTCCGCGCGGCCGGGTCCGGACCCGGGGCCGAGAAGGCCGCCGGGGTCTGACCCCCCCTCCGCGCCGGGGCCGCACCCCGGCGCGGAGGGCCCTCTCCGGGGGCGCGGGCCCGCCCTGCCTGGCGCACCGGACCCGGAGAGCGGTAGAACGGTGACATGTCGTCACCGACGGAACATCCAGCCGCATGGGCTCGGACCGACGTCCCCGAGGGGCTCGGCCTGGGCACACTCCTCCCCGAGCCCGACGGCTACCGCCTGGAGGCGGGGGAGACCGTGGTCGAGGGCGAGGAGCGGTTCTTCACCCGCTTCACCGTCCGCACCGACCTCGCCTGGGCGACCCGGGAGGTGCGCACCGAGGTCGTGAGCAGCCGGGGCACGGCCGCGGTCGCCCTCGCCGCCCAGGGCGGCCACTGGTTCGACGACAAGGGGAACCCCCTCCCCGGCCTGGTCGGCTGCCTGGACGTGGACGTCGCCGCCACACCGCTGACCAACACCCTCCCGATCCGCAGGCTGGGCCTGCGGCCCGGCGAGTACCGGGACATCCAGGTCGTCTGGATCGACATCCCCTCCCTGCGTGTGCGCCGGGTCCGGCAGCGCTACACGCGCCACGCGGCCGAGGGGGGACTGGAGCGCTACACCTACCGGGACCCCCTGCACGGCGAGTACCGCCTCTCGGTGGACGGGCACGGCGTGGTGGTCGACTACGAGCGCTTCGCCCGGCGGCTGCGCGCGGACGACTGAGCCCGCGCGGCTCCCGCAGGCCCTCCCCGCCCCGGTCCTCCGCCGCGGGCGCCGCCGCGATCGCGGCGGCCCGGGGCCGGTTCCTTCCGCGGTCGGCGAGGCCCCGGCTGCGCGGCCCGCCGCCCCGCGCGCGATAATCGGCGGGAACACGCACGAGACCCACGGGGGAGAGCTGTGACCGACACCGAGCTGAGCCGGGCCCGCCGCGAGATCATCCTCGACCTGGACGTGCCCGAGGACTTCGACGTGCGCGCCGAGATCGAACGGCGCGTGACCTTCCTCTCCGAACTGCTGGCCACCACCGGCGCCACCGCCCTCGTCCTGGGCATCAGCGGCGGCGTCGACTCGCTGACGGCCGGTCTTCTGTGCCGCCTGGCCGTGGACCGTGCGCGGGAGGCCGGGCACACCGCCGAGTACGTCGCCATGCGCCTCCCCTACGGCGCGCAGAAGGACGAGGAGGACGCCGCGCGCGCCGTCGACCTCACCGCGCCGGACCGCTGCCTCACCGTGGACGTCAAACCCGCCAGCGACGCCATGGCGGCCTCCCTCGCCGAGTCCGGGCTCGCCTACACCGAGGCCTCCGAGGACTTCGTCCTGGGCAACGTCAAGGCCAGGCAGAGGATGATCGCCCAGTACGCCGTCGCCGGCGGCCTGCGCGGCCTGGTGATCGGCACCGACCACGCGGCCGAGGCCGTCACGGGGTTCTTCACCAAGTACGGCGACGGCGGCGTGGACGTCGTCCCGCTGACCGGTCTGACCAAGCGCCGGGTGCGCGCGGTCGCCGCGGAGCTCGGCGCCCCGGACGACCTGGTGTCGAAGGTCCCCACCGCCGACCTGGAGACCCTGTCGCCGCAGAAGCCGGACGAGGAGGCGCTCGGTCTGACCTACGACCAGATCGACGACTTCCTGGAGGGGCTGCCGGTGCCCGAGCACGTGGAGACCACGCTGGTCGACCGGTACCGCGCCACCGCGCACAAGCGCGCGCTGCCCACCGCTCCCCAGGGGCGCTGACCACGGAGGTCGGTGACACCCACCCCTCCGTCACAGGCGAAGAGGGCCTCCGGCACCGGTGTGGACGGCCACGTCCACGACCGGGCCGGAAGGCCCTCGACGCCCCACGCCGCCCACGCCGACGCCCGCCCCCGCACCAGCGGGGCCGGACACGCTGAGGCGTTCACGGGGTGGCCGCACCACGAGAACCACCACCGGTTCCACACCGCCCTCGCCGGCCCTCCCGCTTCCCGTGCCCCCGGCCTCTCGGGTCGGTACGCCCGGGGCGCGGGCCGCGGGTGCTCCCGGTGGTCTCGGCGCCCGCGCCGATCGCCGCGAGCGGCCGCCGGACGCGGTCCCTGCCGTCCGGGCTCCACTACCCTGCCGGGTGCTCCCGCGCGGTGGTGCGGGCACCACCTTTTCGGGGAGTGCGAACCGCCGGTTCAAAAGGGGCGTCAGATCCATCGCGACCACCCGCCTGTTCCGCCTAAGGTCGTAACAACGCGCGTCACCGATCTGCCGACACCGACGCGGGCCCGCCGTAGGGCGCGTTGGAGAACGCGTTGCCACCCCCTGATCCCGGTCGACTCCGACCACTGGGAACACGCTGTGCCCAGGGGGTCCGTGCACGGGAAGACCTAGGAGCGACATGACCGTGACCGTCGAGAACGAGGGCGGGGGCTTGCTGTCCGCGCCCCCGCCCGGCACCGTCCACGCGGCCTCACCCGCCGCCGACCAGCGGGTCCCCCGGCCCGGAGCGGGGCGTGACAGGTTTCTCGACGTCATCAGGCTCCTCGTCATGGCCCTCGTGGTCATGCAGCACTGGTGGCTCCCGGTCCTGGCCCAGGACCAGGGCGTCCTGGAGGCGGGAAGCGTCCTGGAGACCGAGGGCGGCTTCGCCCTCACGTGGGTCGTCCAGGTCATGCCGCTGATCTTCTTCGTCGGCGGGGCCGCGAACCTCATCAGCTGGCGCTCGGCCTCGGACAAGGGGGTCCCGGCCTCGACCTGGTACGCGCGCAGACTGCGCCGCCTCGCCTGGCCCGTGGTGCCGCTCGCGATCGTGTGGATCACCGCCTCCCACCTGCTGGTGCTGAGCGGCGCCCCCGCGGAGTCGGTCCTGGTGGGCTCGGGCGCGGCGGGCATGGTCCTGTGGTTCCTGGCGGTGTACGTGCTGGTCGTGGTGGCGACCCCGGTGCTGTTCGCCGCGCAGGAGAGGTTCGGGTGGTGGGTGCCGGCGGCGCTGCTCGCCGGCGCGGTCGCCGTCGACGCCGTCCGGTACGGGACCGGTGCGGACTGGGTCGGGTACCTGAACATCGCGTTCGTGTGGCTGGGCATCCACCAGCTCGGCTTCCGCTACGCGACGGGGGCGATCCGCCTCCGCTACGCGGCGATGATGGCCGTGGGCGGCGGCGTCGCCGCGCTGGCCCTGGTGCTGTTCGGGCCGTACTCGGTGAACATGACGGGCGTGTTCGCCGCCGAGACCTCGAACGTGTCCCCGCCGACCCTGGTGCTCGGCTCCCTGGGCGTCCTCCAGATCGGCGTCGCGGTGCTGCTGCGGGAGAGGATCAGCGCGTGGTCGGACCGCCCCGGGCCCGCGCGGATGCTGGACCGGGTCTGCCCGCAGCTGATGACGGTCTACCTGTGGCACATGATCCCGGTCAGCGTGGTCGCGGGGGTCCTGGTGTTCGGCCTGGGGATCGACACCCCGGCGCCGCTGACGGGCACGTGGCTGCTGTGGGGCGTGCTGGGCCTGGCGGTCCTGCTGCCGATGATCGCGCCGCTGGCGCACTGGGCGGTGCGGTTCGAGAACCCGCCGAAGGCGCTGAGCGGATCCCCCGGCATGCTGCGGGTCCTGGTCGCGGCCGCGCTGATCGGCGGCGGGATGCTGATACTGACGGTGTCGGGCCTGGGCGTGGGACTGGTGCCCCTGCTCGGGCTGCTGGCGGTCCTGTCGGGCCTGATGCTGACGCGGGCGCCCGTACGGGTCTGACGTCCTGCGCCCCTCCGGTGCGGCCCCGGTCCCCGCGCGGGGACCGGGGCCGCCGTCGTCGACGGGGACGCGGGTCCGGTCCCGTTCCCCGCCCACCCGACCGTTCGGCGCCCCGCCCGGGCCCGGTGGTGGCGACGCGCCGGAGCGGGTAGACCGGACAGCATGGACCCGACACGCATCGCCTTCGAACGGCGCGGGCGCGGTCGCCCGCTGGTTCTGCTCCACGGCCTGGGCGACCGGCGCCAGAGCTGGAAGGTCGTCATGACCCGGCTCGCCCGGGACTACCAGGTCATCTGTGTGGACCTGCCCGGCTTCGGCTCGACCCCCGCGCCGGGGGCCGACGAGCCCTACGACGTCCTGAGCATGACCGAGGACGTCCGCGCCCTGTGCGAACTGCACGGTTGGGAGCGCCCGCACCTGGCCGGGAACTCCCTCGGGGGATCGATCGCCCTGGAACTGGGGGCCCGTGGGCTGGCGGGGTCGGTGACGGTGTTCTCCCCGGCAGGGTTCTCGGACAGCCTCGCCCGGTGGGGGATGCGCGCGGTAGGCGTCGCCGCCGACCTGGCGACCCGGATCCCGACGCCGGTCAAGGAGCGCCTCGCCAACACCGCGCCCGCCCGGGCCGCCGCGCGGATCGCCCTGCGGGGCGACCCCTCCTCGCCCGAGGCCAAGGCCACCCGCTTCAGTGTGCAGGGGCTCGAACCGGGAGCCCCCTACGTGCGGATGGTCCCGCGCATCGCCGAGTACCACTTCGCGGCGCGGCCCATCGACTGTCCCGTGACCATCGCCTGGGGGGACCGCGACCGGACCCTGCTGCCGTCCAGCGCGGTGCACGCCCACGAGCGGGTGCCGAACGCGCGCATGGTCTCCCTGATCGGCAGCGGGCACATCCCCATGGCCGACGACCCCGTCACGGTCGCCGAGCACATCCGCTGGACCTGCCGCTCGGCCGACCTGGGGGGTCGGCGGGCCGCCCGCGGGCGAGCCCTTCCGCCGTCCGCCGACCGGTGAGCGGAGCCCCCGGCGGAGGGCGGTCCCGGGAGCCGGATCCGCCGTCCGCGCCGCCCGTCCGTCCGGCCCCGGCGGCAGCCGCCCGGGGGATCCCGCCCGTCCGGACGGAGCGCCCGGAGTCCCGCCCGTCCGGTCCGTCCCCGGCACACCGGACCCCGGGGGTACCGGGGCCCGGCGCTCCGCGCGCGTTCGCGCTGGGGCCGTCCCGGGGGCGCGCGACCGGGCCCGGTTCGCCGGGCCCTGGGCTACCGCCGCGTCGACCTCGCGGGATAGCGTGGTCCGGCGTACCGACGAGGAGGCAGTGGATTGACAGCATCGACACACCGTGCCCCGGGGCATCCCGAGTGGCTGCGGGAGGAGGAGCGGAGGCTGTGCGCCTTCGCCGCGGGCTCCGCGGTGCCCGACGGCTTCGGCTGGTTGGACGCGCGCGGCGGGGTGGAGCGGGACCGGCCGGTCGCCACCTGGATCACCGCGCGGATGACGCACGTGTTCTCCCTGGCCCACCTCCGCGGTGACGCGGACGCCGGCCGGCTCGCCGACCACGGGGTGGCCGCACTCGCGAACGGGCCGCTGCGCGACGGGGAGCTGGGCGGGTGGTTCGACCGGGTTCCGGAGGGGCGCCCTGCCGGGGACGCGTCCCGGGAGCGCTCCCACGCAGAGGGCGGGGAGCCGGGGGCCGACCTCCCGCGCAAGTCCGCCTACGAGCACGCGTTCGTGGTCCTGGCGGCCTCCACCGCCACCGCCGCGGGCCGCCCCGGCGCCCGCGACCTGCTCGACGAGGCGCTGCGGGTCATGGACGCCCGCTTCTGGGAGGAGTCGGCGGGGGCCGTCCGGGAGAGCTGGGACGCCGGGTGGAAGGCCACCGAGGAGTACCGGGGCGCCAACAGCAACATGCACTGCGTCGAGGCGTTCCTCGCCGCCGCCGACGCCACCGGCGACACCCTCTGGACGCGGCGCGCGCTCGCCGTCGCGGAGCGGCTGGTCCACGGTGTGGCCGCCGCCCACGACTGGCGCCTGCCCGAGCACTTCACCCCCGGCTGGGAGCCCGTCCCGGACTACAACCGGGACCGGCCGGACCACCCCTTCCGCCCCTTCGGGAGCACCACCGGCCACCTGCTCGAATGGGCGCGGCTGCTGGTCCACCTGGAGATCGCGCTCACCCGGGCGGGCGAGGACGTCCCCGACTGGCTGACCCCCGACGCCCGGAGCCTGTTCTCCCACGCGGTCCGGCGCGGGTGGGGGGTCGACGGCGAGGACGGTTTCGTCTACACCCTCGACTGGCAGGACGGCCCGGTCGTGCGCGAGCGCATGCACTGGGTGGTGGCCGAGGCGACGATGGCCGCCTGGGCGCTGGCCCGGCACACGGGCGACGGCGAGTACACCCTCCTCTACGACCGCTGGTGGGACTACGCAGCCAGGTTCCACCTGGACGGCGAGCACGGCAGCTGGCACCACGAACTCGATCCGGCCAACCGGCCGGCGGGAAGCGTCTGGGCGGGCAAGCCCGACGTCTACCACGCCTACCAGGCGACCCTTCTGCCCCAGATCGGGTTGTCGACCTCCCTCGCGGACGCGCTCCCCGCGACGTCCGCCCCGGCCCCCGGAGGAGACGAGTGACCGCGCGAAGCACGGACGGCACGAGGGCGTCGGGCGCACCCGCGCGCCTCGTCGTGATCGGTGAGAACGTCATGGACCTGCTGCCCACCGGCCACGGCGCCGGCGTGCTGCGTGCCTCCCCGGGAGGGGGGCCCGCCAACACGGCCGTCGCGGCGGCCCGGCTCGGCACCCCGACCCGCCTGCTCGCCCGGATCGGCTCGGACGGCTTCGGCGCGATGATCCGTGAGCGGCTGCTCGGCGAGGGCCTGGACCCCGCCGGCCTCCTGGCGGCGGAGGAGCCGTCGGCCCTGGCCCTCGCCTCGCTCGGTCCGGACGGGTCGGCCCGCTACGACTTCCGCATGGACGACGCCGCCGACTGGCACTGGCGCGCGGGCGAACTCCCGGAGGAGCTGGAGCCGCAGGTGCGCGCCCTGCACGCCGCGTCGATCGCCCTGTTCCGCGAGCCGGGGGCCTCCCGGATCGAGTCGCTGCTGCGCCGCGAGCACGGGAGGGGGCGGGTGACGCTCACCCTGGACCCCAACATCCGGCCGGACGTCATCGGCGACCCGGCGACCGCGCGCGCCCTGGCCCTGCGGCACTGCGCGCAGGCGCACGTGGTCAAGGCCAGCGACGAGGACCTGGCGTTCCTGTACCCGGACCTGTCGCCGTCGCGGGCGGCCCTCGCCCTCGCCGCCCTCGGCCCGTCGCTGGTCGTGGCGACCCTCGGCGGGGAGGGGGCCCTCGCGGTCTCCCACGGTGTGGAGGCGTCGGTCGAGGCGCCCGAGGTCGAGGTGGTGGACACGGTCGGCGCGGGCGACTCGTTCATGGGAGCGCTGCTGACCTGGCTGGACCGCCGCGACCTGCTGGGCGACGGCCCCCGGGCCCGTCTCGCGGGGACGACCCGGGGGGACCTGGAGGAGATGCTGCGGTTCGCGGCGTCCGCCGCCGCGGTCACGGTGACCCGTGAGGGCGCCGACCCGCCGGTCCTCGCGGACCTGGCGGACCACGCGGGGGACGCCGTCTGAACAGCGGGGCCGCCGGACGTCCGGCGGCCCCGCGCCGGGGTCAGAGGCCCTCGCGCGTCCCGCGGACGACGTGGTCGACCACGTCGGTGAGGTACCCCCGCCGGGCGTACGCGGAGCGCTGGCGGGCCGCCCCCGTCCCGGCCTCCCGGGCCCGGTCGAGCAGCGCCGACACCAGGTCGGCGTCGCCGTTGGCGCCCAGGCCGGGGAGCGCCGCGTTCCACAGCCGTTCGAGGGCGTAGGCCCCCGGCAGGCACTCGCCGGTGAGCGGGTCGGGGACGCTGCCCTCCAGGCCGTCCCGGGCGGCGCGCCACATGGCGGCGCGCAGGGTCTGGTCGGTGATCTCCGGCGCGGGCCTGCCGTGGTGGACGTCGGCGAGCGCGCGGGTGGCCAGGCCGCGGGCGAGGACGGCGAACAGCAGCGCCTCCTCGGCGGTCGCGGCCACGTCCCCCACCCGGATCTCCAGGGTGGGCAGGTGGTCGGACAGGCGGACGTCCCAGTAGACCATGTGCCTGTCCAGGATCGCTCCGGCGGAGGACAGCGCCCGCACCGCCCGCTCGTGCTCGGCCAGTGAGCGCAGCATGGGGGGCGGCCCGGCGGAGGGCAGCCGGTTCCAGGTGATGGACCGCCAGCTCGCGTAGCCGGTGTCGACCCCCGCGTGGAAGGGCGAGTTCGCGGACAGCGCCACCAGGAAGGGGAGCCAGCGCCGCAGGTGGTCGCTCACCGCCACGGCGGTCTCGCGGTCGGGGATGCCCACGTGCACGTGGCAACCGCACACGATGTGGGAGGTGCGCAGTGCTCCCGCGTGCGCGGCGATGTCGGCGTAGCGGGGGCCGTCGCTCACGAGGGCGGCCGAGGTGTCGCCGATGACGGCGGTGCCCGTGGCCGCCACGGCGAGCCCGGCCTCGTCGGCGGAGCGCGCCAGTTCGCCGCGGGCCGCGCGGAGGAACCGCAGGGCGTCGTCGGCGGTCTCGCACACGGGGCTGTTGGCCTCGACCTGGACGCGGCTGAACTCCCCGGACAGGCGTTCGTCCGGCATGCGGGTGCGGGACAGGAGCTCGGGCGCCCGGGAGAGGATCCGGCGGGTGCGCGGATCGACGACGAAGAACTCCTCCTCGACACCGAACGTGGGACTTCTCGCGGTGGTGCGTGTGTGGGTGGATGCCGGTAACCACTGGCCGTGTGCTGTCGTGGAGCGGTTCTCCATGGGCGTCGGTCCCTCCTGCTGTCCGGGGGTGTCCCGGACTGGATATCCCGTGCAGGGCGGCCGCGACAGTGTCCCGAAGAAGACAAAGAGCTATCCGTTGATTCGTTTGTCCTCTTTGTCGGGATCGCGGGTGTGGCGTTGCGCGCGCGTTACGGATTTATAACCGCCCCTGGAGTCGGTGAATCCCCGACGGGGCTCCGGACCGCCGTACGGAGTGAGAGACATCACTCTCCCGGGGGTGTGGAAACGCAGGTGGGTGCTGGGGCACCCCCGGGAACACCCGCCCCCCGGTTCCCCGCGGGAGGCGTCCCGGGCCCGCGGGAGCCGCCGCGTGCGACTCGGTGCGGGCATCGGTGAAACGACCAGTGTGGACCTTCGCACCTGCCGTGACGGGGGGCCGCTGTGCGAATGTGAGCACGTGGAAGGCAGCGAACCCGAACCCCCGAACACCCGCCTCCGTGGCCGTGACACGGAGACGCGGGCCCTCGCCGACGCCCTGGGCGGCGCCAGGTCCGGACGGGGCACGGCCCTCCTCGTCTCCGGCGGTCCGGGCAGGGGGAAGACGGCCCTCCTCGACCACGCCCGCGGCGCCGCCGGTGGTTTCACCGTGCTCCACGCGGGGGGTATCTCCGACGAGGCGGGCCTCCCCTTCTCCGGACTCCAACGCCTGCTCCGCCCCCTCGGCGCCGAGGTCGACGGGCTCCCCGAGCCCTGGCGCCCGCTCCTCCGGGAGGCCCTCACCCGCGGCGCGGTGGCCGACGCCGACCGGCTCGCCCTCTACACGGCGCTGCCCGAACTCCTGTCCCGCACGGCCGCCGGGCGCGGTCGGCCGCTGCTGGTCTGCGTGGACGACGCCGACCGGCTGGACGCCCCCTCGCTGGAGGCGCTGTCCTTCACGGCCCGCCGGCTCGGCGGCACCCCGGTCGCCGCCCTGTTCACCGCGCGCGAGGGACACGGCAAGCCCGCCGGGGCGCGCCTGCCCGAGACCATGGGCGAGCCCACCCCCGACGCGCTCGTGCCCGGCATCGCCGAACTCCTCCTCGCCCCTCTGGAGGAGCGGGCGGTGCACGACATCCTCACCGACAGCGCTCCCGTCACCCTCGCCTCCGCCGTCCGCTCCTCCCTCGTCCGCGCCGCCCACGGCAACCCGGCCGCCGCCCTCGGCTACCTGCGCGGACTGGCCCCGGCGCAGCTCCTCGGCGAGGAGCCGCTGCCCGACCCGCCCCGCCTGCCCGGCCGCCTGCGCGGCGACTTCCTCGCCCCCTACCGCGACCTGCCCGAGCGGGCCCGCCACCTCCTCCTGCTCGCCGCGCTCAGCGCCGCGCCCCGCGTTCACCTGCTGCTCACCGCCTCCGGCGGGGCCGACACGAGCATCACCGACCTCGAACCCGCGGAGGAGCGGGGCCTGGTCCGGGTGGAGGGCGACGCCGTCGTCTTCACGGACCCCCTGACCCGCGAGGCGATCGCCCAGGACACCCCCGCCGGGCGGTTGCGCGACGCCCACCGGGCGCTGGCCGGGGCGGTGGACCCGGAGCGGGCACCCGTGGAGTTCTCCCTGCACGCCGCCGCGGGTACGAGCGCCCCCGACGCGGACCTGTTCGAGGCGGTGTCCGCCGCCGCCCGCCGGGCCAAGCGCCTGGAGGGCCGCCTCGCCGCCTCCCACGCGTTCGAGCGCGCCGCCTGGCTGTCACCGGACTCCGACGAGCGCGCCTGCCGCCTGACCACCGCCTCCTACGAGGCCTACATGGCGGGCCGCACCGAACGCGCCACCCGCCTGCTGTCGCAGGCGCGCCCCCTCGCGGTCTCCGACCGGCGCCGCGTCACCGTCGACTTCATCGACGCCCAGATCGCCATGCGCGGCGAGAACGCCCTCGACGTGGCCGAGCGGCTGTACACCGTCGGGCGCGAGCTCATCCCGCACGACCGCTTCCTGGCCCTGCGGGCGCTGGTCCGCTCCGCCGACTCCGCCTCCCTGGCCGGCGACGCCGGACGCCACGCCCGCGCCGCCGAGCTGGCGGTCTCCCTGGTCCGCACCGACGACCCGGCGCCGATGCGCCTGCTGTCGGCCTTCCTGGAGGGGTGCGTGATCTCCTTCCGGGGCGACTACCCGGGGTCCACGCCCCTGCTGCGCGAGGCCACCGGGCTGGCGGAGATCGCCAAGCCCTCCGAGCTGATCTGGGCGGGCATCACCGGGCTGCGGCTGGCCGACGCGCCCTTCGTGCGCGCGGCGACCTCCCGGGCGGCGGAGGTCGGCCGGGCGCGCGGCGAACAGGCCACCCTCCCGGCCGCTCTGGGGTTCCTGGTCTTCTCCGAGTTCTGGAGCGGCCGGTTCCCGTCCGCGGCCGGTACCGCGCTCACCGGCCTCAGGGTGTCCCGCGAGAGCGGGCAGACCATCTGGGCCACCCAGCACCTGGCGTCGCTGGCCATGATCGCGGCCATCCAGGGCGACGTGGACACCTGCCGGATCCGCGCCCGCGCGGTCGCCTCCCAGGCGGGCGAGAACAGCCTCGGGCTGGCGGCGGCCCTGGCGGCGTGGGCGCTCGCCGTACTGGAGCTGTCCCGGGGCAACGCGGCGGAGGCGTTCTTCCGGCTGCGCTCCCTCGTGCACTCCGCCCCCGGCCACGGCCACCCCACCATGCGGCTGCTGACCGCCCCGCACTTCGTGGAGGCCGCGGTCAGGATGGGTGAGACGGAGTGGGCCCGCACGTCCCTGGCCGGGTACCGGCGCTGGGCCGAGTCGGTGGGGAGCCCGAGCGCGCTGGCCCTGGCCGCGCGCGGTTCCGGGCTCCTGGCCACGGGCGACGAGGCGGCCGACCACTTCGAGAACGCCCTGGCCCTGCACCGGGCGTGCGGGGACGACGACGTCGAGCACGCCCGCACCCAGCTGCTGTTCGGCGCCTTCCTCCGCAGGGCGCGCCTGCCCGGCCGGGCCCGCGAGCACCTGAACAACGCGGTGGAGACCTTCGAGCGCTTCGGCGCGAGGCTGTGGGTACGGCAGACCCGTGCCGAGCTGCGCGCCATCGGCACCGCCGCGTCCGGACCCGACCCCGGGCCGCACGCGGCCGGCGAGCTGACCGCGCAACAGCAGCAGATCGCCCGCCTCGTCGCCGAGGGGGCCACCAACCGCGAGGTGGCCGCGCACATGTTCATCAGCCCGCGCACGGTCGAGCACCACCTGCGCGGCATCTTCCGCAAGCTCAACATCAGGTCCCGCGTGGACCTGGCCCGCCTGTTCAACTGACCCTCCGGTCCGACGGCCCCCGGGCCGCCGGACACCCCTGCCATACCAACTGGTCGGTACGGGTTTTCGGTCGGCAACCGCGAGAAAGGCAGCCATGACAACGACCGCAGCGGACCATCTCCTGAGAGCGGACGGGGTGACCGTGCGCTTCGGAGGCCTCACCGCACTCGACGACGTCGGGCTCCAGGTCGCGCCGGGGTCCGTCGTCGGCCTCATCGGCCCCAACGGCGCGGGCAAGACCACCCTGTTCAACGTCCTCTCCGGCGTGCTGCGGCCCACCGCCGGCACCATCACCTGGAAGGGGGCACCGCCGCCCGGCCGCAGGCCCCACCACCTCGCCCGCGCCGGCATCGCCCGCACCTTCCAGGGCCTCAACCTCTTCCCGATGATGACGGTCCTGGACAACGTCGTCGCCGGAGCCGACCGCCTCGCCGCCGGAGGGGCGTTCTCCCTGATCAGCGGTCTCGGACGGCACCACCGCGACGAGAGGGAGCTGCGCGCCCGCGCCCTCGCCGCCCTGGAGGGGTTCGGGATCGCCGAGCACGCGCACCGGCTCCCCGGCACCCTCCCCTACGGCCTGCAGAAGCAGGTCGCCCTGGCCCGCGCCTGCGTCGGCGAACCCGAACTCCTCCTCCTGGACGAACCCGCCAGCGGGCTGTCCGGGACGCAGATCGACGCCCTCGCCGAGCAGATCCGCGGCTTCAGCCGGGACATGGCCGTGGTCCTGGTCGAACACCACATGGACCTGGTCATGCGCGTCTGCGACCGCATCGTCGTCCTCGACTTCGGCCGGGTCATCTCCACGGGGACGCCGGAGGAGGTCCAGGCCGACCCCCTCGTCACCCGGGCCTACCTCGGCGCCTCCGACGACGCCGCCCCCGGCCACACGAACGGAGCCCCCCGATGACCGCGGCACCCCTTCTCACCGTCGAGGGGCTCAGCGCCTCCTACGGCGCCGTCCGGGCCCTCGACGGCGTCTCCCTCGCCATCCCCGCCGGCGGCATCTGCGCCGTGCTCGGCGCCAACGGCGCGGGCAAGACCACGCTGCTGCGGACCATCACCGGCCTCCACCCCTCCTCCTCCGGCCGGGTCCTCCTCGACGGGGACGACATCACCCGGCTCCCCGCGGAGAAGGCCATCACCCGCGGCCTCGCCCACGTCCCCGAGGGGGGCGGCGTCATCGCCGAGCTCACCGTCGAGGAGAACCTGCGCCTGGGCGGGCTGTGGCGGTCCGACCGCCGGGACAGGAGCACGTTCACCGAGGTCATGGAGCTCTTCCCGCCCCTGGCCGAACGGCGCGGCAAGACCGCGAGCACCCTCTCCGGCGGCGAGCGCCAGATGCTCGCCATCGGCCGCGCCCTCATGGGCAGGCCGCGGATCCTGCTCCTGGACGAGCCCTCGCTCGGGCTGGCGCCCCTGGTCACGCGGCAGATCTTCGGCCTCCTGCGCGACCTCCGGGACCGCACCGGGCTCACCGTCGTCCTCGTCGAGCAGAACGCCGCCGGGGCGCTGGCGGTCACCGACACCGGGTTCGTGCTCAACCAGGGGCGGGTCGTCGCCGAGGGCGCCTCCTCCGAACTGCTCTCCGACGACCGCACGCGCCACGCCTACCTGGGCTTCTGAGGAGCACCCCCATGACCCACTTCATCAACCTGACCCTCAACGGGTTGGCGACCGGGGCGGCCTACGCGGCACTGGCGCTGTCCCTCGTGATCATCTACCAGGCCACGCGCCTGGTGAACTTCGCCCAGCCCGCGCTCGCCCTGGTCGCGGTCTACACCGCCTACACCGTCACCGGGATCACCGGCTCCTACTGGCTCGGGTTCGCGGCCGCGCTGACGGCCGGGCTGGTCGCCGGGGCGGCGGTCGAGCGGTTCGTCATCAGGCCCATCGCCCGCGTCTCCCAGCTCAACGCCATCATCGTCACCCTCGGACTCCTCCTGGTCGTCCAGGGCCTGGTGGGCATGGTCTGGGGCAACGAGCAGCACGGGTTCCGGTACGCGTTCAGCTACGTGGGCCGCTTCGCCCCGTCCAGCGTGTTCGCCCTCGTGTCCGTCGGCGCCGTCGCCCTCCTGCTGTTCGCCCTCTACCGGTTCACCCCGCTCGGCCTGCGCATGCGGGCCGCCGCCTTCCACCCCGAGGCCGCCCGGCTCAGCGGAGTGCGGGTCGGCCTGATGCTCACCGCGGGGTGGGCCATCGCCTCCTGCATCGGGGCCCTCGCGGGCATGCTCGCCGGACCCCCGTTCATCTCCCCGAACGTGTTCGACGTCGTGTTCGTCTACGGCATCACCGCCGCCGTCATCGGCGGCCTGGACAACCCGTTCGGCGCCGTCGTCGGCGGGCTGCTCATCGGCCTCGGCATGTCCTACGTGTCCGGGTACGCCGGCCCCGAGCTGGCCACCCTCACGGCCCTCGCCATCGTCGTCGTCGTCCTGAGCGTGCGTCCCGACGGCATCCTGTCCCGTCCGACCGCGCGGAAGGTGTAGCCATGTCCTCGCCCACCGGAAAGAGCGCGGAACGCGCCACCGGCCCCGGCGCCCACGCCGCGGGAAGCCCCGACACGCCCCGCGGCCGGAGTCGGCGGACACTGCCCTCGCCGCTGCGCCACCTCCTGTTCGCGGCGCTCGGCCTCGCCGCGGTGACGGGCCTGCTGCTCGTCACCGGGGACCTCACCGCGCTGCGCCTGGCCGCCGTCGGCTACACCATGCTCGCCGTCGCGGGCCTGCAGCTGCTCGTCGGGGGCAGCGGCCAGGTGTCGCTCGGCCACGGGGCGTTCATGATGATCGGCGCCTACACGATGACGCTGCTCGTCCTCCACCAGCCGATGCTGCCCATCGCCGCGAACCTGCTGATCATCGTCGCCGTGTCGGCGGTCGCGGGCATCGCGGTCGGCGCGGCCACCGCCCGCCTCCACGGCCCCTACCTCGCCGGGGCCACCCTGATCCTGGCGGTCGGGCTGCCCGGGCTGACCCACCGCTACCACGAGTTCCTCGGCGGCAGCAACGGGCTCAACATCCGCACCGCCGGGGCGCCCCCGTTCCTCCAGGGGGTCTTCACCGACAGCGAGTGGAAGGCGCTCGTCGTGTGGACCACCGTCGTCATCGGCCTCGCCGTGCTCGCCACCATCTCCTCCGGCCGCCTGGGCCGCCGCATGCGCTCCCTGCGCGACGACGAGACGGCCGCCGCCATGGCGGGCGTCCCCGTCGGGAAGACCAAGGTGGTCGCGTTCGTCATCGCCTCCGCCGCGGGGGGCCTCGGCGGAGGGCTGCAGGCCTACGTGCTCGGCACCGCCACCCCCAGCAGCTTCACCCTCGTGCTCTCCCTGACCCTGCTCGCCGCCCTGGTGTTCGGCGGCATCGGCAGCCTGTGGGGCGCGCTCTGGGCGGCGGTCACCGTCGTCTACCTCCAGATCTGGGCCACCGACCTGGCCCGCTCCCTCGAACTCGGCAGGAACGTCGAGAACAACCTCCCGGTCGTGTTCTTCGGGATCGTCCTCATCCTCGTCCTGCGCTTCTGGCCCCTGGGGCTCCACGGCGCGCTCACACGCCTGGGCGCCCGGCTGCGGCCCCCCACGACCCGCTGATCCCTCCACCCCCCATCGAAGGAGAACCACCATGCGAAGAGGAACACCGGGCGTACTCGCCGCCGCCCTCGCGCTGACGGTCATGGCGACCGCCTGCACGGGCGCGGGCGAGGTCGCCGACGGCGGCGAGGTCGACCTGGACGTGTCGACCGGCGTCACCGACGACAGCATCGTCCTCGGCTCCCACCAGCCCCTGACCGGACCCGCCGCCCCCGGATACCTGGCGGTCTCCCAGGGGGCGAGGGCCGTGTTCGACTACGTCAACGCCCAGGGCGGCATCCACGGGCGCCAGATCGACTACCGGGTGGAGGACGACGCCTACGACCCGGCGCAGACCATCGACGTCACCCGCCAGCTGGTCCTGGAGGACGAGATCTTCGCGATGGTGGGCGGGCTGGGCACGCCCACGCACGGCGGCGTCATCGACTACCTCAACGACGAGGGCGTCCCCGACATCTTCCCGTCGTCCGGAGCCCTGGCCTGGAACAACACCGAGGAGCACCCGCTCACGTACGGCTGGCAGACCGACTACACGAAGGAGGCGAAGATCCAGGGCCAGTACATCAGCGAGAACTTCTCCGGCCAGAACGTCGGCTACCTGTACCAGAACGACGACATCGGGGAGGACTCCCAGGCGGGCCTGGACCAGTACCTCGCCGACGAGGTCGTCGCCCGCGAGCACTACGAGTCCGAGGTGTCCGACCTCAGCGCCCAGGTCGCCGAGTTCGAGCGCACCGAGGCCGAGGTGGTCGTCTGCTCCTGCATCCCGGCGTTCGTCGCCCTCGCCATGCTGGAGGCGGCGAGCATCGGCTACGAGCCGCAGTGGGTCATCTCCAGCATCGGCGGGGACACCGCGACCCTCCAGGGCCTGCTCGCCGAGTTCACCCAGGACACGGACGCCGAGGACGTCCCTGCCGACGCGTTCCTGGACGGCGCCCTCGTCACCAGCTACATGCCGCGTGTCGAGGACCAGGAGGACGAGTGGGCCCAGTTCTTCCTGGAGGTCTACGGGGAGTACGGCGAGGGCGAGACCGTCACCAACACCCACGTGTTCGGCATGACCCAGGCCGTCATGGTGGCCCAGGTCCTCAGGTCGGCCGGCCAGGACCTCACCCGCCAGTCGCTCGTCGACGCGATGGAGGCCCAGGAGTGGCAGGGGCCGGGCCTCCTGCCCTTCTCCTCCAGCGGTGGCGACCACGGCGGACACCAGGGCGTGTACGTCGTCCAGTACCGGGCCGGCGGCACCATCGAGATGGTCCAGGGCCCCCGCGTGACCGACCGTGAGGGCGGCGGCATCGAGGAGACCGACTTCGAGCGGCTGCCCCCGGAGGAGCTGGACTTCCACGACTGACCGGGGTCGGGCCGGTAGGACAGGGCGGTGGCCCGGAGGGAAGTCCCTCCGGGCCACCGCCTGCGTGCTCTCCGCCGTCCGGGCCGCGGGGCCCGGCCCGGGTCAGGACCCGTGCGGGCAGGAGTCCCGGTAGTCGGAGAAGTCCGTGCCGAACCCGGTGTCGGGCGCCGGGCACAGGAACTGCTCGTACCGCTCGTCCTCGTCCACGAACCGCTTCAGCCAGGAGATGCTGTACTTCGCGATCGCGGTGTTGGAGACGTTGGGCGCGAAGTGGGAGGCGCCCCGCAGCTCCAGGTAGGCCCTGTCCAGGTTGCCGGGCAGGCTCTCGTAGAACGGGATGGAGTGGGTCCGCACCGAAGCGACGCTGTCGTTCTCGGCGCCGATGACCAGCGTCGGGACCTCCATGCCGGACCAGCTCTTCTGGGTGTGCCAGGGGGTCAGCGGGATCGCCGCACGCAGTTCGGGTCGGTCGTCGGCGACCGCGAGCGTGCCGCCGCCGCCCATGGAGTGGCCCATCACCGCCAGGCGGTCGCCGTCCACGCGGTCGGCCACGTCGCTGTCCTCGACCAGGTAGTCCAGGGCCGCGTCCAGCTGGCGGCCCCGGCTGTCGGGCTGGTCGTAGCGGGTCGTGGTGTCGATGGTGAACACCACGAACCCCTGGGAGGCGATCCGGTGCCCGTACCAGGACATCGAGGACTGCCCGGCGGTGTAGCCCGGGGCGATGACCACGCCGCCGAACGTGCCCTCGCTGGTGTCGGTCGGGTAGTAGATCGTGCCACCGCCGAAACCGCTCACCAGGGAGGACACGGTGTCGGTGTCGGTGTCGAAGTGGCCCCGGACGGCGGTGACGCTCCGCTCGGTGGGGTCCGGGCCGCGCTCGTACTCACTGGCGGCCTGGGCGGGGGAGGCGAGACCGCCGGAGAGGCCCGCGACCAGTGCGAGGGCCATCGCCGACCGGGCGGCGAACCGGGCCGTCCGGGAGCGCGGACGGCCGGAGTCCTCCCGGAGTTCGGGGGAGGGGGGATTCATTGTCAGCACGTCGTTTTCCTTTTCTCGTGCAGCGGGAATCCGCGAGTCCTGGGGCGGACGCGGATCGGAGAACCATCAGGAAAGGAGATGTGCTCGGACGGGGGGTCCGGCCAGCTCCTACCGCGCCCTCTACGAAACCCGATAGGGGGTCGGGAAATCGAATGGGACCTGGTTCCGGGGAAATGTTTCTCCGTTAATTCACTATGAAGTCGACAGTGTGAACGTGCATCCGTTGGATCACCAGTGCCTGGGTCGGGGCAGGTCGGGCGGGGGGCGCCCGTTTCCGGGGCGCGCACGGCCGCCGCCGGGGGCGGTCCCCGGTGTTTTGCACGACCGCGTCCCGGGCAGGGCGGTGGGCACCGAGAACCAACGAGGATCGGGGAGTGAGGACAGTGCCTGGTGCGAAGGAACTCCCGGCGACCCTGAAGCGGTCACCGAAGAAGGCCCAGGACACCTGGATCAAGGCGCACGACTCCGCGGTGGAGGAGTACGGCGAAGGGGAGCGCGCCCACCGGGTGGCGATCGCGGCGCTCAAGCACAAGTTCGAGAAGCAGGGCGACCACTGGGTGCCCAAGCAGAGGTCGGGACCCTCCGACGCACAGGCCGCCAACCCGAAGGCCGGGCGCAACAGGGGCGGCAAGGACCTGCCCACCGCCGGCGGGGTGGACGCCAACGCCACGAAGGACCACCTCTACGGCCGGGCCAAGGAGCTGGGCATCCAGGGCCGCTCGTCCATGACCAAGCCCCAGCTCGTCGAGGCGCTCCGCAAGGAGAGCAACCGGCGGACCTCGGGCTCCGGGAAGAGCGGGTCCTCGAAGTCCCGACGCTCCTCCTGACACACCGCACCACCCGTACCACCCGCACCGCGGGCGGGCGGCCGTGCGCGCCGCGCGCCCGCGGGCCACACCTGGAGGCGAGATGGCCCAGAACGTCGCCGACCACCTGCTGCGCCGCCTGTCCGACTGGGGCGTCACCGAGATCTTCGGCTATCCCGGTGACGGCATCAACGGACTCGTGGCGCAGATGGGGCGCACGGAGGGCGCGCCGCGGTTCGTGCAGAGCCGGCACGAGGAGATGTCCGCCTTCGAGGCGGTGGGCTACGCCAAGTTCGGCGGCAGGTTCGGGGTCTGCCTGGCGACCGGGGGGCCGGGGGCGGTCCACCTGCTCAACGGGCTCTACGACGCCAAGCTCGACCACGTGCCCGTCGTGGCGATCGTGGGGCAGACGGCGCGCAGCGCCATGGGCGGCAGCTACCAGCAGGAGGTGGACCTCCACAGCCTGTTCAAGGACGTCGCCGGGGCCTACGTCCAGACGGTGACGGTGCCCGAGCAGCTGCCCAACGTGCTGGACCGCGCGATCCGCACCGCGCTCGCGGAGAGGACCCCCACGGCCGTCATCGTCCCCGCCGACGTGCAGGAGGCGGACTACTCCCCGCCCGGGCACGAGTTCAAGGAAGTGCCCTCCAGCAGGCCCGACCCGGACGCCGGACGGGGCACGGTGCTGCCGCCCGAGTCCGAGATGGACCGCGCGGCCGAGGTCGTCGAGGCCGGTGAGCGCGTGGCCCTCCTGGTGGGCCAGGGCGCCCGCGGCGCCGTCGACGAGGTCCTGCACCTGGCGGACCTCACCGGGGCGGGGATCGCCAAGGCCCTCCTGGGCAAGGACGTGCTGGACGACACGCTGCCCTTCGTCACGGGGTCCATCGGGCTCCTGGGCACCCGGCCGTCGTGGGAGCTGATGCGCGACTGCGACACCCTGGTCATCATCGGGTCCAACCTGCCCTACACCCAGTTCCTGCCGCCCTTCGGGCGGCGCGCGGTCCAGATCGACATCGATCCGAAGTTCATCGGCATGCGCTACCCGACCGAGGTCAACCTGGTGGGCGACGCCGCCGCCACCCTGCGCGCGCTGAGCGACCGGCTCTCCCCCGACGCCGGGCGCGACCGCGCGCGGCGCCGGTGGCGGGAGACCGTGGAGGACAACGTCGCCCGGTGGTGGCGTGTCCTGGACAGCCAGGCGCGGCTGGAGGCCGACCCGGTCAACCCGATGCTGGTCTTCCACGAACTCTCCCCGCTGCTGCCCGACAACGCCGTGGTGACCGCGGACTCCGGGTCGGCGACCAACTGGTACGCGCGCTTCGTCCGCCTGCGGCACGGTATGCGCGGTTCCCTCTCGGGAACGCTCGCCACCATGGGCTGCGCGGTGCCCTACGCGATCGGGGCCAAGTTCGCCGCCCCGGACCGGCCCGCCGTCGCCCTGGTCGGGGACGGGGCCATGCAGATGAACGGGCTCATGGAACTGCTCACCGCACGCCGGTACCAGCACCTGTGGGAGGACCCCCGCCTGGTGGTCTGCGTGCTCCACAACAACGACCTCAACCAGGTCACCTGGGAGCTGCGGGCCATGGGGGGCTCTCCCAGGACACCTTTCTCCCAGGACCTGCCGGACATGTCCTACGCGGACTTCGCCGAGTCCGTCGGGATGACCGGTATCGGCGTCGACCGGCCGGACCAGGTGGCGCCGGCCTGGCGCCGGGCGCTCGCCGCCGACGGGCCGGTGCTGATCGACGTCCGCTGCGACGGCAACGTCCCGCCCATCCCGCCGGAGGTGGAGTGGGACCAGCTCGTCGACACCGCGAGGGCGCTCGTGTCGGGCGACCCGGACGCGGCGGACGTCGTGCGCCGGGGGTTCGCCGCCAAGGCACGGGAGTTCCTGCCGGGCCGCGACTGAACGGGGGCCGCGGCGCGCGGCCGGGACGGGGCCCGGGACCGCACGGGCGGGGGCGGGGACCGCACGGTCCCCGCCCCGCGTCCGTCGGACCCGGGCTCAGCCGGCCTGGATCTCCCCTCCGGTGGGGGCCAGGGTCTCGCCCGAGTAGTACGACGACAGGCGGTCGCTGGCGAAGAACACGTACGACGGGGCGATCTCGTCGGGTTCGGCGGCCCGCCCCATCGGCGCCTGCTCGCCGAACCCCTCGGCGCCCTTCTCCCCGAGCGTGGCCGGGATGAGCGGCGTCCAGACGGGGCCGGGAGCGACGCAGTTCACCCGGATGCCGCGGTCGCGGAGCACCTGCGAGAGCGAGAGCGACAGGTTCATCACCGCGGACTTGCTCGCCGCGTAGTCGATGAGCGAGTCGTTGCCGCGCAGACCGTTGATCGACCCGGTGATGATGATCGAGCCGCCGTCGGGGATGTGCTCCAGCGCCTCGCGGACGGTCCAGAACACCCCCATCACGTTGACGTCGAACGTGCGGCGCAGCTGCTCCGTGGTCAGGTCGGTGAACTGCTCGACCGGCGACTGGGTGGCGGCGTGCTCCACGAGGACGTCGATCCCGCCGAGTTCCTCGACCGCGCGGCCGACCAGGTGGGAGCAGAACGACTCGTCGGCCAGGTCGCCGCGGATCCCCACGGCCTTGCGGCCCTGCTCCTGGACCAGGCCCACGGTGTGCTGGGCGTCGGCGTCCTCACTGAGGTAGCCGAAGACGACGTCGGCCCCCTCCTTGGCGAACGCCACGGCCACGGCACGGCCGATCCCGGAATCGCCCCCCGTGATCAGGGCGCGCTTGCCCTCCAGCAGACCGCGCCCCTCGTAGTCCCTCATCTCGTCCCTGGGCTGCGGATCCATCGGCTCGGTACGCCCCGGGTACGGCTGGCTCTGCGCGGGAGGTGGGGTCTCGGACATGGGCTTCTCCTCTCTCTGGCGCCTCGCGTGGGGCTCCCCCTACCCGGCTCCGCGCCCCTCCAACGCGGAACCCGTTCCCCGGTTCGGGCATCCGCGGACACGTCCGCGCGGGGCGGTGAACTCCCCTCCAAAAGCGGGACAACCATGTTTGGGGGTGGAGCGGCCCGGTCACCGTGAGTGGAGAAACCCCTCATGTCAGCACCTGAGGTCTCACCAACGGAGGACTTCCATGGACGACGCACGCACCGAGAAGGACCGTCAGCTCGATTCGGTGAGGACCGATTCCGCGCAACCGCTGACCACGGAGACCGGCGTGCGGGTGGGCGACACGGACAACTCGCTCAGGGCCGGCGCACGCGGCCCCACGCTCCTGGAGGACTTCCACGCCCGCGAGAAGATCACCCACTTCGACCACGAGCGCATCCCCGAACGCGTCGTCCACGCGCGCGGGGCGGGGGCCTACGGCCGCTTCCAGCCCTACGAGGGGCTCTCCGACCTCACCGCGGCCCACTTCCTGAGCGGTCCGGACGTGACCACACCGGTCTTCGTGCGCTTCTCCACGGTCGCCGGGTCGCGGGGCTCGGCCGACACGGTGCGGGACGTGCGCGGGTTCGCCGTGAAGTTCTACACCGAGCAGGGGAACTACGACCTCGTCGGCAACAACATGCCGGTCTTCTTCATCCAGGACGGCATCAAGTTCCCCGACTTCGTCCACGCGGTCAAGCCCGAACCCCACAACGAGATCCCGCAGGCGCAGTCCGCGCACGACACCCTGTGGGACTTCGTCGGCCTCCAGCCCGAGACCACCCACATGATGATGTGGCTGATGTCGGACCGGGCGATCCCGCGCAGCTACCGGACCATGCAGGGGTTCGGCGTGCACACCTTCCGGTTCGTCAGCGCCGAGGGGAGGGGCACCTTCGTCAAGTTCCACTGGAAGCCGCTGCTCGGCACGCACTCCCTCGTCTGGGACGAGGCGCAGCGCATCCAGGGCAAGGACCCCGACTTCAACCGGCGCGACCTGTGGGAGGCCATCGAGCGCGGCCAGTACCCCGAGTGGGAGCTGGGCGTGCAGCTCGTGGCGGAGGAGGACGAGCACGCCTTCGACTTCGACCTGCTGGACGCCACCAAGATCATCCCGGAGGAGGAGGTGCCGGTCCGGCCCATCGGGAGGATGGTCCTGGACCGCAACCCGGACAACTTCTTCGCCGAGACCGAGCAGGTCGCCTTCCACACGGCCAACGTGGTGCCGGGGATCGACTTCACCAACGACCCGCTGCTCCAGGCCCGCAACTTCTCCTACCTCGACACCCAGCTGCTGCGCCTGGGCGGCTCCAACTTCCAGCAGATCCCCGTCAACCGGCCGGTGGCGCCGGTGAGCAACAACCAGCGCGACGGCTTCGCGCAGCACCGGGTGCACCGGGGGCAGACCTCCTACTACCCGAACTCGCTGGGGGGCGGCTGCCCCGCGCTGGCCGACGAGGGCGTCTACCGCCACTACGCGGAGAAGGTCGAGGGCGGGAAGATCCGGGTGCGGAGCGAGAGCTTCGCCGACCACTACTCCCAGGCGACGCTGTTCTACAACAGCCTCGCCGACTGGGAGCGCGAGCACCTGGTCGCGGGGTTCCGCTTCGAGCTGGGCAAGTGCGAGGAGCTCGCGGTGCGCCAGCGTGTGGTCGCCAACCTCAACCACGTCGACCACGAGCTGTCGGTCCGTGTGGCCGAGGGGATCGGGGTGGAGCCCCCCGAGACGGAGGGGACGCCCAACCACGGACGCTCCTCACCGGCCGTCAGCATGGCCAACACCGCCTTCGGCTCGCTGACGGGCCGCCAGATCGCGGTGCTCGTCGCCGACGGCGTGGACGCCGCCGCCGTCCACGCGTTCCGGGACGGCCTCGTCTCCGAGGGCGCGGTGGTGGAGCTCCTCGCCGCGACGGACGGCGCGGTGCGCGCCGGCGCCGGGGACCCCGTCACCGTGGACCGCGCCTACACGACCGTGTCCTCCGTCCTGTACGACGCGGTCGTGGTGCCGGGAGGGCCCTCCTCCGCCGAGTCCCTGGCGCAGGACGGCGTGGCCGTCCACTTCGTCCTGGAGGCGTACAAGCACCACAAGGCGGTGGCGGCGGTGGGCGAGGGCACGCGTCTCCTCGCGTCCCTGCCGGTCCCGGAGGGGACCTTCGCACCCGCCGGGGGCACGCGCACCGAGCTGGGGGTCGTCGTGTCGGAGACGGCGGGCGACGACTGCGTCGCGGAGTTCGCGCGGCTGGTCGGGGGACACCGGATCTGGGACCGGCCGACCGCGGCGGTGCCGGCCTGACGAGGGGAGGGACGACGACACCATGAAGGTGGGCTTCAAGCTGTTCGCCGAGGGCTTCGGGCCCCGCGAGATCGTGGAGCAGGCGGTCCGCGCGGAACAGGCCGGTTTCGACTTCGTCGAGGTCAGCGACCACTTCCACCCGTGGCTGTACAGCCACGGCCACTCGGGTTTCGTGTGGTCGATGCTGGCCGCCATCGCGGAGCGGACCGAGACCATCGGCCTGGCCACCGGGGTCACCTGCCCGATCCTGCGGGTGCACCCGGCGATCGTCGCGCAGGCCGCCGCCACCACCGCCCTCCTGTCCGAGGGGCGGTTCAGCCTCGGGCTGGGCTCGGGGGAGCGCCTCAACGAGCACGTCGTCGGCCGGGGCTGGCCCAACGTCACCACGCGCCACCGGATGCTGCGCGAGGCGATCGACATCATCCGGCTGCTCTGGTCCGGCGGCTACCACTCCTACGAGGGGAAGCACCTGGTCCTGGAGGACGCCCGTGTGTTCGACCTCCCCGACGAGCCGCCGCCGATCATCGTGGCGGCCGGGGGCGAGCAGGCCGCCCTGCTCGCCTCGGAGCTCGGCGACGGGCTGTTCTGCACCGAGCCCGACAAGGCGCTCACCCGGGCGTACGGCGAGAGCGGCGGCGTCGGCCCGCGCTACGGCGAGGTGCCGCTGTCCTGGGCCGCCGACGAGGGCGAGGCGCTGGACTCGGCGCGCGAGGTCTTCCGCTTCGGCCTGCTGGGGTGGAAGGTGCAGGCCGAGCTGCCCAACCCGGTGAACTTCGAGGCGGCCACCGCCCTGATCGACCGGGAGGCGATGCGCGACGCGTTCGGCTACGGGCCGGACCCGGAGCGCCACCTGGAGGCCGTGCGCCAGTTCGCCGAGGCCGGTTTCGACCACCTGTGCCTGGTCAACGCGGGGCCGGACACGGAGGGGTTCTTCACCTTCTTCGAGGAGGAGCTGGCCGGGCCGATCCGGCGGATGTGCGGTCGGGCCGGCCCGGCGGCGTGAGCCGCGCGGCCGGGCTCCGGCGGCCCCGGGGGTGCGGGCCTCCCCGGGGCCGCCGTGCGTCCCGCGTCGGCCCGCTCCGGGGGAGGGGCCGACGCGCCCCGCGCCCGGAAGGTGCCCGGCCGCGCACGAGGGGCCCGGAGGGCGCCGCGCCTACCCGCGCAGGCCCCGCCACCAGAGGAGGAGCCGGTCGAGCAGGTCGCCCTCCTGCCCGTCCTCCTCCCCGGCGGACGACCGCCGGCCGTCCCGGTGCCGGGACGCCGACTCGTCCCCGGCGGCCGGATCCGGGGCGGAGGGCTCGCCCGGGACGAAGACGACAGGCAGCTCGCGCAGTCCGCGCAGGAACGGCGAGGGCGTCCAGCGCAACTCCTCCGGGTCGACCGCCAGGCGCATGCCCGTCAGCCTCTCGTGCAGGATGGTGACGGCCGTCGCCGCGATCATCTTGGCCATCTCGCGCGCCGGGCAGGCGTGCGCACCCGCGCCGAACATCAGGTGCGCGCGGCTGCCGCTCGCCACCCCCGTGCCGTCGTCCTCGCCCCGCCGCACCGCGGGGTCGCGGTGGGCGGCGTCGAACCCGATCAGCAGGGCGTCGCCCGCCCGGACCTCGGCGTTGCCGATGCGCATGTCCTGGAGGGCGAAGCGGGCGGGGAGGATCTGGAAGGGCGTGTCCGTCCACATGACGTGGTCCAGCAGTTCCTGGACCGGCAGCCGGGCGTCGGTGTACGCCCCGCGGATGCGGTCCTCCGTGAGCAGTGTGCGCAGCGTGTTGCCGATGAGGTGCGTCGTGGGCTGGTGGCTGGCGTTGTTGATGAGGGCCGCCTGGTGGGCGACCTCGTGCCCGCTCAGGCCCGAGGGGTGCTCCAGGATCCACGACACCAGGTCCGGTCCGGGGTGCTCGCGCTTGCGGTCGACCAGCCCGGAGAAGTACTGGTGGACGCGGCCGATGGCGTCCTCGCCCCGCTTGGCGTCCTCGTCGAAGATGAGGGCCGTGAGGTCGCCGAGCATGTGCCCGTAGCTGTCGGAGAGCCCGTACAGCCGGTTGATCACCAGCACGGGCAGCGGGTTGGCGTACTGGGCGACGAGATCGGCTCTGCCCTCGGCCACGAAGGCGTCGATCAGTTCCTCGCAGAGCTGCCGGACCATGCGCGAGGTGGCGGCCATGTCCACCCTGGCCAGGGCTTCCACGACGGCTCCGCGGAGCCGCGTGTGCTCGGCCCCGTCGGCGTAGAGGACGTTGGGGCGCCAGGACAGGGCGGGCCGGGCCGAGGCGAGGTCGACGCGGCCCTCGGCCACCTCGCGCCACCGGCGGGTGTCCCGGGAGAACATGTGCGGGTTCTGGAGGACGGTGAGGTTCTCGTGGTAGCCGAGGAGCAGCCAGGCCCGTACCCCGGTCTCCAGTTCGACGGGTGCGACGGGGCCGTGCCGTTCGCGCAGCGCGGCCCAGAGCGCGTCGCGCCCGGTGTCGGGTGTGGTCCCGTACAGGCGGGTGATATCGGCCGGGCACCCCCGGGGGGGCATGGAGCCGGGGGCTCCGGGCGGGGCGGTTTCGTCGCCGGGTCGGGTGGTCGTCATCGGGGTCGCGGTACCCGGGGGTCACGGGAGCCGCTTCCCTCCCTTCGAGGAGACGTTGTGTTTCTTTGGTGTCGGGGGAGGGGGAGCGGGGACGGTCTCGGCCGCAGGCGGGAAGGGCGGGCCGTGGCCGGGTTCCGGGACCGCATTCCCCGGAGGCGTGGCGACCGGGGGCTGAGATCCTGGTCGTGGCATTCTAGGAGGGTAATAGATCTGTTTTCAACACCCTCAGAAAAATGCGCGGATCAGGACTTTCGGCACCAGGATAAAACGGCCAGAGAGAACAAATGTATTTTATATGCCGTTAATGCGTTTTCGGTGGCACGCGGGGGGTTCGTGGCCGTGGGCGGGCCGGTCCGCTGCCCCATCCTTCCACGGGGCCCGGACAGTTCCGGATGTCCGGCCGGCGCCCCCGGGAAAGGTCGTGCGAGGGGCTGTCGGAACACCCCGATTTGTCACTGTCGTTCCGTAGTGTTCTCCATGTGAGCGATCGATGGAGTACCGACGACGTATGGGCTCTGGCTCCGGACCCCTCCTCCCAGAAGGCCGCGATCAAGGTGGCCAAGGGCGGGTCCTGGCCGGAGCGCGGAGTGGTCGCCGCCCCCTCCGGCGGCGCCTCCGCCGTGTGGGGCGAGTGCAAGGGCAGCGGTTCCAAGCCCTACCTCGCCGCCGTCCACCTGGACGGTGACGGCGGCCCCGCCTTCAAGTGCAGCTGTCCCAGCCGCAAGATCCCCTGCAAGCACGTCCTGGCCCTGCTCGCGCTGTGGGCGCAGGACGACGTGGCGGTCCGGGCCGAGAAACCCGAATGGGTGGGCTCCTGGCTCAACGGCCGCGCGGCCCGCCGGGCCCGGGCCGAGAACGGGACCCCCGCGGCGCCCGCCGACCCCGCCAAGGCGGCGCAGACCCTCCAGAAGCGGGAGGAGGCCGTCGGCGCCGGACTGGAGGAACTCCGGACCTGGCTCTACGACCAGGTCGACGCGGGCCTGGCCGAGGTGCCCAAGCAGGGCTACGACCACTGGGACCGCATGGCCAGGCGCCTCACGGACGCCAAGGCGCGCGGAGCCTCCACCCTCGTCTCCCAGCTGCCCTCCGCCGCCAGGGGGGACCACTGGCCCGAGCGCGTGCTCGAACAGCTCGGCCTGCTCCACCTGCTGGTCGTCGGCCACCGGGCAGGGGACGCCCTCGGGGAGCGCACCCGCGGGGCGGTCCGCGCCAGGGTCGGGATCACCACCCGCGCCGAGGACGTCCTCGCGGGCGGCGAGCGGGTCCGCGACACGTGGCGGGTCCTGGGATGGCGCGACGTCGCCACCCCCGAGAACGACATGCGCGCACGCCGGGTGTGGCTGCGGGGAGCCGGGACCGGGCGCACCGCCCTGTCCCTGACCTTCGGCCGCGCCGGGGAGGCGCCCGCCACCGCCTTCCGGGTCGGCACCGAGGTCGCCGCCGAGTTCGCGTTCTACCCCGACGGCCACCGCGTCGTCCCCCTGGGCGACGGTGACACCGGCCCGGCGCCGGAGCCCGGGGGCGGCACCGTCGCCGAGGCCCTCGACGCCTTCGCCGCGGTCCTGGCCGAGGACCCCTGGCAGGACGCCTGGCCGGTCGTGCTCGACCGGGCCGCCCCCGCACTCCCGGCCGGGGGCGGCGACCGGTGGCACCTCGCCGACCCGACCGGCGCCGCCCTCCCCCTGGCCTCCCCCGACCCCTGGCGCCTCCTCGCGGTCACCGGCGGCCATCCGGCCACCGTCGCCGCCGAGTGGTCGCCCTCCCACGGGCTCACACCCCTCACCGTGTGGGACCGGAACGGAAAGGCGGTCTCCCTGTGACCGGCACGACCGAACCCCTCGACCCCCTGGCCCCCCTCACCGCCGTCGACTCCTGGGACCGCCTGGTCTCCGCCGCCCTCGTGGGCACCTCCCGCCGGGCCGTGCCCGACACCCCCGACCTGCCCTCCACCCCCGCCGCCGAGGGAGCCGAGACCCTCCTGGACAGGGCCGCCCTGGCCGCCGTCCGCCGCACCGCCGGGTACACACCCGCCGAGGCGACGCCCGTCGCGCCCGACGCCCCCGACGAACGCCCCGAGGTGGGGCAGGCCGCCACGCGCCGGCTGGAGGGCATCCTCGCCGGACGCCTCCCCCTCCTGCCCGAGTGGCTCGGACTCGCCGCCGCCGGAGGGAGGCGGGCCGCCCACTCCAGCGTCCCCGCCCTCCTCGACCAGGGGGCGCGCGACAGCCGGCTGCGCCCCGCGCTCGCGGCGGCCGTCGGCGGACGCGGCCACTGGCTGGCCCGGTTCAACCCCGGTTGGGAGTACATGCTGGGCGAATCCGTCCCGGGCGACCGGTTCGACCGGCACGAGTGGGAGCAGGGGAGCCCCGCCCGGAGGCGACGCGCCCTCGCCGCACTGAGGACCACCGACCCCGACGCGGCCCGCGAGCTCCTCCGGGGCGTCTGGCCCGACCTGGCCAAGGCCGAGCTCCGCCGCCGGCTCCTGGAGGCACTCGCGACCGGGCTGGGCCCCGCCGACGAGGAGTTCCTCGAACACGCCCTGGACGACCGGGGCGCCAACGTGCGGGGCCTGGCCCTGTCACTCCTCACCCGGCTGCCCGACAGCGCCCACGCGCACCGCCTGCGCGGCCACGTCCGCGAGTACGCGTCGGCGGGCGACAACGGCGGGCTGCGGGTGGAGACCGTCCACACCCGGCGCGACGACATCCACCGCGACCTCGCGCTCGCGGCGCCCCAGAAGCAGCCCGAGGGCAAGAACGAGCGGTCCGAACGCCTCTGGGCGCTCGTCACCCACGCCCCGCTGGACGTGTGGCCCGACCTGCTCGGCACCGGCCCCTCCGGGGTCCTGGACGCCGCCACCGACTCCGGCGACGCCGAACTGCGCGACGCCTTCGTCAACGCGGTCGTCGTCCAGGAGGACACCGCGTGGGCGAGGGCCGTCCTGGAGGCGATCGGCCCCCGCGTCTCCCACCGCTCCCACGCCCACACCCGCGGGGCGTTCCAGCTGGAGAAGCTCCTGGACCTGCTGCCGGTCGAGGAGCGCTGCGCGCACGTGCAGGGCGTCCTCAACCCCGGGGTGGGGCTGGAGCGCTGGGGCGAGATGCTGCGCGCCACCCGCGGTCCCTGGACCGCGGCCCTGTCCGAGCAGGTCGTCCGGCGCCTGCACCGGCCCGGACGCGGACGCGACTCCTTCGGCTACCGGGAGGTCTGCGAGGCCGCGGCCGAGCACATGCCCCCCGAGCACCTCGCCGGCCTGAGCACCGAACCCCCGTTCGACGACACCGCGGACGCCTACCTCCGGCTTCGGGACACCCTCCGATTCCGGCTCGACATGCACAAGGAGCTCTAGTTGACCACCTCCGCCATCAGCACCGACGCGGCCCAGGCCATCCGCCCGCACGCCGAGCAGACCTACGCCGCCGAACTGGAGGCGCTGGCCAAGGCCGACGACCGCCGGCGCCCCCCGGGCTGGCGCCTGTCCCCGTGGGCGGTCACCCAGTACCTGCTGGGCGCCACCCTCGACGACGGTACCGAGATCACCCCCAAGTACATCGGCGCCCGCCGGGTCGTGGAGGTCGCCGTCGCCACCCTGGCCACCGACCGCGCGCTGCTCCTCCTCGGCGTCCCCGGAACCGCCAAGACGTGGCTGTCCGAGCACCTGGCCGCCGCCGTCTCCGGCGACTCCACCCTCCTGGTCCAGGGCACCGCCGGGACCTCCGAGGAGGCCGTCCGCTACGGCTGGAACTACGCGCGGCTCCTCGCGGAGGGGCCCTCCGAGGCCGCCCTCGTGCCCAGTCCCGTGATGACCGCGATGGCGCGCGGCTCCATCGGGCGCATCGAGGAGCTCACCCGCATGCCCTCCGACGTCCAGGACGGCCTCATCACCGTGCTGTCCGAGAAGGCCCTGCCGGTCGCCGAACTCGGCATCGAGGTGCAGGCCCGGCGCGGGTTCAACATCATCGCCACCGCCAACGACCGCGACCGCGGCGTCAACGACCTGTCGAGCGCGCTGCGCCGCCGGTTCAACACGGTGGTGCTGCCCGTCCCGGACAGCGCGGAGGACGAGATCCGCATCGTGACCCAGCGCGTGGAGCAGCTGGGACGCTCGCTGGAGCTGCCCGAGGTCCCCACCAGCCTCACCGAGATCCAGCGGGTCGTCACGGTCTTCCGCGAACTGCGCTCCGGGGTCACCGAGGACAACGGCACCAAGGTCAAGTCGCCCAGCGGCACCCTGAGCACGGCCGAGGCCATCTCGGTGATCACCAACGGCATCGCCCTGGCCGCGCACTTCGGCGACGGGAAGCTGCGCGCCGCCGACGTCGCCGCGGGCATCCAGGGCGCCGTCGTCCAGGACCGCGTGTCCGACGGCGTGGTGTGGCGCGAGTACCTGGAGACCGTCGCGCGCGGCCGCGACGGCTGGGGCGAGTTCTACCGCGCGTGCCGTGAGGTGGGCGCCTGATGGGCCGACCCCGACTGGACACGAGCGGGCTGCACGTCCTCGGCGTGCGGCACCACGGCCCGGGTTCGGCCCGGGCCGTCCGGGCGGCCCTGGAGGAGATCAAGCCGGACGCCGTGCTGATCGAGGGGCCGCCGGAGGCGGACGCGCTCACCGCCCTCGTCGGTGAGCTGGAGCCGCCGGTGGCGCTGCTGGCCTACGTGGCCGACGCCCCCGCGGGCGGCGGGAAGGCCCCGGCCGGGGGCGACGGGGAGGAGAGGGCCGCGGTCGAGGACCGCCGGTCGAGGGACGGGTGGGCTTTCTGGCCGTTCGCGAGCTTCTCCCCCGAGTGGGAGGCCCTGCGCTACGCGGTGGCCAACGACGTCCCGGTGCGCTTCTGCGACCTGCCCGCCGCGCACACCCTCGCCGAGCGTATGGCAGAGGCGGAGGACCACGGCGCCGGGACGGACACGGAGGCCGGCGCCGGGGAGCCGGGTGGGGGCGCCGACCGCGCCGGGGTCGAGGAGGCCGTCGGCGAGCCCGAGCGGGTCCGCCTGGACCCGCTCGGCGTCCTCGCCGAGGCCGCGGGCTACGACGACGCCGAACGCTGGTGGGACGACGTCGTCGAGCAGCGCGGCGACGGGGAGCCCTCCCCGTTCCCCGCGATCGCCGACGCCATGGCCGCCGTCCGCGCGGAGTCGGGCCCCGAGGAACCGCGCAACGCCCGCCGCGAGGCGTACATGCGCCAGACCCTGCGCGCCACCCTCAAACAGGGCCACGAGCGCGTCGCCGTGGTCTGCGGCGCCTGGCACGCCCCCGCCCTGCGCGACCTGGCCGACCACCCGGTCAAGGACGACGCCGCCCTGCTCAAGGGCCTGCCCAAGGTCAAGGTCACCGCGACCTGGGTGCCGTGGACCCACGGCCGCCTGGCCTCGGACAGCGGCTACGGCGCGGGCGTGTCCGCGCCCGGCTGGTACCACCACCTGTTCACCGTCGCGGACCGGCCGGTGCACCGCTGGCTCACCGACGCCGCCCGCATGCTGCGCGACGAGGGGCAGGGGGTATCGTCCTCGCACGTCATCGAGGGCGTGCGGCTCGCCGAGAGCCTCGCCGTGCTGCGGGGCCGCCCCCTCGCCGGACTCGACGAGGTGTCCGAGGCGCTCACCGCCGTCCTGTGCGAGGGCGAGCCCACCCGGGCCGCCCTCGTCCACCGGCGGATGGCGATCGGCGAGCGGATGGGCGCGGTGCCCCCGTCCACGCCCATGGTCCCGCTCCAGCGGGACCTGGTCGCCGCCCAGAAGCGGCTGCGGCTCAAGCCGGAGCCCTTCGACCGCGACCTCGACCTCGACCTGCGCAAGGACAACGAGCGCCGGCGCGGCGTGCTGCTGCACCGGCTGCGGATGCTCGGCGTGGAGTGGGGCGTTCCGCGCACGCCCGACGGCGGGCACAAGGGGACCTTCCGGGAGTCGTGGCGGCTGCGCTGGGAACCGGAGATGGACGTGGCGCTGATCGAGGCCAGCCGGTGGGGGACCACCGTGGCCTCGGCCGCCGCGGCCCGGGCGGTCGACCTCGCCGGGGAGGCGACGCTGCCGGAGCTGACCTCGCTCACCGAGCAGTGCCTGTTCGCTGAGCTGGGCGAGGCCCTGCCCCGGGTCCTGGCCCTGCTCACCGACCGGGCGGCCACCGACAGCGACGTCACCCACCTGATGGGCGCGCTGCCCCCGCTCGCCCGGTCGGCCCGCTACGGCGACGTGCGCGGGACCGAGAGCGGACACCTGCGCACCGTCGCCGAGCAGATCCTGCGCCGCGTCTGCGTCGGGCTGGCCCCCGCCGTGCACGGCCTGGACGACGACGCGGCGGAGCGGTTCGTCGGGCGGATCGACGAGACGCACACGGCGGCGACCCTGCTGGGCGGGGAGGGCGCCGCCGCCTGGACGGCGGCCCTCGTCGCCCTCGCACGGCGGGACACCCTGCCCGGCCGGATCGCCGGCCGCGTCAACCGGATGCTGTCGGACGCCGGCCTGGTGGACGACGACGAGCTGCGCCGCCGCCTCGGGCTGGCGATGTCCCCGGGCGAGGAGCCCGCGACGGCCGCCGCGTGGCTGGAGGGGTTCCTCCGGGGCAGCGGCCTGATCCTGGTGCACGACGACCACCTGCTGGGGCTGATCGACACCTGGCTGCTCGGCCTGCCCGAGGAGCGCTTCACCGTCGTGCTGCCGCTGCTGAGGCGCACCTTCGGGTCCTTCCAGGGGCCGGAGCGGCGGGAGATCGGGGCCGCCGCCGCCCGGATCGGCAGGGCGGCCCCGGCCGCCGGCCCCGCGGCGGTCCGCGCGGACGTGGACGTCGAACGCGCCGCCCCCGCACTGGCCGCGGCCCTGGCCATCCTCACCACCGGAAGGAGCCACACGTGAGCGTCACGGACGAGCGGGAGCGCCGCTGGCGGCTGGTCCTCGGCCGCGAGGCGCAGTGCGCGGGCGGCCTGAGCGCCGCCGACCAGGGCATGGACAGCGCGCTGGAGGCGCTGTACAACCGGGGCGACGCGGACCGGGGGGCCGGGGACGGCCGGCGCAGCGCCGGCCTCGGCGGCTCGGCGCCCCGGGTCGCACGGTGGCTCGGCGACATCCGGGAGTACTTCCCGACCTCCGTCGTGCAGGTGATGCAGAAGGACGCCATGGACCGGCTGGGCCTGCACCAGCTGCTCCTGGAGCCGGAGATGATGGAGGCCGTCGAACCCGACGTGCACCTGGTGGGCACCCTGCTGTCCCTCAACCGGGTCATGCCCGACGAGGCGCGCGAGTCCGCCCGCGCCGTGGTGCGCCGGGTGGTGGACGACCTGGAGCGCCGGGTCGCGCAGAAGACCCGCTCCGTGGTGCAGGGGGCGATCGACCGGTCGGCGCGCACCCACCGGCCGCGCCGGGTGGCGGACATCGACTGGAACGCCACGATCCGCCGCAACCTCGCCAACTACCTGCCCGAGCACAACACGATCGTGCCGGAGACCCTGGTGGGGTACGGGCGCCGCAGCCGGGGCGTGCAGAAGGACGTCGTCCTGGCGATCGACCAGAGCGGGTCGATGGCCTCCTCGGTGGTGTACGCGAGCGTGTTCGGCGCCGTCCTGGCGTCCATGAGCACCCTGCGCACGTCGCTGGTCGTGTTCGACACCGCCGTGGTCGACCTGACCGAACAGCTCACCGACCCGGTGGAGGTGCTCTTCGGCACGCAGCTCGGCGGCGGCACGCACATCAACAAGGCGATCGCGTACTGCCAGGGGCTCATCACCAAGCCCGCGGACTCGATCTTCGTGCTGATCAGCGACCTGTACGAGGGCGGTGTCCGAGCAGAGATGCTGAAGAGGGTGGCCGCCATGCAGGCCGCCGGGGTCCAGGTGGTGGTCCTCCTGGCCCTGTCGGACGAGGGCGCGCCGTTCTACGATCGCGAGAACGCGTCGGCACTCGCGGAGATGGGAGTCCCCGCGTTCGCCTGCACGCCGGACGTGTTCCCGGAGCTGATGGCGGCCGCGATCCAGGGACAACCCCTCACGTCCTGGGTAGAGAAGCACCAGGACGCCTGATCCGGGCGGGCGGGGCCGTGGCGGTCCCCGCCCGCCTGTTACTCGTCTTGGGTGGGACGCGGTGACCCGTTCGTCACAGGCAGTCGCGTTGGTGTGGAGTATTCCTTTTCATTGCCTGCTTGCAGGAATACTCTCTCCGTGTCGGCTCCCTTCGAGCGAGGAGACCCCTTGAAGCTCACGAAGATCACCGACGGATGCGAGAACAAGAACTGTCCGGCTGTCTATGAAACCGATCACGGAACCCTCGTCGTCCAGGGCTACGTACTCTCCGACCCCGAAGCCCTGAAGCAGATCGGCCTTCCTGAGGGCGAGTCCGCGGTCGAGGTGACCACCGAGTTGTTGAGGGGGGTCCATGCCGTCTCTGACTAACGCGGGCTTCGACGAACTGTTCGACGGGACGACCAAGAGCGTCTTCAGGTTGGAGACCCTGCCGGTCTACAACCCGGTGTCCGAAGCCTCGACGCTGGAGTCCTACCTCGCAGGGGAACCCTGTCCGAGGGTGGGCGTCACCACTCCCTACATGCAGGAGGTCAAGGACCAGACGAGCCGTGGCATCCGGCATTACCGGGTCCATGTCGTCCACAGCCCCCTGACGGACTACCTCCGCTACGAGATGGAGTGGGGGTACACCTTCACCTCCCAGGCCGGCGAGGAGATCCTCATCCTCGACACCGCCGAACACGGTCGGCCCGAAGGGCTGCTCGACGAAGACTTCTGGTTCTTCGACGAGACCCATGTGGTCCGCATGGACTACCGGGACGACGGCGAATTCCTCGGCAAGGAACTCCTGGTGGGGCCCTATCTGGATCACTACCGCGCCCAACGCGACCTGGCTGTCGGCCAGGCCGTACCCTTCAGGGAGTATTGGAGCGCGCATCCGCAGTACCACAGGGACTGATGACCACACCTGAATCCTTTGAACGCATCCGTGCGGAGTTGGCGGAGGACCTCCGCCGACTCCGCACGGATGTCGGCATGTCCGGTGTGACGGCGGCGACGCGCCTCGGCTGGAGCCAGTCCAAGATCTCCAAGATCGAGACGGGCAGAGCCACCCCCTCCTCGGACGACGTGCGGCAGCTGGTCGGGCTGTATCGACCGGGCCGGGAGGAGCGTCTCGCGCTCGAAACGCGGGTCACGGAGCTGAACGACCGTTACCGCTCGCTGCGCATGCTGCGAAAGCGCGGACTGGAGCACGAGCAGCGGGGCATCAAACGCGTCGAGTCCTCGACGACCCTCCTCCGGGTCTTCGAGCCGAGCACCGTTCCGGGACTGCTCCAGACGGCCGAGTACGCCCGGGCCGTATTCAGCCGCCCCCTCTCCTGTGCCGGAGTCGACGTCGCCCGGGCCGTGGCTGCCAGGCTCGACCGGCAGTCGGCGCTGTTCCAGCCCGAGAGGAGCTTCCACTTCGTCATCACAGAGGCTGCGCTTCGTTGGCGCATGGGTGGGACGGAGACCCTGACCGCCCAGATGGACCGCCTCGCCAACCTCTCCACCCTGTCGAACGTGCGCCTCGGCCTGCTTCCGTGGAGGGTCGAGGTTCCCGAGTTTCCCAACAACGGCTTCGACATCCGTGACGAGCGCGAGGTCGCGGTGGAGAACTTCACGACGCACCGGGTGCTCACGGACGCCAGGGACATCGATTTCCATCTGCGCATGTTCGCGTACTTCGCGGACGCCGCGATCTACGGCGACGAGGCGCGCGCCTTCCTCGCGGAACTGACGCGCGAGCACGCCTGACCCCTCCCCTTCCCAGGGCCTCCTTCGGGTCTCCTTGCTTCGCGGCCACAGAAGTATTCCTTGTTGTGTCTAGTTTCGTAGAATGGTGGGCGTCGAGCGGACCGGGGTCGCCGCCGGGGTGTTCAACGCGACCCGCATCACCGTGGAGACGGTCGCCCTCGCCTCTGCGGGGCCCTCCTCGCGGCGCTCACCGGGGGCCGGCTGGAGGGCGAGGGGTTCACGGAAGCGTTCCACGTCGTGGCCCTCGCCCTGGCCGGGGTCGCCGCCCTGGCGGCGGCGGGGGTCCTCGTCCTGGGCGGGCGCGGGGAGAAGGAACCGGAGAAATCACCCCTCTCCTGAGAGGCGGGCGGGCATCATGGGTCCTGGGAGGAGCCACGATGACGACGAACCACTGGCCTGCCGGGACATTCATGGCGAGGGTGGGGGCCGACACGGCGACCAGGCTGCTGGCTCTGGCCCCGCCCCGCCGCCTGTCCGCCGACGACGTGCTGATCGGTCAGGGCGAGAACAGGGAGATGATCCTGCTCCTGAGCCCTCCCGAGGTCGGTGAGCCCGCCTTCGCCAAGGTCACCTCGGTACTGCGCAACGGTACCGAGGTGATGCTCGGCATTCGGGTGCACGGCGACGTCGTGGGCGAGATGGGCATGTTTCGCGCCAGCGGGGCCAGCGCCACCGTCATGGCGTGCACGCCGATGACCGTCCGTTCCTACACGTACAAGGTCTTCCGGGATTTCTTGGACGGGCACCGCGACGCCTGGGAGGCGGTCGGTGCGGTCATGGGCGACCGTCTGGAATCCGCTGACCGGCACCGCGCCGAGTTCGTCGGCTACGAGGTGGACGCCCGCCTCGCCCGGGTTCTCGTGGACCTGGGCGGGCGGCACGGAATCCGCTCCCCCGAGGGCGTCGAGTTGGGGGTGCGGTTGTCGCAGACCGACCTGGGCAAGCTCATCGGGGCCCGCACGGACGCCGTCGGCAACGCCATGAGGCGGTTCCGCGACGAGGGGTTGCTGCTGACGCGCTACCGCCACGTCGTGATTATCGATATGGACAGACTGCACGCGGTGTACGAAAAGGGATGAAGCGCATCAGGGGGTGAGTCTTCCCGCCAGACCATTCGCCACGACCAGGACGAGCATGAACGCCAGCCACGGGATGCACCTCCGGATGTGCTGGTTCTTGGCCCTGGAAATGGTGGAGAAGACCTCTGCCATGCGCCACACCTCGTCCGCGGTCAACGGGCGCTCGGAGTTCGGGCGGGGAAAACCGATGACCATCCTCCCGCCACCGCGGAAAAGCGTTCTCGGACGCAGTGCCAAAACCAGGTGATAGCCCGATGCCAGGAAGGCGAACGCGCAGGCCAGGAGAGATAAAGCCGAGGTGATCGGATGTCCTTCGGACACGCCCTCGCCGTTCACGAGCGCCATGGCGAACCCCGCCTGGGCGGCGCACAGGAAACCGATCTTCGTGTCGGCCTGGGAGACGTTGTTCTGGAAAAACGCCACTGCGGCCAGGGCTGAGTCGATAACGTCCTCCCTGCGAGATTCCATTGCCATCCCTTCTTCGGTGCGAGAAACGACCTCCATTGCACTCCCCCCTGGTGGTTCGGATGGCCGACTGGTCCGTGTTCCGCTGTGTGCCGGTTCTCACGCCGGTGGAGCGGGTGGATTGCCGACTGGTCAGGGATTCGCCTGCGCGCTGCGGACCACACTGGCAGCGTTCCGAGATTTCACATGAGGAAGTAGTGAGGAAATGACACAGACACCCGATTTCGGTCGGCGTCTCATCGTCACGGTCGACGCCAAGGGCTACGGGAGTTCGGACGAGCTCACCCAGCACCAGATCCAGGAGGCCATCCCCGTCCTGCTCACCGCGGCGGCCGAGCGCGTGGGCCTCGACCGGGGGACATGGCACGTCTCGACCACGGGCGACGGAGAGATGGCGGTCCTGCCGACCACGGTGGAGGAGCCCCGTCTGCTCGACCTCTACGTTCCCGAGGTCGCTTACGTCCTGCGCCGCCACAACCACAACCGGACCGAGGCGGGGCGCCTGCGACTGCGCATGGTCATCCACCACGGGTCCGCCGTGTCCTCGCCGACCGCCGGCTACTCGGGCAACGGGATCGTCACCGCTGCCCGGGTCGTGGACAGCGACGCCCTGCGCGACGTCCTCGCAGGCTCGGGCGCCGACCTCGTCGTCGCTGTCACCGCCCCCGTCCACCAGGACGTCGTCGCCCAGGGCCACACACGCCTGCGCCCCGAGGACTTCGTCCTCACGACCGTCCGCAACAAGGAGTACGAGGAGCCGGTCTGGGTGCACGTGCCCGGCCACCACCCGCGCAGGCCCGGGGGCTTCGGGGGCGGTGCCACCGCCCTCTCCCCGATCACCTCCGGAATGGGCCCGGCTCCCTCCCCGGCCCCGGAGGCGGCGCGGTCCGACCGGCCCGGGGAGCCGGGGGCCGGACCGGAGCCACGAGACTCCCCAGCGGTCACCAACGTCATGCACGGTGACGTCGATGCCTCCAACGCCGTCTTCGGCGTCCGCTACTAGGGGGGCACGTGGACGAACACCCCGACGACGCCCGCCGTCGACGGCCGGACGATGCGGCGGAGCGGCCGCGCGAAGAGCGTCGGGCCGCCCGCTCCGCCGGGTCCGGGCGGCCACCGCGCGGGAAGGGCCCCGAGCGTGAGGAAGAGGCGGCCGACCGGAGGCGGCCGGGGGAGGCGGACCGGGAGGCCGGTGCTTCCGAGGCCCCGGGCAAGGCGCCTCCCGGTGACGGTCCCCCCGGCGACGCCCCGCCGGGCCCCGGAGAGCGCGAGGGAACCGGGCTCGACGACGGGCCCCGCGACCGAACCGATCCGTGGACAGAGATCCCCAGCCGGGTCACCAACGTGTTCTACGGCATGGTCAACGCCCAGAACGGTACCTTCGGCGCGGCGGGGGAGCCCGGGGGACCGGGCTCCCCACGCCCATCGGTCACCGGTCCCATGCGGGACCACGAGATCAGCGAGGCCGTCCGGGCCTTCGCCACCCCTGAGGGCTACACGGCCGCCGCCGAGCTTCTGGCGGACAGGGCCGTTCTCGTCCTCACAGGGGAGGCGGGAACCGGCAAGAGGACCGGCGCGATCTCCCTCCTCTCGAAGATCTCCGACGAGGGGATCACCGTGCTCCCACCGAGCCAGACCCTGGAGTCCCTGGCGGACCGCGACTTCATGTCCGGTCGCGGCTACATCGTCCTGGACTGGTTCGGCGTGGACCGGTGGGACTCACCGGCGGAGCACGAGTACCAGTGGTCGGTGCTGTCCGGGTGCGTCGCGAACGCGGGGGCACACCTCGTCCTCACCTGCGACCGGGGTGTTCCCACCGGGAGGACGGCGCCCTCCGTCCCCTGGACCCGCCCCCGCGTGGTCGACGTCCTCCACGAACACCTGCGGGCACGGGCCCCGGGGGAGGAGGGCACGGACCCTGGTGGCGCACCCGGCGTGCCGGGGGCGGCCCAGAAGGCCGCCGCCGCCCTCCCGGACGACCGGTCACTCGCCGACGTCGTAGCAGTCGCGGAGGGGATCGCAGCCGGGGAGGACCCACAGGCGGCGGTCGAGGACGTCCTGCGGTCCTCCTCCCGTACCCGGGTCCAGGAGTGGTTCGACGCCGACCCGGAAAGGCGTGACGTCGCCGACGCCACCGCGCTCGCGCTCCTCCACGGTGTGCACGAACGCGACTACGAGATCCTTGCCAAACGACTGCACCACCGCCTGAACAGGGCCTTTCCCTCACCGGCTCCCCCGGAAGGCGCTTCGGGGCGCATGGCCGGGGGCGACACCGAGAAGGAACCGGACCGCCTGCCTATGCTCCGGCGGCGGCGAGGTGAGGGAAAGCGCAGCCTGATCCGGGTCAGGCTCCGCGACGACGGCTGGTTGGTCCGGCGCTTCCCCGGGTTCGCCGAGAACGGTGACCGGGCCGAGGTCCTGCGTCAGCTGTGGGAGCGCTACGACGCGGACTTCTGGAACGCCGTCGAGTCCTGGACCAGGACGGTCGTCGGCCACGAGACCCGGAGGGTGTTCCTCGCCCGCGGCCTGGCGGCCCTGGCCGGCATCGCTTTCGAGGAGGTCCACGATCTCTACCTGGACCGGTGGTCGAGAAGGGGAGGCGGCGACGGCCGCGACACGTGCGTCTTCGTCCTGTGGTCCATGTGCATGGACGAGGGGCTCGCCCCCGTGGTCCTGCGGACCGCGGACCGCTGGCTCTCCCACGGCACGCCGGCGCAGGCCGAGACGGCACTCCACGTGTGGAGCGGCGAGCTGGGCGTGACCTATCCGACCGAGGCCTTCAACCGGCTGTGGTCCCGGATGCTCGAAGAGGATGCGGTGGAGCGACGGCTGGGCGCGGCCCAGTCCATCGGCACGCTCTTCGGCAGCCTGGTGGACAGGGGCGGCAACGGGCGAGCGGTGCTGCGCAGGCTCGACGACGGGTTGCTCGACATCCGCCGCTTCGGTTCCGACCGGATCAACCGGACACTGCTGATCATCGCCGTCTTCTCCGCCCTCACGGTCTCCACCAGCGAACCCGTCACCGGGGGGCCGCCCCCGGCCCACGAGGGCGACGGGCCCGACGACACGGGTACCGGAGAGGCCCTGGACGACGACGGCCGTTCCCCGGCCGAACCCGGCGACGGCCCGGACGGCACAGCGGGACCTCTCGCAGCGGAGGACGGACAGGCGAGGGAAGCCCTCGGCGCCGACCCGGCGATAGCCCGCCACCTCATGCTCGCCCCGGACCAGATCCCCACCGTGGCCTGCCTGTGGGTGGAGACGGTCCGTCATCGCCCTGTGCGGCGCCTGTCGATCGAAGCCCTGTGGCGCACCCTGAGGGCGCTCCAGCGCAACGGTGCAGACGCGCAGGGCACGGCGCGCGACCTGCTCCTCGCCCTCGTACCGATGCTGCGACCGGACGAACGCACCGGGTTCCGGACCAGCTTCGTCAGCGCGGTCCGCCGCTGCGAGGGCAGCGACCCCTCCACCGACGCCGTCCTGGAGATCCTCGCCGGGGTCTTCGGGGACGGCACCGACACCCCGACCGGCGCGGGCGCAGCCCCGGGCCCGGACCCTCTCACGAAAGTGACGACGACATGAAACCCGCCACCTATCCGGTCGTGGAGGAACGCGCTCTGGGCGCTCCGGCCCGGCAGGGATTCCTCAACCTGCGCGGCCGTCGCCGCGAGGCCTCCGAACTACCCCAGCCCACCGCCCACCAGGTGCGCGTCTACCGCAGCGGCGGCGCGTTCCACGTGGACAGGGGCGGTCTCGCCCTCGACGACAACCGCGTCGTCGAGGCGGACCACGTGAGCCTGGTCGACGTCGGACACGACGTCGCGGTCGTGGTGGTCCTCTCGATCCCCTCCGCGGAGGACGACGAGTTCGAGGTTCGGACGACCTTTGCCTGTACGGTCCTCGACCCCGTGACCGTGGTCAGCGAGGGCCGGGGCGACGCCGACCGCTTCCTGACCGGCTACATGAGGCGCTACGACAAGCTGCCGCAGATCGCCCAGAACCGCAGGCTGGCCGACATCAACGACGTCCGCGAGCTGGTGTGGAGCCACGTCAAGGCGTTCATCGACCTGTCGCCGCCCGAGGTCCGGGGAATGCGGATCGAGTACGTCGGTACGGAGGTGCTCACCCCGAACAGCCTCCGTGAGACCCGGGGGACATGGCGTACCACCCGCCACGAGCAGGAGGTCGAGGTGGCTCGCACCGAGCACGACCACCTGATGAAGGAGAAGGTCACGAACCACACCCGTTCGATCATGGCCGGGCTCAGCGAGGCCGTCCAGAACGACACCATCAACGCGGTCATGCTGGCGCTGGCCGAGGGCCGCATCGACCCGACCGAGGTCGCGCACCGCATCACCGCCGAGCGCGAGCGGGCCCTCAACCGGGAAAGGGAACGTGAGGAGGCCGAACGGCAGGAACGGCAGCGCCAGGGGGACTGGGAGCGCGATCTCGCCCTGCGCAGGGAGACCTGGGCACGTGAGGACGAACACCGCCGTATGCAGGTCCGCTCCCAATTGGCCCAGACGGCGATCCGGGAGAACTACGTGGACGGCGCCATGACCCCAGCCGAGGTCGTCGACTTCGTCGATCCCGAGATGTTCCCGATGCGCACCCAGTCGATCGGCAGCGGTGAGCGGACCACGACTGTTGCGGAGCCCGCCGTGGACACCGGCGAGATCGTCGCGCAGACCGGTGAGGAGCCGCGCTCCGGGGGAGGGACGACGGAGGGAGACCGCGGCCTGCCCCGCGAGGCCGCCGTCGGTGACGGCCCCGAGAGCGGAGTGAGGGGGCGGCGCTCCTACTCGGAGGGTCTGAGCGAGGACGACCATGACGCATAGCACCGTCGCCCCACCGGAGGCGGGCCCCCGTCCGGAGACCGCGGAGGAGCCCCGGCTCCCTTCCGAGAGCCGTCCGTACAGATTCCGCGCCTGGACAAGCCGTGGGCTGCGCCGACTGACCGGCGTCGACGAGGACCTCCTGGAAGAGGTCCCCGAGGAACGCCCCCGCTACACCCTCCAGGGGCTGGTGGTCGTCTGCACCTCCCTCCTGGCCGGGATCGCCGTCTTCGTCGCGCTCGGCCGGTTCACCGACACCCCGTGGCCGCTCCTGGTCCCCGCCGCCGCGTTCTGGGCCGGGCTCATCCTGGTCTTCGACTGTTGGATGCTCTCGACCATGCACGGTGTGAAGAAGGGCCATCGGTTCCGCGACTACACGGGACGGATCATCCTGGCCGTGCTGGTCAGCGTGGTCGTCGCCGAGCCCCTGCTCCTCTATGTCTTCCGACCGTCCGTCGAACAGGAGATCCGGGTCGACCGGCAGCAGGAGGAGGCGGCCTTCCGGTCGTCGCTGGAGCGCTGCAACCCGGTGTCGGGGGAACAGAGCGCCGATCCGTCCTGCACGGAGGAGTTCCTGTTGACGGTAGGCGGCAGCACTCTCACCGCCGACCGGTCCGCGCTGGCCGCGACGGTCGCCGAACGCGACCGTGTGCAGGAGCACGTCGACTCCCTCCAGAGTCAGCTGGAGGAGAAGCAGGAGCTGGCCCGTCTGGAGTGCAACGGCAGTCCTGGAGACGGGCTGACCGGCCGAGCGGGTGAGGGCGTCAACTGTCGGCGGCTGCGCGGCGAGGCCGACGCGTTCGAGGAGGACAGTCGGCTCTCCTCCTACCAGGCCAACCTGCTGGAACTCGACTCCCAGGTGGAGGACCTCACTTCCGCCTCGGGGGTGTCGACCGCGGATTTCGCCTCCGCGCGCGGCGAGCTGATCGACGAGAAGGTCGCGGACCGGACCGCCGCGGAGGGGGAGCACGGGATCATCGACGAGATGGAGGCCCTGGGCGAGCTGGCCAGGGGGAACTTCTACGTGATGGCGGCTGTGCTGTTGTTGAGGCTCCTGCTGGTTGCCGTGGACCTGTTCCCGGTCCTGACCAAGGTGCTCGGAGGGGCGAGCAAGTACGACGAGCTGTACACCGCCCGGGCCGACTTCCACCGGGAGCGCCACGGGGAGAAGCTGCGGATCCGGCGCAAGCAGCTCCAGGTGGACACGGATCGGGACGTGGGGCGCCTGGACGCCCAGCAGCAAGCCGACCGCAACGAGAACGACCGGCGGATGCGCAGCGACAAGGTCAGGCAGCGTGCCGTCCTGGAGGACGAGATCGCCCGCCAGGCCTCCCAGTACCGGGGGCAGCGCGAGACCGACGGCGAGGGCCGAGGGTAAGCGGGGAGGGGCGGAGGGGCGGAGCCCGCACCGGGCGCCGCCCCTCCGCCTTCCCGCCCTTCGTCACTTTCCGTGTCCCCGGCCCCTCGCCGGTCCGCCGGCCGCCGCTCTGCCGGGGCTCGTATCCGGTCGGACGAGAGTGTGCCGGGTGGTGGCGGACACAGGACCGGACCGGACCGGGCCGGGGCCGCCGGACGGGCTTCCCGTCGGGCGGCCCCGCACCGGCGGGCCCGGCCCCGGCTACGCGAGGTCCTCCTCGTCGGGCCGCGCCGAGTCGGGGCTGAGCGGGTCGTGCCCCACCGACATCAGGCGGTGCCGCCACCGGGGATCCTCGCGGTGCGGGTCGGCCAGTTCGCGCCGCACGAGATCCGACACCTCGCGCATCAGCTCGACGTCGGCCCCCGTCACGTCGACACGGCGCTTGGACAGCAGGTTCACGACCGCCTCGCCCCGGCGGGACACCGTGTGGCCGGGCTCCGGCCGGAAGCCCTCCTCGCCGGAGGCGTTGGTCAGCAGCCACTCGCGCAGCTCCTCACCGGTCATGTTCACCGCCGAGTGGAAGTCCTCCCACGCGTCGTCCACGGCCGGATCGTGCTCGGTCATCTTCTTCCTCCTCGCTCTCGGACATGTCCTGTCGGACCCGTTCGCCGGCCCCCGCGCCCCCGCCCCGTCTCCGGCCGGGACCGTTCGCCTGCCCCCGCCTCCGGCCCCGCGGCCCCGGCCGGGACACCCCGGCTCCCCGGCCGCCGTGCCGGTCGAACCCCTCACCGCCGGAGCCGGCGGGACGCGTAGACCGCGGCCCCCGCCGCCAGCGCGGCGGCGCCGGCCAGGGCCGCGGGACGGCGCCTGCGGTTCAGCTCGTCGAGGGGGCTGACGCCCCACGCCTCGTCGTCGAACTCCCCGTGCGCGCCGAAGTCCTGCACGTCGTCCACGGGCTCGAACAGGTTGTCCCGTTCGGGCGCGGGCTCGTCCCGGACCTGGCTGTCCCTGCCGGAGAGGCCCAGCTGGAGGTCGAGCGCCCTCGGGGCGAGGCGCTGCGCCAGCACGGTGCCCACGGTCGACGCGCCCACCCAGTACCGGCGGCGCCGGGGGTGCTCGGCGGCCCACACGATCGCGCGCGCCGCCACCTCCGGCTGGTAGACCGGCGGCACGGGCCTGGTCCGCGCCCCCATCCGCGAGCGGACCCACGAGAACTGCGGGGTGTTGACCGCCGGCAGGTGGACCTCCGTCACCCTGATCCGCGACCGGGCGTGCACCAGTTCGGCGCGCACGGAGTCGGTGAACCCGCGCACCGCGTGCTTGGCCCCGCAGTACGCGGCCTGGAAGGGGATGCCCCGGTAGGCCAGGGCCGATCCGACCTGCACGACCACGCCCCGGTTCCGGGGCGCCATCAGCTCCAGCGCGGTCCGCGTGCCGTGGACGTAGCCGTGGTAGCAGACGTCGGTGACCCGGTGGTACTCCTCGGGCTCCACCTCCCCGAAGGGGGCGATGACCGAGGCGAAGGCCGCGTTCACCCACACGTCCACCGGGCCGAGCGCGGCCTCGATCCGGGCCGCCGCCTCGCGCACCGCCGCGGCGTCCGCGACGTCCGTGCGGACGGCCAGCGAGGGGACCCCGGCCTCGTGCGCCTCCCGCTCGGCGGCGGCCAGCCCCTTCGCGCCGCGCGCGAGGAGGGCCACCGCGTAGCCTCGGCGGGCGAACTCCCGCGCGGTCGCCCGGCCGACGCCCGCGCTGGCGCCGCTGACGACGGCCACCCGGCGTCCCCCGTTCCCCGTCTCCATACCGACCTCCGTCACGAACTCGGTCCTTCCCCCTGCGCTACCCGGGGCAGTGGTTCCTTATGTGCACACCAGGGTGCTGAAGTGCCGTTTCGTCCCGTCCTTCCCAGGGCAGGCGGAGAGGAAGCGCTCGCGGGAGGACCACGGGGAGGGGCCGATGGGGCAGGGGACGACGGGCATCGGGGACCACGGCTTCCTCTCGGACTGCCACACCGCGGCGCTCACCACACCGGACGGCACGGTCACGTGGCTGTGCGCGCCGAGGTTCGACGGGCCCGCGTTCCTGTCCGGGATCCTCGACCCGGACCGCGGCGGAGAGTGGACCCTGGAGGTCCAGGGGGCGCGGCCGGCGGACCGCGCCTACGTGGACGAGACACTCGTCCTGGAGACCCTGTGGCGGGGCGACGGGGTGGAGGTCGCGGTCCGCGACCTGCTCGCGGTGCGGACCCCCGAGGGGAAGGAGGGCCTGTACCGCGAGGGCGTCCTCGTGCGGCTCGTCGAGTGCAGGGCGGGCACCACCTCCGTGCGCTCCCGACTGCGTGCCCGTCCCGACTTCGGACGCTCGGAGCCGCGGTGGGAGAGCGTGGACGGGGGCCTGAGGGAGGCGTCGGGCCCGCTGCTGTCGGGCGCTCCCGGCCCCGGCCTCACCGGGGACGGCGACCCCGAGTTCCTGGTGGAGCTCTCCGAGGGGGACACCGCGGTCTTCGCGCTGGACTATCTCCACGGCGAGCGCCGCGTCGACCTGGGGGAGGGGCGCGCCCTGCTCCGGGGGACGGTGGACGCGTGGCGGGCGTGGTCGGCGCGGACCGACTACGACGGCGCGGGGGCCACCCACGTGCGCCGCAGCGCGCTCACCCTGCGCGGGCTGCTCCACGAGGAGAGCGGAGCCCTGATCGCCGCGCCCACCACCTCCCTGCCGGAGTGGCCGGGAGGGACCAGGAACTGGGACTACCGCTACGTGTGGCACCGCGACGCGGCCCTCGTGGTGCTGGCCTTCCTCCGCCTCGGGCACGAGGCCGAGGCGGGGAGCTACCTGAGCTTCCTGCTGCGGGTGTGCGGTCGCCCGAAGGGATGGCTCCCGCCCGTGGAGACGGTCGACGAGGAACCGCCCCCCGAGGAGGAGGTCCTGGACCACCTGTCCGGGTACGGCGGGGCGCGGCCGGTCCGGACCGGCAACGCGGCGTACTCGCAGCACCAGCTGGACGTCTACGGGCACATCCTCGACGCGGCCCTCTCCTACGAGGACGCCACCGGGAGCCTGCCGCCGGACGAGCTGGCCCGGCTCGCCACCGTGGTCGAGTCGGCGCGCGAGCTGTGGCGGGAGCCGGACGAGGGCATGTGGGAGGTCAGGACGGACCCCCGGCACTGGACCAGCTCCAAGGTCTACGCCTGGGTGTGCCTCGACCGCGCGGTCCAGCTCGCGGAGATGACCGGCGGGGAGGACGAGGTGCCGCTGGAGGCATGGCGCGAGGAGGCCCGCGCGATCCGCCGGGACGTCCTCGACCACGGCTACGACCCGTCCACGGGTTCTTTCGTCCAGTCCTACGGCGCGGCCAACGTGGACGGCTCGCTGCTGCGGATCCCGCTCCTGGGCTTCCTCGACGGCACCGACCCGCGTGTGCTTCGCACCCTGGAGCGCGTGGAGGCCGAACTGGGCGAGGGCGGCGGCCTGATCCGCAGGTACGACCCCGAGGAGACCGGCGACGGGATCGGCACCCCGGAGGGCGCCTTCCTCCTCTGCTCGTTCGACATGGTGTCCGCGCTCGTCCTCGCCGGGCGGACCGACGAGGCGAGGGAGAGGTTCGAGCGGCTGTGCGGGAGCGGGGGCGAACTGGGGCTCCTTGCCGAGGAGATGACCGCGGACGGCACCCAGCTGGGCAACTTCCCCCAGGCCTTCACGCACCTCGCGCTGATCGAGGCCGCCGTCAACGTCGACGGGGCGGCCGACAGGGAGGCGCTGCACGACTGGGCCCGCACCAGGTCCGGCAACGGAGGCGGAACGAGACGAAGGAGGAACGGGGACGATGACTGACGACACCTCCGGCGCGGAGAGCGTCAAGGAGACCGTCCGGCAGGAGGCGGAGGCCTACCGCGGGGGCAGCGACCAGCCGCTCGTCGGCTACGCCGCGGTGGCGTCCGGCTACGCGGCCCTGGTGGCGGCGGGGGCGCTCGTCGCGAGCCGCTCCCGCCGGAGCGGGGCCGCCGCCTCGGTGGGGCCCTGGGACCTGGCGCTGATGGGGCTCACCACCCACAAGCTGTCGCGGCTGCTGGCCAAGGACCCGGTGACCAGCCCGCTGCGGTCGTTCTTCACGCGCTTCCGGGGGGCGTCCGCGCCGGCCGAGCTCGACGAGGAGGTGCGCGGCGAGGGCGGGCGCAAGGCGGTCGGCGAGCTGGTCACCTGCCCCTTCTGCCTGGCCCAGTGGGTGGCCACCGGCTACGCCTTCGGGCTGGTGTTCGCGCCCGCCCTCACCCGGAGCGCGGGAGCGGTGTTCAGCGCCGTGGCGGTGTCCGACTGGCTGCAACTCGCCTATGTGCGCCTCCAGAAGGCGCAGGAGTAGGGCCCGGCCGCTGGAACCCAAACTCTCCCGGCCGGGCCCGGTCCGCCCGGTCAGGCGCCGCGGCGGCGGTCCTCCGGCCCGGTCCCCCCGGCGCCGGAGCCGTCCCCGCGGGGCTCACCGCCCGGCTCCCCGTCCGGGCCGTCGGAGCCGGCGATGCCCGCCTCGGGGGGCGTGCCGACGACGAACCCGAAGACGACGTGGTCGATCAGCAGCGCCCACCGTTCGCGCGGCCTGGACCCGCGCGCGTGGGCCAGTCCCAGCACCGGCGCGACGGCCACCTCGAACAGGCCCCAGACCGCGACGCCGTACACCGGCCCGGTCAGCCGCGAACGGCGCAGCCGGGCGGGCAGGAGGGCGAACGCCGCCCCCGCCGTCGCGCCGTACCCCCAGTGGGCCAGTTCCACGGCGGCCGACCTGCGGTGCTCGGGCACGCTCTCCAGCAGGAGGGGCACGCCCTCCTTGAGGACGGCGTCGGGCGGCGTCCTCTCGATGGCCCCCACGCCGACCGCCACCTGCCGCATCCCGCTCATGGCCATCGCGCCCACGACCCCCCGCAGAGCCCCCCGGAACCAGGGGCGGCGGGGAGGAGCACCGGTTTCGTCGACCATCGCTGCCTCCCAATTGCTCGGTGCCTTCCGGTTCCCCACCCCCTAGCCGTTCCGCGGTCCGCCCACACGTCGGGACGCGAATCCGTCGCACCGGCCGGAGCGGCAGGGGGTCGTCCGGACCGGCGCGCCGGGGACGACGCGGGCCGTGCGCCCCGTCCGGGTGCTGGACCGGCCCTCCCCGCCGCCGTAGCCTCGACCCGACGGGCAAGGCGAACAGCGAGGAGCCCCGCCACATGGCGACCACAGCGCCGGACCGGCGACCCGCGTCCCTGGCCGCGATCGAGGCCGACACCGAGGCCATCGGCTTCACCATGTCCTGCGAGGAGGGTGTCGGCCGCCTGCTCCGGGCCCTGGCGGCGTCCAAGCCCGGAGGGCGGTTGCTCGAACTGGGCACCGGCACCGGGGCGGGTACCGCGTGGCTGCTCGCCGGGATGGACCGGGAGTCCGTCCTGGAGACCGTCGACAACGACCCCGAGTGCCTCGGCGTGGCCCGCCGCCACCACACCGTGGACCCGCGCGTGACGGTCTACGAGGCCGACGGCGGCGAGTGGCTGACCGGTCGGGCGGACGACGCCGGCCCCGGCTACGACCTGGTGTTCGCGGACGCGTGGCCGGGCAAGTTCACCCACCTGGACGAGGCGCTGTCGCTCGTGGACCGGGGCGGCTTCTACGTCGTCGCCGACCTCGCCCGGCACGCGGGGGGCACGGACCCCGAGGGCCACCGGCTGGAGGTGGAGGGGCTGATCGGCGACCTGGAGTCGCGTTCGGGCTGGGAGCGGATCCCGCTGCTGGGCTGGTCCTGCGGGGTGCTCGTGATGGTCCGCCGCTGAGGCGTGTCCGGCGCGGAACCGGCCCCCGGGCGGGCGGCGCCCCCTACGGTGGGCGGGACACCCGCCCTCTCCTGTCTGGAGCACCGACCTTGAGCCCACGTTTCCGGGAACTCGACCACCGGCCCACCCCGATGGGGGTGATCAGCCTGCGCCGCCGCTGGGACCCCCTCGTGGGCGACGACGTCTACGAGATCAAGCTCGACGACGACTTCCTGATGTCCAGCGCCTTCACCGCCGCGGAGGTGGAGGTGGCCCGCCTCGCCCTGGCCGAACTGCGCGCGGGCCCCGGCGCGGAGCCGCCGGACGGGTACGACGTGGTCGTGGGCGGGCTCGGGCTCGGCCACACCGCCCTCACCGTGCTCGACGACCCCGGTGTGCGCTCGCTCCTGGTGGTGGAGGCGCTGGGCGAGGTGGTCGACTGGCACCGGGAGGGGCTCGTCCCGGCGGGGGCCGTGCTGTCCGCCGACCCCCGCTGCCGGCTGGCGCGCGGCGACTTCTTCGCACGGGCCCTGGGCTCGGAGGGGCTGGACCCGGAGGCCCCGGGCAGCCGGTTCCACGCGGTCGTGGTCGACATCGACCACTCGCCCCGACACCTGCTCCACCCGTCCCACGCACCCTTCTACGAGCCGGAGGGGGTGCGCCGCCTCGCCGGGAGCCTGCACCCCGGCGGGGTGTTCGCGCTCTGGTCCAACGACCCGCCGGACGCCGGCTACGAGGACGTCCTGCGGCTCGCCTTCGGCGGGGTGCGCAGCGAGGTGGTGACCTTCGCCAGCCCCTACCAGGAGGCGCCCGCGTCGAACACCGTCTACCTGGGGACCGCCCCCGGGGCCTGAGCCGCGAGGACGGGGACGCCGCGGTGCCGAGGGGCCCCGCGACGTGTCGGAAGCGCAGGAGGGGGAAGCGACGGTGACAGCGGGGACGGCCCGCGGCGGGACGGCTCCGCCGGGCCGGGGGCACGGGAACGGGCCCCTCCCCGGCGGCGGACGAGGACAGGAGGGGACGGGGTGGCGCAGCGGCATCGGACGGGACCCGGGGAGCGTTGGCGCCGGTGGGGGCGCAGGGCCTTCGAACGGCGGGGACACGAGCGCGAGACCGCCGTCCTCATCCTCAAGTGCGCCGTGGCCGCGACCCTCGCCCTGGGGGTGGGCACCCTGCTGATGGACACGCAGCAGATCGGGTTCGCGCCGTTCTCCGCCCTCCTGGTCGTGCGCCCCAGCGTCTACGGGTCGGTGCTCCAGTCCGGCCGCTACGTGGCCGCGGTCGTGACGGGCGCGCTGATCGCGGGCCTGGGCGGTCTCACCGTGGGACCCGAGCTGTGGATCTTCGCCCTGCTCGTCCTGTTCGCCCTCGTCCTGGGCCAGGCCGCCGTCTTCGGCTCGCAGGGCTCCCAGATCCCCGTCGTCGCCGCGTTCGCCCTGGCCGGGGGCACGGCGGCCAGCCCCGGCGACCTCGGCTCGCTCCTGGCCATGGTCATGGTGGGCGCGGGCGCGGCCGTGGTGACGAACACGGTCCTCGCCCCCGCCATCCGCTTCCGCGACGCCGAGAACGCGGTACTCGACTTCGCCGACGGCCTGCGCCAGCTGTCGCACGAGATGGCCGAGGGGCTCGGGCGGGGGAACGACGGCCTGGCCGACCTCACCCACTGGGCGCGCGTCGCGGACGGGTTCGACGACACCGCGCGCAACGCGCGGTCCGCGGTCGCCGAGCAGGAGGAGCGGGCGCGCCTCAACCCGCGCAGGGTCCTGGGCGGTCGGGGACCCCAGGGCGACCCGGACGCGTACCGGGCCTGGATCTCCGCCCTGGGCCGGTCCTCGCGGCACCTCCAGTCGGTCGTGCGCACCCTGAGGTACTCGACCGGCTCCGGGGGGAGGTTCCCCGCACCGGACGACGCCTTCCTGCGGAGGTTCGCGCCGCTCATGGACGGCGCGGCCGACGCGTTCCGGGCGGTCCGCGACGCCGGGGAGCCGGAGCGCTCCTCCGTCTCCGCCGACCTGCGCGCCTGCCTGGACGCCGGCGCGAGCGGGGTGGAGCGGGTGCGGCAGGAGCTCGGGGAGGACCGGGACCGGGACCGCTGGCCCGTGTACAGCGCGCTGCTCACCGACGTGGACCGCCTGTTCGAGGAGCTCCGCGAGGGGCACGAGAACAGCGCGCGCGACCGCGGGTGAGGAACCGGGCGTACACGGGCCGTCACGGGGAAGGGAGCGGACATGGTGCACACATCGACCGCGGGACCCGCGTTGCGTACCCTCTCCGCCCTCGGCGCCCTCCTCCTGCTCTCCGCCTGCAGCACCCCCGAGGGCGTGACCACCGGAAACGGTGAGACCGACCCCGGGACGACCGAGTCCGAGCCCGGACAGCCCGAGGACGTCGCCACCGGCCTGGAGGTGCCGTGGGGCGTCGCGTTCCTCCCCGACGGCTCGGCTCTGGTCGCCCAGCGCGACTCCGCCGAGGTCGTCCGCGTGGCGGACGACGGCACCGTCACCGGCGCCGGGACCGTCCCCGGGGTGTCCCCGTCCGGGGAGGGCGGCCTGCTGGGACTGGCCGTCGACCCCGGTTTCCCCGAGGAGCCCTACGTGTACGCCTACTACACGACGGACTCCGACAACCGGATCGGCCGGATGGAGTACGACCCGGACGGGGGCGGCCTGGGCGAGCCGGAGACGGTCCTCGACGGGATCCCCTCGGCGTCCACCCACAACGGCGGCCGGATCGAATTCGGCCCCGACGGCCTCCTCTACGCGGGGACCGGCGATGCCGGGGACCCGCGGAACTCCCAGGACACCGGCTCCCTCGGGGGCAAGGTCCTGCGCCTCACCCCGGACGGGGAGCCCGCCCCGGACAACCCGTTCGGCAACCACACGTACAGCTACGGGCACCGCAACGTGCAGGGCCTGGCCTGGGACGGGGACGGCAGCCTCTACGCCACCGAGTTCGGCCAGAACCGGCTGGACGAGGTCAACCTGATCGAGCCGGGCGACAACTACGGGTGGCCCGAGGTGGAGGGGCCCGGGGGCGGGGACGAGTACGTCGACCCGCTGGTCACGTGGACCACCGCGGAGGCCTCCCCGAGCGGCGCCGCCTTCGCGGGCGGCTCCCTGTGGGTGGCGGGCCTGCGCGGCGAGCGGCTCTGGGAGGTGCCGCTCACCGGTGACGGCGGAGCGGGCGAGCCGGTCGCCCACCTGGAGGGGGAGTACGGCCGCCTGCGCACGGTGGTGGCCGTCCCCGGCGGGGACGGGCTGTGGCTGGGCACCAGCAACCTGGACGGCCGGGGCGAACCGCGCGACGGCGACGACCGGATCCTGCGGCTGCCCCTGGAGTAGGCGGTCCGGGAACGCGCTGCTCCCGCCGGCCCGGGCGGGGGAGCGGCCCCGGCGGCCGGGCCCTCCCCGGACGTCCCGGGGGAGGATGTCGGACGGGGCCCCACGCTCTCCTGAGGGGCCCCGTCCTCCCGGATGGATCTGTGGCCGGTCCGGGCCCGGTCACCGGGTCCCGGACCGGGCGGCTACCGGAGCTGTTCGACGGCGAACGCGGACACCCACGCCAGCGTCGAGTTCCAGTTGACGGTCAGCTCGTTGGTGGCGTAGGAGCCGATGTCGTCGATGTAGCAGAACTGGGGGGCGCACCCCGCCAGGTCGGCCTCGGTCACCGGGTCCCAGGTGGCCGTGTCCGAGTTGGGCCCTCCGGCGAGCGAGCCGGGGGGCGGGGCGGGCAGCGACGGGTCGAGCTGGTGGGCGTACCAGCGGCTGTGCTGGTTGACCGCGTCGTTGGTGCCGTGCCCGGTGACGTAGGACTGGTTGAGGGCGTTGCGGCCCAGCACGTAGTCCATCCCCTCCAGGACCGCGTCCCGGAAGGCCGCGTCCCCGCTGACGTCGTAGGCGGTCGACAGCACCACCAGGTTGTTCAGCACGAGGTTGTTGGAGCCCCAGGCGAAGACCCCGTCCTCGGGCGCGTAGGCCAGGCCGTACGGGTGGGACCCGATGTTGTCCAGGTACTGCCCGGCGCCCTCGACCAGCGCGTCCCGGGCCCCGTCGGACAGGTCGTTGGGCACCGAGGCCAGCTGGAGGACCCCCAGTGGCGCCGTGTAGCGCCAGTCGAACCCGCCGGGTCCGAACACCCCGGGGTCGGCGTGCAGGCCGGACGAGGTGACGGCGTCCTCGTACCCGTCGTCGCCCGTGGCCAGGTACAGCTCCGCGGCCGCCCAGTAGAACTCGTCGGAGACGTCGGTGTCGTCGTAGGGGCCGCCGCCCTCGCCGGTCGGTGGGGCGTACTCCTCGGGGTGGGCCGCGGCGGCGGCCCAGGCGGTCTCCGCCGACTCCAGGCAGGAGGCGGCGAACTCCGCGTCGTAGGGCTCGAAGACCCGGGAGCACTGGGCTGCGGTCGCCGCGAGGTTGAGGGTGGCGGCCGTCGACGGCGGGTGCAGGTAACGGGGCTGGGGGTCGTCGGCGGGCAGCATCGGGATCGCCGTCCACGCCGCGTCGTGGACCTTGTGGTGGGCCATGCCGGCCAGGGGTTCTCCCCCGGGCACCTGCATGGCCATCAGGAACTCCATCTCCCAGCGGGCCTCGTCCAGGACGTCGGGGACGCCGTTGTCCCGCTCGGGCAGGCGCAGGGTGGAGTCGCCCGCGCGATCGGGGTTGCCGGTCGGCGCGTGCAGGGCGCGCTCGTGGACGCTCATCAGCTGATGGACGGAGATGCCGCCGTTGACCACGTACTTGCCGTGGTCGCCCGCGTCGTACCAGCCGCCGGACACGTCCAGTGTGTAGTCGCAGGGGGTCGCGGGATGGCAGGGGACCTCGGTGTCGCCCTGGTTGGGCGCGACGCCGACGTGTCCGGCCCCGCGTCCGTAGCCGGGGGCGATCGCGTCCGAGATCCCGATGCCGCTGCGCTGGGGGTAGTAGAAGGACAGGGCGTCCGCGGCCAGGTCCTCGTAGAGGTCGGCGGAGACGGCGAAGGGATGGCTCGTCTCGCCGTCGGCGGTCAGCGTGTACCCCTCACCGGGTTCGGTGAAGCCGCCGAAGTCGACGGTGTGGACACTCTGGCCGGACGAGGCGTCGGGGCCGCGGGGGACGGTGTCGCCGTCGGCGACGACCGCGCCGTCCGCGTCGGCCAGCGTCCAGGGGAGGGGATCGGCGGCGTCGGTGACGACGGTGGCGTTCTTGGGGCCCTCGGGCAGGTAGCCGAGCTGGTTGACGCGCACGCGCGGGCCGGTGTCGGGCACGTACACGGGGGGTTCGGCGCCGTCGAGCAGGGACACGTCGTCCAGGCAGAGCGTCCAGGGCTCGGCCGCGCCGCCGACCTGGAAGGCCACCTGGGCGTCGTCGCGGTCCTCGTCCGCCGTGAAGACGAACGCGTGGGCGGAGGCCTCCTCGGTGAGGAACGCGCGTTCGTCGAGTTCGGTGCGCCAGGGGTCGACGGGTTCCTGGACGAGCGCGCGGACGGGCCGCGACCCGGTCCCGGAGGCGGTGAAGGAGAAGGTGTAGGACTCGCCCGCACGCAGGGGGACGCCGTCCTGGCCGATGATCACGTCCCACGGATCGGCGGTTCCGCCGGGGATGTCGGCGCACAGCCGCCCGTCCTCCGTGACCTCGGGCGCGATGGAGGGGCTGCCCCACCATCCGGTGGCGCCGTCGTCGAAGCCTCCGTTGACGATGTGTTCGGTGGGTTCCTCGTCGGCCTGAACGGGGGAGGCCGCGAGGAGGGTCGCCGAGAGCGCCAGGGCGGCGCCGAGGGCCGGTGCAGCGTTTCTTCGTACCGGTCTCACTGTGGGGGTCCTTCCGCCGGGGGGTGAGCGGTCGACACGTCTGGGAGCGCTCCCAAACTCATTGTTGTGTCGTGGCTCACTGCTGTCAATGGGGGTAAACGGCACCGGAGGGCGCGGTCTCCCCGCCGCGGCGGAGGGAGCCCTCCGGCGTGGCGGGCGGCCCGCCCGGGCTCAGCCCCCGGCCCCGGACACCTGCGTCCCCGCCCGCTCCACGCCGGCGGCGGAGCCCCCGGCCCCGGCCGGCCCGCCTTCGCGACCCAGCGCCCACAGGGCCAGGGCCGCGCCCAGCAGAACCAGGACCAGCGCCGCCGCGGCCAGCGCGACGGCCGGCCCCGTCCCGGACCGCTTCCGCTCGGGGGGCGGCGGGGGCCCGCCGGAACCGGTCAGCGCGCGGGCCAGGCCCGCCGCGTCCGGGCGGTCCTCCGCCAGCGGCACCAGCGCGGCCGAGACCGGGCCGGCCAGGTCCCGGGGCACCCCGAACAGGTCCGGGCGTCCGTTCTCGTGCCGGTGCGCCACCGCGTCCGGGTCGCCGGTGCCGAACGGAGCCCTGCCGGTCGCGGCGAAGGCCACCACCGACCCCCAGGAGAACATGTCGATCGAGGAGGACAGGCGGCCGGTGAAGCACTCCGGGTCGACCCAGCCCGCCGAGTCGGCCGCGGCAACGTGCGCCTCGAAACCGGTCAGCACCGGGCCGTCCGGCCCCAGGACCACGCCGGCCGGGGTCAGGTTCGGGTAGACGGCCCCGGCGGCGTGGACGTCGGCCAGCGCCGCCGCGATGCCGGCGGCGAGTTCGCGGACCTGGCCGCCGGGCATCGGCCCGTGCGTGGCGACCATGTCGCGCACGGTCGGCCCGGGGACGTACGCGGTCGCGAACCACGGGCGCGGGGCGGAGCCGTCCGCGGCGAGCAGCGGGGCCACACGGGGTGAGCGCACCCGCTGGACCAGGCCGGCGTGGTGGGCGAACCGGGACCGGAAGCCGGGGACGGCCACGTGCTCCTCGCGGACCACGGTGAGCGCGGCCCAGCCGCCGTGCCCGTCCGGGGCGGCGTAGGTGACACCGGAGCCCCCGGTGTTCATCCGGCCGTGCAGGGGATACGGGCCGACCTGTGCGGGGTCGCCGGCCACGAGCGGGGTCGTCGGGGGAGTCTCGTTCACGGGTCCTCCGGCGGGCCCCGGCTCACGGGCCGTCCGGGTCCGCCTGTCGTCCGGATGCGTTCGGGGACAGTATGGCGCGAACCGGACGAAGGCCGTGACCGGGGCTCCCCGGGACCCCTCCGGTCCCGGGGAGCCCCGGGGGAGTCACTCCCCGGAGGGGAGCAGGCCCCGTGCGACGACGGTGTCGGTCAGGGCGCGGCGGATCTCCTCGGCGTCGCCGGCGTGGCCCCGGTGCCCCGTGGCGGCGAGCAGCTGGTCGCGGATCGCCGCGACCACGGCGTCCCCGCGCAGCACCTCGGCCAGCGGGGCCGCCTCGACGGCCTCCTTCCACTGGCGCAGCGCGTCCAGCCGGCCGTGGTCGACGGACTCGCGGGTGAGGTGGAACAGGGCGTCGATGTTGCGGTGGTAGGCGTCCGCGTCCAAGAGGTCCACGTCGAGGACCTCGACCGGGGTGTTGCCGCCCTCGCCGTCGGGGCGCAGGTGGTAGACCCGCCAGCGGCGGCCGTTGGTGAGGATCACCCACTCGGCGCCCTCGTCCGCCGCCAGGCGCCGCGACATCTGGATGTTGCGCTGGTCGAGCTCCTGGCCGATCCGCCGCACCTCGACGGGGGCGAACAGCTTGCCCTCCAGCATGATCGCGTAGTCGATCGAGTCGCCGCTCGTGCGGTACTCGGTGGTCATGTCCTGGTACTTGCTGAAATTCAGTCCGACACTGAAGAAGTCGGCGACGAGCATGCGGGTGTCGCCGTCGTTGGCGTCGCGCTCCAGCAGGTCGGCCAGGGGGCCGGAGAGGCGGTCCACCGCCGCGGCGACCCGACCGCGGACCGGGGTCTCCCAGCTCACGGTGGTGGTGAACTCGCCGGTCCTGGTCATGACCTGGGTGTCGTCAGCGTCCATGAACGTCCGTTTCCGTCTGTGGTGAAAGCCCTGTCGCACGGCTTTCTCCGGGACCGGGGGAGCACGCGGACGAGGGGGAGAATCCGGCCCCGATGGTACAGCTCACGGGGCGGGCCGCGGGCCGCGGGTTCGCCTTGCCACCGGCGGAACCGGGGGCCGGCACGCCGCCCGCAGACCCCCTCGCGCCGGGCGCCCGCCGTCGGCCCGCCCGTCCGGCCGCGCGCTGCCGGGCACGCGCCGGGCGCGATCGCCGCCGGGCGCCTCAGAGGCCCCCGGAGACGCGCAGCACCGTGCCCGTCGCGTAGGCGGCCTCGGGGGACAGCAGCCACGAGACCGCGGCGGCGATCTCGAAGTCCTGCCCGGGCCGGCCCAGGGGGATGCGCGTGGCGGCGGCCTTGGCCGGGCGGTCGGGGTCGCCCATCGCCGCGTGCATGCCGGTCTCGATCACGCCGGGCGCCACGGCGTTGACGCGGACCCCGTCGGGGCCCAGCTCCTTCGACAGGCCCACGGTGAGGGCGTCCACCGCAGCCTTGGTCGCGGCGTAGTGCACGTACTCGCCGGGGCTGCCGAGCGTGGCGGCCGCGGAGGACACGTTGACGATGGAACCCGAGCCGTGCGCGGCCATGTCCCGGGCGGCCCGGCGGCAGCACAGCAGGTAGCCGAGCAGGTTGACGTCGACCACCCTGCGCAGGACGTCGGCCGAGGCGTCCGCGAGCCTGCCCAGCGGGCCGGTGACACCGGCGTTGTTGACCAGGCCGGTGACCCGCCCCAGCGGGGCGGCCGAGTCGAAGAGCCGCTCGACGTCCTCCTCCGAGGAGGTGTCCGCGCGCACGGTGACGCAGCGCGCGCCGGCCGCCCGCACCGCGGCCGCGGTCCGGGCGGCCGCCCCCTCGTCGCTCGCGTAGCCCAGTACCAGGTCGTGGCCGTCGGAGGCCAGCCTGACGCAGGTGGCGGCGCCGATGCCCCGGCTGCCGCCGGTGACGACTGTGAGCGGACGTGACACGGTTACCCCCTGTGCGGACTGCCTCGACGGACCTCCAGTGTCCACCGCGGCGCCCGTGCCCCCGACGTCGCCCCCGGTCACGGGGGCGGCCGGGTCCTTCCGGACCTCGCGGGCCCCCGGCCCGGCGCCGCGGCGCGTACGCACCGCGGCGCCGGCGGCCGTCCTCTCCCCGTCCGCCGGGGCGCCCGTGGCGCGACCCCCACAGAGGCGCCACGGGGCCGCGCTCAGGAGAGGACGTCGCGCAGCTCCTCCAGGAACCGCAGGAGGGCGACCGAGCCCGGGTCGCGCTCGCCCGCCCCGCGCTCGCCCACCCAGGCGGCGCGGCCCTTCGCCGACGTCAGCCCGCTGGTCTCCTCGACGGCGCGCCCGGCCGCGGAGGCGGCGGCGCGCACGGCGGCGACCGGGTCGTCGGCCCCTTCCAGGGCCTCCTCCACCAGGAGGAGCCCGTCCACGAACGTCTTGTCGCCGGGCTCGGCACCGCCCCGCTCCCGCACCCGGCGGGACACGGCGGAGGTGAGGCGAGCGGCGTCGCGGACCGAGACGGACGCGAGCTCCTCCGACTCGGCCGCGGCGGCGAGCACGCCCGCGCCGGTCAGCGCGGCGAACGTGGAGGGGTTGGCCGACGCGAACGCCGTCGCCGCCGCGCGCAGCACGTCGGCGTGGTGGGCGTCCTCCGGCAGCGCGAGCAGCGCCTCGCGCACGGCCTCCGCCCCCGAGGAGACCGTGATGCCCAGGTCGCCGTCGCCGAGGCGCGAGTCCAGCAGCCGCAGCTCCTCCGCGTGCGCGGGCATGCGCTCCATGGCCGCGACCAGCGCGCCGCGCAGCGCACCGGCGGCGCCGGTACGGCGGACGGCGGGGGCCGGGCCCCGGACGGCCGCGGAGCCGGGCGCCCCGACCCCGGCGGCGCGGGGCTCCGGCGCCTCCGTGTTCCCCTGGCCGAAGAACGGGGACGCGGCGGGGGCGTCGATCAGCTCGGCCAGCTCGTCGTCGAGCAGGAGCACGGAGACCGAGGCCCCCGCCATCTCCAGGCTCGTCGCGAACTCGCCCACGTAGCGCCGGTGGATGACCACGCCGCGCTCGCCCAGCACCTGGTGGACCCGGCGGTACACCAGGTACAGCTCCTCCAGGGGGGTGGCGCCCAGGCCGTTCACCAGGACCGCGACACGGTCGCCGGGCGCGGGCTCCAGTTCGCCGAGGATCTCGGCGAGGAAGCGGTCGGTGATCTCGTCGGCCGTCTCCAGCTTCCCCCGGTGGCTGCCCGGCTCGCCGTGGATGCCGATGCCGACCTCCATCTCCCCCTCGGCGAGCGTGAACGTGGGTTCGCCCGCGGCGGGGAGGATGGTGGGGGACAGGCCGACCCCCATCGTGCGCGTGGCGTCCACCGTGCGCCGGGCCACCGACCGCACCGCCTCCAGGTCGTCGCCGCGCTCGGCGGAGGCTCCCGCCGTCTTGTAGGCGAAGAACAGCCCGGCCACACCCCGCCGGGTGGCCTCCCTGCCGCGGGGCGCGGAGAGGATGTCGTCGGTGCCGAGCACGGTCGCCGTCGCGATGCCCTCTGCCGCGACGACGTCGGCGGCCAGGTCGAAGTTGTAGACGTCCCCGCCGTAGTTGCCGTACAGGTACAGCACGCCCGCGCCCCCGTGGGAGGCGCGCGTCGCCGCGGCGATCTGTTCGGCGGAGGGGGAGGAGAACACGTTCCCCACGGCCACGCCCGTGGCCAGTCCCCGGCCCACGTAGCCGAGGAACAGCGGCAGGTGTCCGGACCCGCCCCCGGTCACGATGCCGACGCGGCCCTCGACCGGCGCGTCGGCGCGCACCAGCGCCCTGCGGTCGCCGGACGCCGCCCGCAGGCGGTCGGGGTGCGCCATGAGCAGTGACTCGGTGACCTCGTCGACGAAGTCCTCGGGTCGGTTGATGATCTTCTTCAGCGCCATCCGCGCTCACTCGCCTCTCGGTCCGCCGCCCCCTGGGGCGGGTCGTGTGTACGCCACGGGGGCGTCGGGCGGCCGGGTCCGGGACCCGGGCCGCGGGGTCAGGCCAGGGCCTCCGCGGTCTCCCTGAGGACCTCCAGGTCGGCCTCGGAGACGGCGTCGCCGCAGACCCTCGCGGGTCCGGCGGGGAGCCCCTGGACCTCCAGCCCGGCCTTGAGGTGCGGGATGCTGCCGCTGCGGACCGCGGCCACCGCGCGGGCCACCAGGGGCTGGGCCGCGCGCACGCCTTCGGTGTCCCCGCTGTTCAGGGCGTCGCGCAGTGCCACGAACGGCCGGGGGAAGACGGAGGAGACGCCGGAGACCACGCCGAGGCCGCCCGCGCGGACGAACTCCTCGAAGGCGATGTCGTTGCCGGACAGGACGTCGAACCCCGCGGGCGCCGCGGCCAGGTACGCCGACACCGAGGCGTCGCTCTCACCGCTGATCTTCACCCCGCGGACGCCGGCGTCGGCGAGGCGGCGCAGCACCGAGGGCGCGGCCGGGGTGGTGGAGCGCACCTGGAACAGGTAGGCGTGCACCTCCGCGCCGCCGGCCGCCGCCACCAGGCGCTCGTAGTAGCGCACCAGCGCGTCCTCGGGGGCGGGCAGGAAGTAGGGCGTGACGGCGGCGAGCCGGGTGGCCCCCGCGCCGACGGCGGCGCGGACCAGCGACTCGGCCTGTCGGGGTGCGGCCGCGCCCACGTGGGCGTAGACCCGCTCCGGGCCGAAGACGTCCAGGGCCAGCCCGATCACCCCGGTCCGCTCGTCGTCGCCGAGGGCGGTGAACTCTCCGGTGGTCCCTGCGACGAACACCCCGTCGACGCCCCGGTCGCGGACCGCCGTGAACAGCGCGGTGGCGGCGTCGGGGTCGAGGGCCTCGTCCCTGGTGAACGGGGTCGGGAGGGCGGTGATCACCTTCGCGTGGACGGACATGCGTGGTTCTCCTCGGGTGGGGAAGGGGCGGCTGCCGGCGGATCCGGGTCAGGGCGCCGGGGTGGTGGTGTTCTCGGAGGCGGCGCGGGCGCGGCGGGCGCCCCACGCCGTGCGCAGCGGCGGCACGACGAGGGCGAGCGCGCTCACCGCCAGGAGTCCGAGTGCGATGGGGCTGGTCAGGATGTTCTCCGGGCCGCCGATCTCCAGGGCGCGGCGGAGGTTGCCCTCGGCCAGGCCGCCCAGGATCAGGCCGAGGACGACGGGCCCCGGCGGGATCCCGAAGCGCTTCAGGAACAGCCCGACGAGGCCGAACACGAGCATCACGGCGACGTCGAGGACGCTGTTGTTCACGGCGTAGGTGCCGACCATGCAGAACACGAGGATGACCGCCCACAGGAAGTGCTGCGGGAGCTCCAGGAGCTTGGCGACGCCGCGCATGCGCAGCACGCTGATCACGAGGGCGACCACCGTCGCGATGAGCATGATCCCGGCGATGCTGTAGACCAGGTCGGGCTGGTTCGCGAACAGCGACGGGCCCGGCTGGATGCCCCAGACGACCATCGAGCCGATCATCACGGCCATCACGGAGTCGCCGGGCAGACCCAGCGCCAGGGTGGTGGTCACGGACCCGCCGAGGGTGGCGTTGGACGAGGTGTCCGCGGCGGTGATGCCCTCCAGCGACCCCTTGCCGAACTCCTCGGGCCGCTTGGACGCCCTGCGGGCCTGGTCCCAGCCGAGGATGCCGGCGATGTCCCCGCCGGTGGCGGGCACGATGCCGACCACGCCGCCGACGCCGCTGCCGATCGCCATCGGCTTGAGCATGGTGCGCCAGTCCGAGCGCCTGGGGAACCAGCGGCCGAACTCCTTGATCGGCTCCGCCTCCCGGCCCCGGCGGTGCACGAGGATCTGGTTCATGACCTCCGCGATGCCGAAGAGGCCGATGATCGCGGCGATGAAGGGGATGCCGTCGGACAGTTCGGGGAGGCCGAACGTGAACCGCGGCGTGCCCGTGATGGGGTCCCGGCCGACGGCCCCGAGGAGCAGGCCCAGGCCGCCCGCCATGAGGCCCTTGACGATCCGGCCGCCCGACACCCCGATCATCATCGTCAGGCCGAACACGACCAGCGCGAACATCTCGGCGGGGCCGAAGTTCAGGGCCAGCCGGGACAGCGGGATCGCGGCGACCATGAGCAGGACGACGCCGACGAGCGTCCCCCACGCGGAGGCGAAGGCGGACGAGGTCAGGGCCAGGCCCGCCCTGCCCTGGCGGGCCATGGCGTAGCCGTCGAAGGTCGTGGCGATCGACGCGGGCGTCCCCGGGGTGTTGACGAGGATCGCCGGGACCCGGTCGCCGAAGTTCGCCGCCACGTAGATCGTGAGCAGGACCGCGAGGCCGGGAAGCGGTTCGAGGGAGAGCGTGAAACCGCTGGCCAGGGCGACCGCCATGGTGGCCGTCACGCCGGGGAAGGCGCCGACGAGCATGCCCAGGAGGGCGCCCGCGGCGATGCACAGCAGGACCATGGGGTCCAGGAGGGCGCTGAAGCCCTCGACGATCGGACTCATAGTGGCACTCTCAGGAGGACGCCGAACAGAAGGTAGAGGACCGCCGTCACGGCGATCGGGAAGAGGATCAGCGCCTTCCACCCGCGGCCTCCGCCGAGCCAGGTGAGGGCCGCGAACAGGACAGCCGTGGAGACCCGGAAGTCGACGAAGTACCAGAGGACGCCGTAGCCCGCGATCGACGCGAGCATCGCGGTGAGCCGCCACGCCCCCTGGCGGGTCGCGGCCTCGGGCCCGTCCTCCTCCGCGGTCGCGGAGCGGCGGAACAGCGCCCCCGCGGCCAGCCACGCGCTCAGCACCAGCAGGAGGACGGCCAGCGTCTCCGGCCACCACCTCGGGCTGAACTGGGTGAGCCGGGCCCCTTCGGGGATCTGTGCGGCCAGGGCGAAGGCGCCCGCGGCGAGCGCGGCGCCGACGGCGGCGGGGACCAGGTCCCGTGGTCTGCGTCCCGGACGCGGCCCGCCGGGGGCGGGCGCGTCCGGGGTCGTGCTCGTGTCGGCCACGGTGCTCAGTCCTGGCCCTCGAGCAGTGCGCCGAAGCGGGTGTGCTCCTGGTCGACGAACTCGGAGAACTCCTCCGAGGGCACGTTGACCGGGATGTTCCCCGAGTCGGCGATGATCGTCCTGAACTCGTCGGAGTCGGCCGCCTCGGAGAACGCCTCCTCCAGCTTCGTGCGCACCTCGTCGGGGAGGCCGGCCGGCGCGCCGATGCCGCCCCAGCCGCCGATCACGACGTCCACGCCCTGTTCGGCCGCCGTCTCCACGCCGGGGAGCGAGTCGGAGGGCTGGGAGTCGAAGAGGGCGAGGACCCGGAGCCGGCCGTCCGCGTGGGCGGGGGCGGTCTCGGAGATGCCCGCGACCACGGCGTCCACCTGGCCGCCGACGGCGGCGGTGACGGCGGGGGCGCCGCCGTCGAAGGGCACCGGCTGGAACTCGGTCTCCGTGGCGCGCCCCAGCTCGGTGGTGGCGGCCTCCCAGATGGAGCCCGCGCCGGAGTTGGACACCGAGAGGGCCCCGGGCTCGGAGCGGGCGGCCTCGACCAGGTCGTCGAGGGTCTCGTAGGGGCTGTCCTCGGGGACGGCGATGGTGGCGGGGACCGACACCATCTGGCCGACGAGGTCGTAGGCGCCCGGGTCGACGTCGTAGCCCTGGTAGCCGAGCATGACGGTCTCGACCGGCAGGTAGCCGATGCTGTAGCCGTCGGCCGCCCGCCCGGCGAGGTTCTCCAGTCCCACGGAGCCGGCGCCGCCGCTGCGGTTCTCCACGATGATGCTCTGCCCCAGGGAGTCCTCCATCCGGGCGGCCAGGGTGCGGGCCGCGAGGTCGGACGCGCCTCCGGCGTCGTAGGGGACGACGAGGGTGATGTCCTGGCTGGGGTAGTCCGCGGCGTCCTCGCTGACGCCGCCCCGGTCGGCGCAGCCGGCCGTGAGGGCGGTGACCGCGAGTGCGGCCGCGGTCAGGCGGAAGGTGGTGGAACGCATGGTGCTCTCCGGTGTTTCGGTGGAATCGGCTCCGTGGGTCGGTCGCGGGACATGAGCCGAGGGACGACGGGACGCGGTGCGGTCCCGTCGGGTCAGTGGGTCGCGGGCTGGGTGTAGGGGGCCCTGAGCCTGAGCCTGGCGTTGTCCAGGTGGCCGCGGAGCTCTTCCAGGACGGCCTCGGGCTCGCCGGACTCGACCAGCCCGGCGAGGACCTCGTGGGCGCGGACGGAGGGGCCGAGGTCCTCGTAGCGCTCGTTGGAGGCCAGGAGGAGCACCTCGATGGTGGGCCGGTACTGCGCCCACACGTCGGCGAGGCGGCGGTGGCCGGCGACGTCGTAGAAGACCGAGTGGAAGCGCACGTCGGCGGCGGTGAAGGCGTCGGGGTCGCGCTCCTCGCGGGCCCTGCGCATCTGCTCCAGGGGGGCGCGGAGGCCTTCGGCGAGCCCGGCCCGGTCGCGGTTCAGGCCGATCTCCAGGGCGAGCTGTTCGAGGGATCCGCGCAGGGAGAAGAGCTCGTCGATGTCGTCCCCGCCCAGGCCGACGACGGTGGCGCTGCGGCGGTTGGTGTCGATGAGCCCCTCGGAGGCGAGGAGCTTGAGGGCGTCGCGGATCGGTCCGCGGCTCAGGTCGAACTGCTCGGCGAGGTGCCCCTCGACCAGCGACGTCCCGGGCGCGTAGCGCCCGGTGACGATCAGGCGCCGGAGTTCTCCGGCGACCTTCTCGCCGAGTGCCCGCTGCTTGATGGGCAGGATCTCCGACATGTCTTCCCTTCGGTTAACTGTTAACTGTTAACCAGATTGGATCACCGTGTGACGTGTGTCAATCCCCGTTGTTGCTGGTGTCTCCGTTGCTGTTGTCCGTTTTTTTCGGGTTCCCCTGTCCTGTCGGGGTTCCGGTGCGCACGGCCGCGAAAAGAACTCGGCCCGGTCGGACCTCCCGCCATGGCGCTGTGGCATTGCCCGGTCACCAGGAGTGCGCGGAAGGTGTCCGGAAGGTGGCGGCGGGGTGTCCTCGGCGTGTCGTCGGGGGCCGGGGCCGTCTTCCGTGTGCGGCGTTCCCGTGGATTCACGCGGCGCGGACCGCGTACCGTCGAGGGCGCAAGGGGACCGCCCCGACCGCGCCGGGGGAGCGCGAGGGGTGGCGGACGGGACGCGGCGGGCCGGTCGGCGCCGAGGCCGTGGAGAGGACATCCGAGATGCCGGAGAAACCGGGGAAGACGCGGTTCGCCGCCACGGAGAGCGGCGCGCTGGTGTGCGAGGACGGGCTGGTGCGGCCGCCCTGGGCGGCGGCGGACCCGCTGCTGCGCGACTACTACGACACCGAGTGGGGGATGCCCGTCCGCGACGAGCGCGGCGTCTTCGAGCGGATCAGCCTGGAGGCGTTCCAGGCGGGACTCTCCTGGGCCACCATCCTGCGCAAGAGGCCGGCCTTCCGCACCGCCTTCGACGGCTTCGACCCCGACACCGTGGCCGGGTACGGCGAGGAGGACGTGGAGAGGCTGATGGGGGATGCCTCCATCGTGCGCAACGAGAGGAAGATCCGCGCCACGGTCCGCAACGCGCGGGCCGCGGTCGCCCTGCGCGGCGCGGGAGGGCTGGTCGACCTGGTGTGGTCCTTCCGGCCCGAGCGGACCCCGGCCCCCGCGCGGGTCGAGGACATCCCCACCGAGTCGCCGGAGTCGGCCGCCCTCGCCGGCGCCCTGCGCCGCGCGGGGTTCTCCTTCACCGGTCCGACGACCGTGTTCGCCCTCATGGAGGCGATCGGCATGGTCGACACCCACCTGGTGGACAGCCACCGCAGGGGGACCTCGGGGGTCTGGACGCGTTCCTGACCCGGGCCGCCGCGGGCGGGGGTCACTCCCCGCCGAAGAGCCGGGAGGCCGTGCCCCGGGCCCGGTCGAGCGGCCCGCGGTCGCGCGTGGCGCGGGAGAGCAGGAGCGCCCCCTCCACGAGGGAGAGCGCGGACCAGGCGTCGGCGTCCGCCTCCTCGGCCCCGCGCCCCTCGGCCACCAGGCGCTGCGCGAGTGTGGCCTGCCAGGAGGAGTACACCCTCCTGCACACGGTGTGCACCAGGTCGTTGGTGGCCGAGACGTCCAGGGCGGTGGCGGCCAGGGGACAGCCCCTGGTGAACGCCGACCCCTCCATCCTGGCGGTGAAGAGGTCGACCACCCCCCGGACGAGGGCGGCCGCGTCGGGAGCCTCCTCGGAGAGCTCCCGGATGCGGGACCCGATCTCGGCCCCGGCGGACTCCAGGGCCGCCGCGACCAGTTCGTCCTTCCCTCCCGGGAAGTGGAAGTAGAGGGAGCCGCGGGGGGCGCCGCTGGCGGCCAGGACCTGCTCCAGACCCGTTCCGGCGTAACCGTGGGCCTCGAGCAGCTCGCGTGCGCGGTCGACGAGCCGTGTCCGTGTGACCGTTCCCCTGGTGCCCATGACAGTGACGGTAGACCCGGCCCCGGGGCGAGTACAGCGGAACGGTCGGGACACGCGGGCCGTGCGGCCCGGTGCCGCACGGCCCGCGTGTCGTGTCCGCGTCACCTGCCCGCGTCGACCAGGTGCTCGACGAAGGAGCGGTAGTCGCGCAGGGCCAGGCGCAGGGACTCGGTGTCCGAGCCGTCGCCCTCGCTCCACGCGGAGCGGAGCGCGGCCCGGCGCGTCTCGATCCCGGCGATCACGGCGTCGGCGACCTCGGCCGCCAGCACGTCCGCCTCGCGCACGGTTCCCCGCGGATCGTCGACGAACCCGCCCTGCGTCTCCTGCCAGCGCTTCCGCACGTCGCCCGGGTCCATGCCGCGTGGCCCGAGCCGCCTTGCCGGGTCCTCCGCGCCGCGCGGGCCGGAGGGCGCGGCGGACCCGGCGGGAGCCGGGGCCGGCGCGTCAGGGGGAGAGGGGGCGGAGGCGGGGTCGGACACCTCGGCGTCGACCGCCACCGCCCGCGCGGCGCCGGGCGTTGTGTCCGGGGCAGGGGGCGGGGGCGCGGTCGGGGCGGGCCCCGCCGCCCGTGCCGGGTCCGCGTGGACCCCGCTGCGTCGCCGCTGCTCCGGCACCTCCTCGGCCGGGGGCCGCTGGACCCCGGCGGTCCCGGGCGTCGTCCGGCGGCCGGCGTCCTCGCGCTCCTGCGTCCGCGGGGTCCGGCGGACGCCGCTCTGCTTCCTGTCCGCCGGTGCGGCGGTCTCGTCGTGCTCTCTCACCGGTCCACCTCCGTATCGGTCCCGCTCCGCGCCGGACCGGTCACGGTCCTGCCCGGAGCCTCGGTCGGGGTCGTGCCGGGGGACTCGGGCAGCCCGCCCAGCAGGGCCTCCACGAGGCCCCGGAAGGCCACCAGCTCCTCGCGCAGGCCCTCGGTGCCGACCCGGTCGGCCCCGGCCGGGCGCACGGCGCCGCGCACGCGGTGGAACTCGGCCACGGCTGCGGGGTGGTCCACCGACAGGTCTCCCGCGCGCTGCTCGAAGCCCCGGTCCCCGGCCGGGGCGCGGTCGGCGTAGCCGACGTCGGACATGATCCCCTCGACCAGCCCGCGGGCGTTGCGGACGGCGCTGACGGGGTCGTCCACGAACTCCTGCTGCACCGCGGCCCACGTGCCGGCGTGCGCCTCGCGCTCGCGCTCGGTGAGCCTGCGGAGCCTCATGCCCTTGTGGCGGTCGAGCCGCTCGGACAGCTCGCGTTCCGCGGCCGCCCTGCCGCCGTGGGCCTCCACGGCGCGGTAGTACTCCGCGCCGAAGCGCTTCTTGAGCCGGGCGGTGCGCCGGGCCGGGAGGATCGAGGAGCGCGCGGCGAGCGCGACTCCCACGGCGATGATGACGATTGCCGCGATGACGATGATGACAACGGTTCCGGTTTCCACTGGGGGCACCTCCTGTCGTCGGGTCGTCCTGCCCTGCCCCGGTGACCACGCCCAAAACACGGTCACGGGAAGGTAACGGAACCGTCGCAGGTGAGAGCGCCGACAGCGCCCGGGGCGGTCGGTCGCCGCGGGGCCGTCTCGTCCGAGGAGGGTGTTCCCACCCCTCCCGGGCACCGTGTGCCACACACGGGAGCCGGTGCCGCAGAGGAACCGCGGACACCGTGGCCGTCGGCCCCCGTCGGCCCCCGTCGGCCGCTTACCGCGCGTGGCCGAGGGGCCGCACCGCGCCGCCGCCGGCGACGACCCCCGCGGGGGTGCGGGGCCGGGACGCCGCGCGGACCGGGCGGTCAGCGGCGGGCGGCCAGGAGTTCGTCCCCGAGCCAGTCCCGGGGACCGCCACGGTCGAGCCGGCGCAGGAAGGACAGGACCCCGGAGACCCCCGTCGCCCACCCGCCGCCCGGCTCACGGGTGTGGTCGAGGAAGACCGGGGCCTCCGGGGTCCCGGCGGAGCGCACCAGCACCAGCCCGGCGACGTCCACGGCCGCGTCCCGGTACGCCGCCCCGCCCGTGAGCCCGGCGGTGTCGAGGAGGAACTCACCGACCCCCGCCAGCCCACAGCACTGGCAGGCGACCTGCATCTTCGGGGCGAGGGCGCGGCAGTGCGACGCGGTCGTCTCCGCGAGCCCGGTGTAGCGGGGCTCGCCCCGCACCGCGCCGGCCCGGAGCAGCACCCCGCCGATCCCGGTGAGCCCCTGGCAGAAGGAGGCGGCCATGGGCCGGGCCTCGGGCGCGGAGGCGGCCGAGACCAGCCCCGGGACGAACCCGGCCAGCACCTCCAGGCAGGCCGCGGCCTCCGCACCCGCGGCCGTGTCGCCGGTGGCGGCCTCCAGGCACAGGAGGAAGTGGGCGACGCCCGCGACGCCGTGCGCGAACCCCAGCCGCGTCGTCACCTCCTCGTGGTCGCGCAGGTCGGGCGGGCAGGCGCGCAGCCCCTCCGCGGGGGCCGAGGCCACGAGCCGCTCCGCGCAGCCCTGCGCCAGGTCGAGCCGGGACCCGTCCCCGCAGAGACGCCACAGCTGGAGCTGGGCCAGGCCGATCCCCGCCAGCCCCGACGAGTAGTCGGTCTCGGGGACCGACTCCGGGGCGGTCCGCGCCAGGGGGCGCACCGCGTCGGCCAGGGTCGGCTCGTCCAGTTCGCGGGCCGCCGCGGCCAGGAAGAGGGCGGTGCCCGCCTCGCCGTCCTGGAGGCCGGGCAGCGACCGGCGCAGCGTGAGGAAACCCGCGGTCCAGTGCGCCAGTGCGCGGGCCAGGCCGCGGGACTCGGCGTCCCCCTGGCGCAGCAGCTCCGTGCCCACGCCCGCCGCGCCCCGGTACAGGTTGGTGGGGCTGGGACGTCCTCCCGGCGAGCCGCCGCGTCCGGACAGCAGGTCGCGCGCCACACCGCGTGTCTGCTCCAGGGCGCTCGCGACCAGTGCGGGAAGGGAGTGCGGGGTGACGGTGTAGCGCGGTTCGGCCCGGAGCGGCGGATGGTCCCCGCCCCTGCGGAGCAGGTCGGCCGCCGCCCTGCGCTCGGCGGGGTCGGGGGACATCAGCCCCGGCACCGCGCGGGCGCAGGGCGGGACGCCGTCGCCCAGCGAGGCCAGGAGGGTGCGGGCGCGCCCGTCGTCGGGCACCGCCCGGGTGGAGCGGGCGGCCGGCTCGGTGCCGGTGGCGGCGTACAGCAGGGTGGCCCCCAGCGAGTAGAGGTCGTCCTCCTCGCACGCCGGTTCGCCGCGTTCCTGGGCGGGGGAGGAGTACCCCGGGGTCCAGCCGTGCACCTGGTCGCCGTCGAGGCTGCTGATCTCGAAGTCCACCAGGGAGGGGGCGCCGTCGTCGGCCAGCACGATGTTCTTGGGGGCGAGGTCGCGCACGAGGACGCCGCGCCCGTGGACCGCGTCCAGCAGCCCGAGCAGGTCGCGGCCCAGGCGCTCCAGGTCGCGTTCCGGGGTGGTGTACGTGCCGTTCTCGGCCACGTCGGTGCGCAGGTCCCGGGGGCCGACGTCCGTGGTGACGAGGAACTCGTCGGCGCCGTGCCGGAAGTGGTCCACCACGCGGGGGACCCCCGCGACGTCCTCCAGGCGGCGCAGCACGGCGGCCTCGCCGCGCAGCCGGTGGCGCGCGTCGCGGGACCCGTCGAGGTCCTCGCCCGTGTACGCGCGGCGCTCCTTGACGACCACCCCCGCGCCCGACTCCCGGTCGGAGCCCCGGTAGACGCCGCCCACCGCGGTGTGGGCGATGGCGCCGGGCACCAGGAAGCGGCCGCCGAGCAGGACCGGCTCCCGGTCGGCCCCGCCGGGGGAGGGGGGGTGTCCCGTGAACGGATCGGGAAGCCAGTCCGGCGGCTGGTAGCGCCCGTCCGCGGCGCCGGGGCGCTCGCGTCCCTCGGCGTCGTGGAGGACCAGCTGGAAGTCGCCGTTGCCGTCGATGCCGTAGACGCCGGCGAACGGCGCGTAGCGGTAGTAGACCGGCGCGTCCGGCCGCAGCCTGCGGTCGCTGGGGATCCCGGGCCCCTCCACCCCGACGAGTTCGGCGGCGAGCTTCTCGGCCAGGCCGGCGAAGTCGTCCGGGCGGGTGTAGACGGTGACGCCCTTGCCGACGGCCCCGGGGCGGTTGTGGTGGGAGTTGAGCTCGCGCATGGCCTCCGTGGTGCGCGCGAACTTGAACCTGCACGGCGTGCGCAGCAGCAGGGGGAGCACGCGCTCGACGGTGGACAGGAGGGTGACCGGCCGGGCCGACACGTGGATCTTCCACCCCTGGGGCGGAAGGTCGAGTCCGGGAAGCGCCACGTCGGTCCATGGGCCGTAGTCGGAGACCACCCGGCCCGCCTCGACGGCCCGCTCCCGTATGCCGACCGTGCACGTGCGTGTGCCGGTGTGCTCCCGCACCCTGGTCTCCCTCGTGGTCGTCGGTGTCGAAGACGGGGCGGCCGGCTGAGCGGCCGACCGCCCCGCGGCCGGCGCGCCGGGGTCACACGGTGAACCCGGCGTGCGGCGGGGTGAAGGGGGCCCGGTCCCGGTACCGCCGCCCCGCGCTGCCGTCCACCCCGGTCGGCAGCGCTCCCTCATGGCACAGGTGGAGGAGGGCGATCGTCTCCGGACGGCCCGCGTCGGAAGGTCCGGCGCTCGTGCTCACGGCGCCCCGACGGGGTGCGTCACGGTCGTCTCGGGGGGTCGGCGGTACCCGGGCGGGTCCGGGCCGGACTAGAGCGAGTAGCCGTCGCAGCGGATGGTGAAGCCGGAGACGCAGGTGTTGCGGCACTCCAGGTTGAGCCGCTCGGAGATGAGCTCGGTCTCGGCCCCGAGGGAGATCAGAGCGGTGGTGTCGAGCGATCCGGCGTCGCGGGGCAGTTCCTGTGCGGACATGAGTCCTCCAGATCTAGCAACTTTTTGTTAATGGCCGACTACCTTGGGTAGTCTTGCCAGGGGTAGTGATCCCCCTCCACCCCCCGCGAAAACGCCGGTGGGACGGGATGACCCGGCTCGGCCCCCGAGCCGGATGGTTTTGCCCCCATGAGGAGCGAATTGGAACCAGGAACACAGGCCCGAGTTCCGCTCGAAGTGACGTCCTCAAAGGCGCCAGGGGATCGGACCGAATCCTCGCCCCCGGCGGCGATCAGGACAGAGGCACTGGTCAAGACCTATCCGGGGGTGGAAGCGGTCCGGGGACTCGACCTCCTCGTCCACCCCGGGGAGATCTTCGGGTTCCTGGGACCCAACGGGGCGGGCAAGTCCACCACCATCTCGATGCTCTGCGCGCTCACCCGGCCCACCAGCGGCGGACTGTGGGTGGCCGGGCACGACGTCCGCGTCTCCCCCGACGCCGTCCGCAGGTCCATCGGCGTGGTCTTCCAGGGCTCAACCCTGGACGACAAGCTGACGTCGGAGGAGAACCTGGCCATCCACGCCGCCCTCTACGGGGTCCCCCGCCGCCAGGTGCGCGAGCGCGTCGTGGCCATGCTGACCCTGGCCGACCTGCTCGACCGGCGGCGCAGCCTGGTCCGCACGCTCTCCGGCGGGATGAAGCGCCGCCTGGAGATCGCCCGCGGCCTGCTGCACCGCCCCCACGTGCTCTTCCTGGACGAGCCCACGGTCGGCCTCGACCCGCACAGCCGGGCCGAGGTCTGGCGCCACGTCCACCGGATGCGGAGCGAGACGGGGGCCACCGTCCTGCTCACCACCCACCATCTGTCCGAGGCCGACAACTGCGACCGGATCGCCATCCTGGACCGGGGGCGGGTCGTGGCCCTCGGCACCCCCGCCGAGCTCCGCTCGCGGATCGGCCGCGACCGCATCGTGCTGGTCGCCTCCGACCCCGGGCAGTGCTCGCGGCGGCTGGCCGACTCCCTGGGGCTGAGCCCCTCCGTCGAGGACGGCGCCCTGGTCGTGCGGGTCGAGGACGGGGCGGCCGTGCTCCCGGCGGTCATGGCGGCCCTCGGCGGCTCCGTCACGTCGGTGTCCCTGGTCCGGCCCACCCTGGACGACGTGTTCCTGCACTACACGGGCCGCAGCATCGGTTCGGAGCCCGCAGAGGGGGGAGACGCGTGAGCCCCGCGCCGACGGCCGCGCGCCTGGCCTCCGAGGGACGCGCGGCGGCCGCGGTGTGGAAGCGCGAGATGATCACGTTCCAGCGCGAGCGGATGCACCTCGTCGTCAGCCTGCTGCAACCCCTGCTGATCCTCGTCGCCCTGGGCGTGGGGCTGGGGACGGTGGTCCCCGAGGACGGCTCCGGCGTCGGCTACGTGACGTTCCTCTTCCCCGGCGTCCTCGTGATGGCCATCCAGCCGCCGGCGTTCGCCACCGGCGCCTCCATCCTGTGGGACCGGGAGTTCGGCTTCCTGCGGGAGATGCTGGTGGCGCCCGTGCGCCGGGAGTCGCTGCTGCTCGGCAAGGTCCTGGCGGGCACCACCATCGCCACGTGCCACGGCGGGATCCTGCTCCTCTTCGCCGGGCTCGCGGGCGTGCCCTACGACCCGCTCCTCTTCGCAGGGTTCGTCGCGGTACTGGCGCCGGCGTCGTTCGCCATGACCTGCCTCGGGGCGCTGCTGGCGGTCTGCGTGCCCAGCCCCAAGAGCTTCCAGGCCGCCACGGGCCTGCTCCTGGGGCCCCTCGTGTTCCTGTCGGGGGCGTTCTTCCCGCTCAACGGGCTGCCGTCCTGGCTCGTCGCCCTCACCGCCCTCAACCCCCTGACCTACGCGGTCGACGCGGCCAGGCGCGTCCTCGCCGCCCACCTGCCGGCCGGGGCCGCCGACGGGATGTTCCGCGGCCTGGAACTGTGGGGCGTGCGGCCGCCGGTCTCCGGGGAGCTGATGGCGCTGACCGCCTTCGGCGCGGTGTTCCTGCTCGTCGGGGCGCGCCGCTTCGCCCGCCCCGACTAGTGCGCTGTTCGGGCCGGGGCGGGGGCGCCGCCCCGGCCCGGGACGGCGCCCCCGGGACCGCTGTCCCGGTCAGGGCTTGCGCGCCACCCCGCCGTACTGGTCCATGCCGCGGCGGGTGCCGACCTCGATGGGGCCGGGACGCCACAGGGGGCACGGGACCACGCCGGGCTCCAGCAGCTCCAGGCCCTCGAAGCGGGCGGCGATCACCTCCGGGCTGCGCAGGAGGTAGGGGACGTCGCCCTGCTTGTTCCCCACCTCGATGGCCTGGTTGTAGGCCTCGCTGGTGTTGGAGCCGTCGTAGCTCGCCAGGTAGCTCCCGGGCGGCAGGGCGTCCATGAGCCGGCCCACGATCGGCATGATCTCGTCCTCGGGCACGTGGCCCAGGATGCCCATGAGCATGAGCGCGACGGGCTTGTCGAAGTCGAGGGTCTGGGCGGCCTGCTCGAGGATCCTGTCGGGATCGCGCAGGTCGGCGTCGATGTAGTCGGTGGCCCCCTCCGGCGTTCCGACGAGGAGCGCCCGCGCGTGCGCGAGCACGAGGGGGTCGTTGTCCACGTAGACCACGCGGGACTCCGGGGCGACGGCCTGGGCGACCTCGTGGGTGTTGTTGGCGGTGGGCATCCCCGTGCCGATGTCGAGGAACTGGCGGATCCCCGCCTCCCCCGCCAGGTGGGTGACCACGCGGATCAGGAAGTCACGGCTCGTGCGGGCCAGGTCCCTGATCTCCGGGAAGAACTCGGCCACCGCGTCACCCGCCTCGCGGTCGACCGGGTAGTTGTCCTTGCCGCCCATCCAGTAGTTCCAGATGCGGGCCGAGTGGGTCCGCGTGGTGTCGATCTGCGGCGGCCGGCCGGAGCTGTCGGGGGTGGACGGGGACGAGTTGTCGGTCATAGGGGTCTCTACCTCGCTGCAAGGGGGTTCACGCCACAGAGCGGGGGAACCGGCGCTGGCGCGCCCGGAACCCCTGTCTCATCAGGGATCTACTCGCGCCAACCATAGACGACACGGCGCCGCGTACGGGCGCGCGGAAGAGGCAGGGGAAGGCGGAGCCGGGCCTGCGGGGTCCAGGCCCCGGAGACCGGCCACCGGCGCTCCTGCCGGGGCCGGGCGCGGCAGCCCTGACAGGGGAGCAGCGGTCCCGCCCCGCTCGCGCCGCCGGAACGGTCGGATCCGCCGCTCCCGGCGGCGGAGCCCGGACCCCCGACGTGCGGATCCGCTGCCCCGGAGGCGGTTCAAGGGGGTTGGCCGGACCGCTCCGGAGGACAGGCCTACGTTGGGACCATGACGAAATACGCGTGGATGTATCGTCTCGGCCTCACGCCCTGGGAGCGCTACGGCGCCGCGGGCGGGGCCCAGCTCGGCTCCCTCCTCGACCGCGAGGCGCGGGAGCGCCCGACCGGCCCCGGACGGGCGCTGGACATCGGCTGCGGACGCGGACAGTTCACCCCCGAGCTCGCCCGGCGCGGGTGGGAGGCGGTGGGCGTCGACATCGTCCCGGCGGCGATCGCGGCGGCCCGGCGCAAGGGTCCTGCGGACGTCTCCTACGCCGTGGGCGACGCGACCGCCCTGGAGACGGCCGGCCTGGGCGCGTTCGACCTCTTCCTCGACGTCGGCTGCTTCCAGGGCCTCGACCCGGACCAGCGGGCCGCGGAGGGGCGGGGCGTGACGGCGCTCGCCGCGCCGGGGGCCGCCCTGCTGCTGCTCGCGTTCGGGCCGTCGCGGTACAGCCGACTCGTCGAGGGAGTCTCGCGGGCGGACGTCGAGACGGCGTTCCCGGGGTGGGAGCTCCTCGCCGCCGAGGACGCGGACACCGCCGGCCTGGGGTGGCCTATGGACCGTACCTCCCCGCAGTGGTACCGGTTCCGCCGCACCGACGGGTGACGCGGTCCCCGGCGGCCGACGGCCGCGAGCCGGCGTCCGGTCAGGCGTCCCCCGCCGTGCGGGTGGTGTCGTGCAGCTCGAACATCTGGTGCTCGATGTGGTGGTCGGGCTCGGCCCGTTCGGCGGCCAGGAGTTCGGGCCGCCAGCCGTGGGCGGCCGCGAGGTCCTCCATCGCGTCGCGGTAGCCGATGTCCCCGAACCCCAGGAAGAGCCGGCCCCGGGGCGCGAGGACGGCGCGCGCGCCGGCGAGGTAGGAGCGGCAGCAGTGGTGGCCGACGTCGAAGACCGCGCGGGTCAGATCGCAGGGGTGCTCGTAGCCCTCGGGCATGGCGACGTAGGGGATGGCCCAGAAGACGAGGTCGTACCCGGTGTCGGGGACGGCGTCGAACACGTCGCCGACCACCACCCTGACCCGGGAGGAGACGCCGTGGCGCCGGGCGTTGCGGGCGGTGTTCGCGGCGGCGGCGGGGCCGATGTCGACCGCGGTCACCCCGGCGCACCCGGAGAGCGCGGCCTGCACGGCGGTCACCCCGGCGCCGCAGCCGATCTCCAGGAAGCGGCCCCCCTGCGGGAAGGGGAGGTGGCGGGTGTAGAACCCGGTACTGGAGGTGAGCGCGGGCGAGAACACCCCGGGCAGCAGGTCCCAGGAACGGCCGAGGGCGTCGAAGTTCCTCCGGCCCTCCGAGAGCGCCCGCTCGACCAGGAGCGTGCTCCCGGCGACGACGGCGGACGAGGACGGGGCAGGGGTCCCGCCCGCGGCGCCCCCGCGCCCGGGGGAAGATGTGGTGCCGCGGGTGTTCGAGTGCTCGACGCGCTCGTGCATGGTTCCGCCTCGTCTCCTGGTGGGGGAACGCCTGCCGCAGGGGCCGCCGCCCGCCGACCGTCACCCGGACCGGCGCGGCCGGCGGGGAAGGGGGCGTGGGCGGACGCGTGAGCGCGACGGTCCGCGAAGCGCTCCACGAGAGGGCGCCGCGTCACGGTGCCGAATCGTGTGAGCACTCTCCGAAATCAAGGACAGAGTAGACGTCGATTCCGGAGCCGACCGGGGATGGCGCCTCCCGAACCTCAAGGAGAGCCTCTGAACTGGGAGAACTCCTCCGAGGCGGGCTTGTGGGAAGTGTGGGTGCGCGGCGCGACCTGGTGGCCGGGTTCGTGTCCCTGCCCGTGGGCGCCGGTGCGGGGCCGAGCCGCCCACGTCTCCGACGACGGCATCACCGCCGTGGCCGACGTCTATGGGGCAGGGTCTTCCTCGGCCGAAGAGGCGACCTGAGGTGCGGGGGCGTTGCGGCGTTCATGCTTGTAGGTGCTGACGGCCCTGGCCAGAAGCACCGACCAGAAAGCGGTCGAAGCCAGAGCCGCACCGCTGACCCGCCCTTCGGTCAGCCATTCCAGTACCACCCATTGCACTCCGACTCCGGTGAGGAGAGCGGTGAAGACGACCGGTCGGCGGGCCGGTTGCGCAGGGGCACTCATCCGGTGGAGGTCTCCCGCCCTGAGTTCGCGGGGATGCGTGGGTCGACGAGCGTCGTCGCCGTGCACAGGGGGGCTATTCCTCGGCGCTACGTGAGGGGCGGCTCCGGACGCGTTCGCGCCGGTCGAGGATCCAGCGGACGACGAGGGGGCTCACCAGACCGCTGGCGCCGCTCCCGATGAGGGTCGTGAGCCACGTGGGCCAACTCGTCAGGAGTGCGAGCGGCAACGAGACCGCCAACATCAGCGTGAACATGACGGCGACCATGGGGAGAAAGAACCTCTCCGGGTTGGGTGTGGCGCTCATACCGTCTCGAACTCCTTCGATACGGGGCGGGCCGGTGCCGACGCCCACCGGTGAATCAACGAGGGCCGAACGGCCCGCGCAACATCTGGCCCGGGAGGTGGCCGAACAGGTCGCCGCCGACCACGGCGTGTGCATCCGCCCGGTGTCCCTTCGACGCACGAACAAAGCCACCGGTGCCATCGAGGTGATCGACGTCCGGTGACTTCGCCGCGGAGTCGCCCTGACGGGCGTGTGGCACGTGTGTGGCACGGCCTCGGGGGTCCTGCCCCGGGAAAGCGGAACGGCCAGGTGTTCGGTTCTCACCGAGCGACCTGGCCGTTCTCGTGCTGGAGCGGATGACGGGAATCGAACCCGCGCTATCAGCTTGGGAAGCTGAAGTTCTGCCATTGAACTACATCCGCGTGTGACCGCCGGAAGTCCGGTTGTCGACGCACGCCATCCTAGCCCAACTCCGCCCCCCATGGGCAACTCGGCGCGGCAACCGCGGTCCGGCCGTCCCGCCTATGGTGCGTTGTCGCAGGCGGTAGGTTCGGACCGTGCTGCTCTCCGATCGCGATATCAAGTCCGAAATCGATGCCGGGCGGGTCCGGATCGACCCCTACGACCCCGGCCTCGTCCAGCCCTCCAGCATCGACGTGCGGCTGGACCGTTTCTTCAGGGTCTTCGAGAACCACAAGTACCCCCACATCGACCCCTCGGTCGAACAGCCCGACCTCACCCGCCTGGTCGAGACCGACGGGGAGGAGGCGTTCATCCTCCACCCGGGCGAGTTCGTGCTGGCGTCCACCTACGAGGTGGTCAGCCTGCCGGTGGACATCGCGAGCCGGCTGGAGGGCAAGAGCTCCCTGGGCCGCCTCGGCCTCCTCACGCACTCCACCGCGGGCTTCATCGACCCGGGCTTCTCGGGGCACGTCACCCTCGAACTGTCGAACGTGGCGACCCTGCCGATCAAGCTGTACCCGGGCATGAAGATCGGCCAGCTCTGCATGTTCCGCCTGTCCTCCCCGGCGGAGCGCCCGTACGGCTCCGTGGGCTACGGCTCCCGGTACCAGGGGCAGCGCGGTCCGACGCCGTCCAGGTCGCACCAGAACTTCGTCCGCACGCCCATCAGCCCCGACGCCTCCTGACCGGCGGCGGCTCTGGAATCGGCCGGACGCTTACGTTACGGTTATGAATCGACACGTACCGTCGCGCGACGCATCTGTCTCGCATATGTGACAAGGGTCACCATAAAAAGCAGAGTGGCATAGATCACATATAGACGTCTTGCGGTGCCGACATCCGGTGTCATAGGTCGGCGGACGGTTTTTATGTCGGTTAAACATGTTATTTGCCGGTTACCAACCGTCTGAACTGTGCGTACGTATCTCTGTAGGGTTTGCACCCGACGTGAACCAGGTAGCGGTACCGCCCCGACCAGGGGGCGCATGGGGGCCCTGCGCAAGCCAGCTACCTGCGGGAACCGCGGGTCGGCAGTGGGGCTGAGTATGCCCTGGTGTGCCTCGCGGCCAGGACAGCCCCATAGAGGAGACCGTGCCAGCAGTACGCGCAGACCACTTGTACAAGGTGTTCGGGAAACAGTCCGGAGCCGCCGTCGAGCGGCTCCAGGACGGCAGCCACCGTGACACCATCGCCGACCTCGACGTGACGGCAGCCGTCATCGACGTGTCCTTCGAGGTCGAACCGGGCGAGATCTTCGTCGTCATGGGCCTGTCCGGATCAGGGAAGTCGACCCTGATCCGGATGCTCAACGGCCTCCTGGAACCCACCGCGGGGACGGTCGAGGTCGGCGGCGTGGACATCACCGCCCTGAGCAGGAAGGAACTCCTGAACCTCCGGGGCGAGAAGATCAGCATGGTCTTCCAGCACTTCGCGCTCCTGCCCCACCGCACGGTTCTCGAGAACGCCGCCTACGGCCTGGAGCTCCGCGGGGTCCCGCGTGCCGAGCGCGGCCGCAAGGCGCGGGAGACCCTCGAACTGGTGGGCCTGGGCGGCTGGGAGGACAAGCTCCCCGAACAGCTCTCCGGAGGCATGCAGCAGCGCGTGGGCCTGGCCAGGGCGCTGGCCGCGGACACCGACATCATCCTCATGGACGAGGCGTTCAGCGCCCTCGACCCGCTCATCCGGCGGGACATGCAGACCCAGCTCCTGGAGCTCCAGGAGAGCCTGGGCAAGACCATCGTCTTCATCACGCACGACCTCAACGAGGCGATGCGCCTCGGCGACAGGATCTGCGTGCTCCGCGACGGCCGCGTCGCCCAGATCGGTACCGCGCAGGAGATCCTCAGCGAGCCCGCCAACGACTACGTCGAGCGGTTCATCGAGGACGTCGACCGGACCCGCGTGCTCACCGCGTCCTCCGTCCTGGACGCCGACGCCTCCGAGGCCGACGCGTCCGCGCCGCAGGTCGCCGCGAGCACGCCGGTGGCCGACCTGTACGCCGACATGACCACCGCCGAACGCCTCCGCGTGGTGGCCGAGGACGGCAGCGTCCTCGGCACGGTGACGCGCAACTCCGTGCTCGCCGCCCTCGCGGCGGGGAAGGAGACCCCGTGACACCCGTGGAGTTCCCACCGAGCCTGCCGATCGGCGAGGGCTTCGAGGCGTTCAACAGCTGGCTCAAGTCCAACTTCGGCCTCTTCTTCGACGCGCTCGGCGCGTTCATCCGCTGGGCGGTCGACGCCCTGTCCGGGTTCTTCGTCGAACCGGGTGCGGGCCAGCTCGCGTTCATCGCCGCGGTCATCGTCGCGGCCCCGCTGCTGAGGACCCGGCGGCTGCCGCTGACCGTGATCGTCGGCGCCGTCTCGCTGCTCTACGTCCTCCAGGGACAGTTCGGCTTCGGCGACACCGTCGTGAACCTCCTCGGACGCCCGTTCTTCGGGTGGGCGATGACGCTCTTCGACCAGCAGTACGTGGACGCCTACCTGTGCATCTCGCTGCTGTTCCTGATCGCCGTCACCGTGCTGGGCCTGACGGGCCGGTCGACGAGGGTCCGGACCGCCGTCGTCGCGGGCGGCTGGTTCGTCCTCCTCGTGCTGGGCTGGCTCGTGCTGCCGGCGCTGGTCACGAACCCGGCGTCGCTGCTGATGATCCTGCTGCTCGCCCTGCTCGCGCTCTCGGTGGCCGGATGGCGGATGGGCCTGTTCGCCCTCGTCGCCCTCACCCTGATCGCGTCCGTCGGCCAGTGGACGAATGCCATGGACACCCTGGGCCTCGTCCTCGTGGCCAGCGCCATCGCCGTCGTCGTCGCGATCCCCATCGGCGTCCTCGCGGCCTACAACGACACGGTCAGCAAGATCGCCAAGCCGGTCCTCGACCTGATGCAGACGCTGCCCGCGTTCGTCTACCTGATCCCCGCGATCTTCTTCTTCTCGATCGGCGCCGTCCCGGGCGTGGTCGCGACCATCGTGTTCGCGATGCCCCCCGGCGTCCGCCTGACCGAGCTGGGCATCCGCCAGGTCGACCGAGAGCTGGTGGAGGCGGGCGAGGCGTTCGGTGCGCCGAGCCGCAAGATCCTCACCGGCATCCAGCTGCCGCTGGCCCTCCCGAACATCATGGCGGGCGTCAACCAGGTCATCATGCTCGGCCTGTCGATGGTCGTCATCGCGGGCATGGTCGGCGCGGGCGGCCTGGGGAGCCAGGTGTACCAGGGCATCACGCGCAACGACGGAGCGCTCGGCTTCGAGGCCGGCATCGCCGTGGTCATCCTGGCCATCTTCCTCGACCGCCTCACCGCGGCCGTCACCCGCAAGGGGCCCCGGGCCCGCGCCTCCGCCCAGGCGTCCTGAGCCGACCCGGCCCCGCACACGGAATTACCTAGGGAAGGAATCCCACGATGTACACCCCCAAGCGCATGACCGCGCTGTCCGCCGCCGGCATGAGCGCCGCACTCCTCCTGACCGCCTGCGGTGGCGGCGGGGAGGACCTGACCGGCCCCGCGGAGGGCGAGGGCGGGGACAACAAGGAGATCAACATCGCGCTGATCGCCTGGGAGGAGGGCATCGCCACCACCGCCATGTGGGAGGTGATCCTGGAGGAGCTGGACTACGACGTCACCGTCACCGACGTCGACGTCGCCCCCATGTACCAGGGCGCCGCCAACGGCGACGTGGACCTGTTCCTCGACACCTGGCTGCCGATCACCCACTCGGACTACTGGGAGGACTACGGCGACCAGCTGGAGGACCTGGGCGTCTGGTACGACAACGCCGTCCTGACGATCACCGTCCCCACCTACATGGAGGACGTGAACAGCATCGCCGACCTGACCGACCACGCCGAGGAGCTGGGCGGCCAGATCATCGGCATCGACCCGGGCGCCGGCCTGACCCGGGTCACCAAGGAGGAGGCGATGCCGGGCTACGGCCTGGACGAGGACTTCGAGCTCGTCGAGTCCTCCACCGCGGCCATGCTCGCCGAGCTGGACTCGGCCATCGCCGAGGAGGAGCCCATCGTCGTCACCCTGTGGCGTCCGCACCCCGCCTACGCGCAGCACGACCTGAAGGACCTCGAGGACCCCGAGGGCCTCATGGGCGACGCCGAGCAGATCCACGCGGTCGGCCGTGACGGCTTCTCCGAGGAGTACCCGGAGCTCAGCGAGTGGATCGGGAACTGGGAGATGACCGACGACGAGCTGGCCTCCCTCGAGGTGCTGACCGTCGGCGAGGACGTCGACGACCCGCAGGCGGGCGCCCGCACCTGGCTGTCGGAGAACCCGGAGTTCCTGGAGCGCACCCTGGGCGAGGCCGCCGAGGGCCTGGAGTTCTAGCACGCCGGGCCGGCGGCGCGCGAGGCCGCGCGCCGCGCCCGCGGCGGGAAGCGTGAACGGGCCGCCCCCGAGGGGGCGGCCCGTTCGTGTCGTCGGGGGGTCAGGGGGCGTAGTAGCCGCCCTGGGCGCCGCCGTAGCCCTGGTTGAGCTGGCGGGCCCGCTCCCTCCTGGGGAGCAGGTACGCCGCGAGCAGGCCGCCGAGGAAGCCGAAGAGGTGGGCCTGCCAGGAGACGCCGGGGTACTGGGGGAGGACGCCCCAGATCATCGTCCCGTAGAAGACGACCACGCAGATCATGATGACGATGTCGACCGTCTTGCGCTCGACGATGCCGCGCAGGACCGTGTAGCCGAAGTAGCCGAACACCAGGCCGCTGGCGCCGACGGTGAGGGAGAAGGGCGAGCTGAACAGCCAGACCCCGACCCCGCTGACGACGATGACGATCAGCGTGGTGAGCAGGAACCGGCCCAGGCCGCTGAACGCCACGAGGGAGCCGAGCACCAGGAACGGCAGCGAGTTGCCGATGAGGTGTTCGAGGTTGCCGTGCATGAAGGGCGCGGTCAGCACGGTCCAGGGCTGGTCGAAGTTCCAGGCGCGCAGGCCGAACCCGTGGTCGAGCGCTCCCCGGAGGACGAAGCTGTCGAGGATCTCGAGAACCCACATGGCCGCGAGCATCCCCGCTACGGTCAGGATGGCGGTGATTCTGGACTGCTTCACGTCATCGAGGGTAGATGACACCGGCTTGCAGCGGTATGTCTGTGGGGCGCGTGGTGGGTAATTGTCTGATGTGTCCAGAGTCGTCCCAGGGGGACCCGGACGGTCAGGACGTCAGGGAGCGCTTGCGCGGCGGAATGCCGGCCACCGCCATGAACGACTCGACCTTGGCGGGGCTGGTCATCCCGGTGAGCGGCAGGTACGTGCGCGCGGCGCGGCGGCTCTGGAGCGAGGGGAAGCGCTTGGGGCGCCCGGTGGAGTCGCACAGGCCCAGGGAGCGGATGCGACCCGGCAGGACGTAGTAGGAGCCGATGTCGTGGAAGGGGACGCGCACGATGTAGCGGCCCCGCTGGTAGCGGAACTCGCCGTCGGAGACCTCCAGGACGGGGGCCTTGATCATGTGGCCGTGCGCGGCCAGGCCGGCGCCCCCGAGGGCGAGGAGCAGGCCGAGGGTGATGTGGGCCCAGTGCCCGGGGTCGATCGCGACCACCACGACGCCGAGTACCACCAGCGCGTAACCTGCCCACAGCTCCACGTGTTTACGGCCTACGGGGCAGACCATGCGGACTGTTTCGGACACGGCAGATGCCTCTCTCGCTGGGTGCTGCGGTGGGATGACGGCGGTCGCCGTTCCCGACCCTATCGGCTCCGCGGGCATGCGAACGGTGGTTTCGGACAGCTCTGCCGAGGGGTTAGGTCTCGGGTATGCGTGCTTTGGTGTCACCGGCTCCTTTTGACGCATTTATCTGATTAACATCATGTCATCCCACGAATCACTCGAAGATGCCGGGGTGTCCACTGGGGTGGCGTTTGCGACGAAAGAAAAGTGAGTCTTTCGTCCTCGATGGGGATTTTGGTGTCTTGTGTCCGTTTTTCTCTCGGTAATCATGCGCGAGCAAGTTGTAGTTAAACGTCGTTTACTTTATCGTCAACATTGTTGACTGGCATCAATGTCCAGCAATTCATTTCTGGCTTGTCCGAATCTGATGTCTGGGGCGTGTCGTGTGCGGTCGCCTCTGACCTGCGTGAACTGGTCGTGTTACCGCTGTATTGAGGGTTTGTGTCGACGTCCAAGGTCGATGGGCGCGAACCGGTTGCGGATGGGTCACGAATCTGCCAGTAGGGCTATACAGACATTTCGCTCAATGGTCTTCTGATCGACTAATCGCCTAGGCTCGGCTGGCTGTGTGCGAACCACACAAACCCGCGCGGTCCGGCTCGTATTAGTGATCAAGGGTGTGACTGATGGAGAATCGTAGGAAATTGCTGGCCGCCGCCGCTGTCGGCGTCTCGGCTGCCCTGGTGCTGGGCGCCTGCTCGCCCCCCGAGGACAGTGGCGGTGGCGGTGATGGAAGCTCCGTCACCTGGATCGTCAACCAGGCCGGCGGCGGCTGGAACCACAACGCCCCCGAGGGCGGTTCGGTCTACGTCATCCAGATGCTCCACGGCGTCCTGCCCCCGACCGGGTTCTACAACCCCGAGGGCCAGTGGGAGTGGAACTCCGACCTCATCGTCAACACTCCCGAGCTGCTCAGCGAAGACCCCATGGTCTGGGAGTACGAGATCAACCCGGACGCCAACTGGAGCGACGGCGAGCCCATCGACGCCGACGACTTCATCTGGGCCTGGAAGATGAACAGCGGCAAGGAGGAGCTCTGCGCCGAGATCTGCAACTCCCGCGGATCCGACGTGGACGTGCTGATCGAGAGCGTCGAGGGCTCCGAGGACGGCAAGACCGTCACGGTGACCATCGAGGAGGGGACGCAGTTCCCCGAGTGGTACACCTTCGGCATGGACGGCCTGTACCCGTCGCACCTCGCCGAGGCCGAGGGCTTCGACCTCGACACGCCCGAGGGCATGCTGGAGTCCTCCCACTGGTTCAACGAGAACCCCGTGACCGTCTCCGGCGGCCCGTACATCTTCGAGGGCACCCCCGAGCTCGACGGGCGGATCGTCAAGACCGTCAACGAGGAGTACTACGGCCCGGCCCCGGAGATCCAGGAGATCATCCAGCAGGTCAACACCGAGGAGGGCAGCTGGGTCCCGGCGCTGACCAACGGCGAGGTCCAGGGCGGCTCCCCGGCCTCCTGGTCCGACGACGTCATCACGCAGCTCGAGGACGCCCCCGACGTCGAGTTCGGCATCGAGTCCGGCGGCAGCTGGGAGCACCTCGACGTCAACCTGGACAACGAGGCGCTGTCCGACCGGGCGCTGCGCCAGGGCATCTTCACCGCCATCGACGTCCAGAACATCGCGACCCGCACCTACGGCGAGAAGTTCCCCGAGGTCGAGCCCCGCACGAACCACATCTTCTCCTCCTCGAGCGAGTACCACGAGGACGTCATCACCCCCACCGGGCAGGGCACCGGTGACACCGAGGCCGCCCTGGAGCTCCTGGAGGAGGCCGGCTACGAGCTCAACGGCGACACCCTCGAACTCGACGGCGAGGCGGTCCCGGCCCTGCGCCTGCGCTACACCGCCGGCCACGTCGCCCGCGAGATCATCGCCGAGCTGATCCAGGCCGACCTGGCCGAGATCGGCGTCACCGCCGAGATCGAGACCACCGACGACCTGGGCGGCACCCTCGCCGAGCAGGACTTCGACCTGATGATCTACGGCTGGAGCACCACCCCGGCCTTCGCCAGCACGCCCTACAACTACTGGCACAGCACGAGCCTGAGCAACCACGGCAAGCTGGACGTCCCCGAGGTCGACGAGCTCACGGAGCAGGCGCAGAACGTCGCCACCTCCGAGGAGGCCGCCGTGTTCGCCAACGAGGCCGCCGCGCTCGTGGCCGAGGAAGCCTACGTCCTGCCGTTCGTGGACACCCCGTCGTTCTACTTCTACGACACCAACTACCTCGGCAACGTCACGGACAACAACACCCAGTCGCGCCGAGCCCAGTGGAACCAGCACGAGTGGACCGCGGTCAACTAGCGCACCTCCCGGCCCGCATCGCTCCGTGCCTGACAGCGGGGAGACGCGCCCGGACCGGTGACCGCCGACGGGACGAGAGTCCCGGCGGCGGCCCGGCCCGGGCGGGCCCCGCCCGCCGTCCCCCGCGGCGGGCGGGGCCGCCTCCCCGTTCCGGGAGCGCTCACCGAAGGACCTTCCCATGCTCGTATACACCGCGCGTCGCCTCGCCGTGGCGATCCCAGTGCTCCTGGCGGCGTCGGTTCTCGTGTTCCTCATGGTCGACCTCAGCGGCGACCCGCTGGCGGACATGCGCCTCGCGCAGCCGCCGCCCAGCGAGGAGGCCATCGCCGCCGCGGAGGCCCGCTACTACCTGGACCGGTCGACCCCGGAACGGTACTGGCTCTGGATGACGGGGATCGGCGGCAACGGAGACATCGGCCTGCTCCAGGGCGAGTTCGGACCCTCGGTCCGGGGCGGCGCCTTCGACATCGGCGAACAGCTCGCCTCCGGCATCTCCGTCACCCTCCGCCTCGTCTCCGCCGCCCTCGTCTTCGCCCTCGGACTGGCGGTCATCTCCGGCGTCGTCAGCGCCATGCGCCAGTACTCCAAGCTGGACTACACCCTCACCTTCATCGGGTTCCTCGCCCTCGCCATGCCGACGTTCTGGCTGGGCGCGCTGATCCGGGAGGGCGGGCTGGTCTTCAACCGGTCCACGGGCACCTCGTTCTTCTTCACCATCGGGGCGAACTCGGCCCGGGTGGGCAACATGACCAACTGGGAGTACTTCCTCGACTCCGCCGGTCACCTCGTGCTCCCCACCGTCACCCTGATGCTGACCAGCTACGCGGCGTGGAGCCGCTACCAGCGCACGTCGATGCTGGAGGTGCTCAACAGCGACTACGTGCGCCTCGCCAGGTCCAAGGGCGTGCGCAACAGCGTGGTCGTCAGGCGGCACGCGCTGCGCACCGCGCTGATCCCCCTGGTCACCGTCGCCACCATCGGCTTCGTCGGCATCATCGAGGGCGTGGTGATCACCGAGACCATCTTCCAGTGGCGCGGTCTCGGGTACTTCTTCATCGAGGCGGTCAGGGCACAGGACGCGTTCGCGCTCATGTCCTGGCTGATGCTCAGCGGCACCCTCGTCGTCGTCGCCAACCTCATCGCCGACATCCTGTACGGCGTTCTCGACCCGAGGATCCGCTATGAGTGACATCGACAGCCGTACGGCGAGCGGGAAGGGCCCCGCCGGGCTCCCCGCCGGAGGCGACGTCAACCGGGGGGAGGAGCTGAGCCAGGTCCGGATGGTCTGGCGCCGGTTCCGCCGGCACCGGGCGGCGATGGTCAGCCTGGTCTTCCTTGGCCTGATCACGGCGTTCGCCTTCGTCGGACCCTTCGTGTGGCCGTGGGACCACACCGTCAGCCGGGACATCCTCGGCAACCAGCCGCCGAGCCTGCAGCACCCCTTCGGCACCACCAACCAGGGCAACGACGTGTTCGCGCAGACGATGCGCGGCACCCAGCAGTCCCTCAAGGTCGCCCTCACCGTCGCGGTCCTGTCGACCGTGATCGGCTCGGTCTGGGGCGCGGTCGCGGGCTACTACCGCGGCAGGGTCGACGCGATCATGATGCGCGTCGTCGACGTGTTCCTCATCGTGCCGCTCATCGTCGCCGTGGCGGCGATCAACGGCAACGTCCGGGGCGGGACCACCTGGTACGCGGTGGCGCTCATCATGTGCCTGTTCTCCTGGGCCACCATCGCCCGCGTGGTCCGCGGCGTGGTGCTCTCCCTGCGCGAACAGGAGTTCATCGAGGCGGCCAGGGCGGTGGGGGCCAGGGCCTCGCGGATCATCTTCCGCCACCTGCTGCCCAACGCGGCCGGGCCGATCATCGTGGCCGCGACCCTGCTGGTGGCGGTGGCGGTCCTCACCGAGGCCGCGCTCTCCTTCATCGGGTTCGGCATCCAGCCGCCGGACATCTCCCTCGGGAAGATGGTGGAGGGATCCAGGACCGCGGCCTTCACCCGGCCCTGGCTGTTCTACCCGCCCGGCATCCTGATCGTCATGATCTGCCTGACGATCAACTTCATCGGTGACGGACTCCGGGACGCACTCGACCCACGACAGACGATGGTGCGGCGATGACCACGACCGAACACATGAGCGACGGCCCCGTCCCGACCGCGGGGCACGATGTCGTCCTGGACGTCCGGGACCTCAGCGTCACCTTCTCGTCCGAGGACGGCCCCCTGGACGCCGTGCGCGGCGTCACCTACCAGGTCCGCCGCGGCGAGGCGCTGGGCATCGTCGGGGAGTCCGGCTCGGGCAAGTCGGTGACCTCGATGGCGATCATGGGCCTGCTGCCCAGGACCGCCAGGGTGACGGGATCGGCCAGGGTCCTCGACCAGGAGGTCATCGGGCTCGGCGACGCCGCGATCAGCAAGATCCGCGGCGAGAAGATCGCGATGATCTTCCAGGACCCCCTCACCTCGCTGAACCCGGTGTACACGATCGGCTACCAGATCGCCGAGGCCGTGCTCACCCACCGGGACGTGACCAAGAAGCAGGCGCGGGAGCGCGCCGTCGAACTCCTCGACAAGGTCGGCATCCCCAACCCCGAGCGCCGGGTCGACCAGTACCCGCACGAGCTGTCCGGCGGTATGCGCCAGCGGGTGGTCATCGCCATCGCGATGGCCAACGACCCCGACGTCATCATCGCCGACGAGCCCACGACCGCGCTGGACGTGACGGTCCAGGCCCAGGTGCTGGAGGCGCTGGAGGCGGCCCGCCGGGAGACCGGCGCCGCCCTCGTGCTCATCACCCACGACCTCGGCGTGGTCGCGGGACACGTGGACCGGGTGGCCGTCATGTACGCGGGTCGCCTGGTGGAGACGGGCACGGTCGAGGACGTCTTCTACCGTCCGCGCATGCCCTACGCCCTGGGCCTGCTGGGGTCGGTGCCCCGGCTGGACGGGGGACGGCACGAACGGCTCACCCCCATCCTGGGGACGCCCCCCTCCCTGCTCAACCTCCCGCGCGGGTGCGCGTTCGCGCCGCGCTGCCCGATGGCGCAGGACATCTGCCAGGAGGAGGTGCCCGAGCTCGCGGAGCCGGCGGACATCGGGGCCCCCGGCGCGGGGGAGGAGGACGACCCCCTGCGCCGGCACCGGTCGGCCTGCCACTTCAGCGAGCAGTTGGCCGGGGTCCGCCCGGAAGACCTCTTCCGGCCCACCTCCGTGGACGCGGAAGCGCCCGCCGAGGTCCTCGCGGCCGAGCTGGGGGGGACCCGGCCGGCGGGTGGCGCCGCCGGGGAGGCCCCGGAGGCGGAGCCCGGGACGGGGGCCGGCGCGCCCGGCGGGGGGTCCGAGGTCCTTCTGACCGCCACCGACCTCGTCAAGAACTTCCCGATCCGCTCCAAGGGGATCCTCCGGCGCAAGGTCGGGGAGGTCCAGGCGGTCTCCGGGATCTCCCTGGAGCTGCGCGAGCACGAGACCCTCGCGCTCGTCGGCGAGTCGGGCTGCGGCAAGTCCACGACGGCGCGCCTCCTGCTCCAGCTGATCCGCCGGACGTCGGGCGACGTCCGGTACATGGGGCGGCCGCTGCACGACCTGTCGGACGCCCAGATGCGGCCGCTGCGCCGTGACCTCCAGCTGGTCTTCCAGGACCCGTTCGCCTCCCTCGACCCGCGCATGACGGTCTCGGACACGGTCGCGGAGCCGCTGCAGATCCACGGCCGGGCCAAGGGCGCGAGGACCCGGGTCAAGGAACTCCTGGAACTGGTGGGCCTCAACCCCGAGCACGGCTCGCGCTACCCGCACGAGTTCTCGGGGGGCCAGCGCCAGCGCATCGGCATCGCCCGCGCCCTGGCGCTCAACCCCAAGGTGCTCATCCTGGACGAGCCGGTGTCGGCCCTGGACGTGTCGATCCAGGCGGGCGTGATCAACCTGCTGGAGGACCTCCAGGACGAGCTGGGGCTGTCGTACCTGTTCGTCTCGCACGACCTGTCGGTGGTCCGGCACATCGCCGACCGGGTCGCCGTGATGTACCTCGGCAAGATCGTGGAGACGGGCACGACCGACCAGCTGTTCAGCGCCCCGGCGCACCCGTACACGCAGGCGCTGATCTCGGCCATCCCGCTGCCGGACCCGGTCAAGGAGAGGACCCGGGAGCGGATCGTCGTCACCGGCGACGTGCCCAGTCCGGCCGACCCCCCGTCCGGCTGCCGGTTCCGCACCAGGTGCCCGAAGTTCGCGGGCGAGCTGTCGGAGGCCGAGCGGGTCAGGTGCGTGGAGGAGCCCCCGGACCTGCTGGACCGGGGGACGGGGCACCGGGACGCCTGCCACTACTCCCAGGTGGTCGAGCTGATCTGATCCGTCCGGGGCGTCGGGCCGGCGGCGGGGCGGGAGCCCCGGCGCCGGCCCGACGGCGTTCCCCCGGGGCGGGGGCCCGCCGGAGCCCCGCCCCGCCTCCGGGCATGCGGCGGATCCCGGACGAAACCGCTCCGCCGCGCGGGGACTCGCGGTGAAACCCTGGATCGGCGGCCGTTCCTGGGCTAGGGTGCGTTGCTTCCGCCCCCTTCGAGGAGACCCATGAAGCAATCCTCCCCCGAACCCCTGCGCCCCCGCCGCACCGGAGGGCGCGGCGGCGCCCGGAGGGCCGCCGCCCTCGTCACGATCCCCCTGCTGCCGATGACGCTCCTGGGAGCGTCCCCCGCGCTCGCCGACGCCTCCGGAGCCCGCCTGACCGAACTGCGCGAGGACATCGACGCCATCCTGGAGGACCCCGCACTGGAGGGCGCCGTGTCGGGGGTGGTCGTCGTGGACACCGCGACCGGCGAGGAGCTGTACTCGCGCGACGGCGGCGAGCAGCTGCTGCCCGCCTCCAACATGAAGCTGTTCACCGCGGCCGCCGCCCTGGAGGTCCTGGGCGCCGACTACTCCTTCGGGACCGAGGTCGCGGCCGAGTCCGCTCCCGGGCGCCGGGGAGAGGTGCAGGACCTCTACCTGGTGGGCCGGGGCGACCCGACGCTCTCCGCCGAGGACCTGGACGCCATGGCCGCCGAGGTCGCGGCCTCCGGGGTCCGCACGGTCAGGGGCGACCTGTACGCCGACGACACGTGGTTCGACTCCGAGCGGCTCGTGGACGACTGGTGGCCCGAGGACGAGCCCTACGCCTACTCGGCCCAGATCTCGGCCCTGACGGTCGCCCACGGGGAGCGCTTCGACACCGGCGTGACGGAGGTCTCGGTGACCCCCGCGGCGGAGGGCGAGCCCGCCGACGTGGACCTCGGCGCCGCGGAGGGCTACGCCGAGCTCGACAACCGGGCCGTCACCGGCGCCGCCGGCAGCGCCAACACCCTCGTCATCGACCGCCCGGTGGGCACCAACACCATCGCGGTCACCGGCTCGCTCCCCGCGGACGCCGCACCCGTGACCGCGCTGCGGACGGTCGACGAGCCCGCCGCGCTCGCGGGCCACCTCTTCGAGGAGGCGCTGGAGAGCAACGGCGTCACGGTGAAGGGCGACGTCGGCCTGGGCGGTGTCCCCGCCGACTGGCAGGACGCCGAGGTGCTCGCCGACCACACGTCGGCCGAGCTCTCCGAGATCCTCGTGCCCTTCATGAAGTTCAGCAACAACGGGCACGCCGAGATGCTGGTCAAGAGCATCGGCCAGGAGACCGCCGGCGCGGGCACCTGGGACGCCGGGCTCGTCGGCGTGGAGGAAGCGCTGTCCGGCCTGGGCGTGGACACCGCCGGCCTGGTCCTCAACGACGGCTCCGGCCTGTCGCGGGGCAACCTGGTCACCGCGGACACCGTCGTCGACCTGCTCGGGCAGGCGGGTTCCGCCCCCTGGGCGCAGACCTGGTCCGCCTCGCTGCCGGTCGCGGGCGAGAGCGACCCGTTCGTCGGCGGCACCCTCGCCAACCGGATGCGCGGTACCGCCGCCGAGGGCGTGGTCGAGGCCAAGACCGGGACGATGAGCGGGGTCAGCGCCCTCTCCGGGTACGTGCCCGGGCCGGAGGGCGAGCTGGCGTTCAGCATCGTGAACAACGGCCACTCCGGTCCCGCGCCCCTCGCGGTGCAGGACGCGATCGCGGTGCGCCTGGCCGAGTACGCGGGCCACCAGGCGCCGGAGGGCGCCAGGATGATGCGCGGCCCTGTCCAGGGCAGCGGCGAGCTGGAGTGCTCCTGGGTGCAGGCCTGCTGACCGGAGGGAGCACCTGGCGTCCGGCGGTGGCCCGAGGGGGCCCTCCGGCGGAGTGATCCGGTACGGCGCCGGCCCGGCGGCGTGCCGGCCGGCGGAAGCGGGGCCGGCGGGCCGCACGCGGCCCGCCGGGGACGAGGGCCACGGGTTCGCCCCCGTGGCCCTCGGCCGTTCCCGGACCCCGGTCCGCTCCCGTGCGCCTACCAGGCCCGGCGCCCGACGAAGGCGAGGAACCGCGTCTGGGCGTCCGCGCCCTCCGGCGGGGTGAGCTCGGGGCCGCAGACGCCGTTGCCCCGCATGCTGTCGCCGAACGCGGCGGTGTTCCCGTGCGCCCACCGCACGTCCTCCGGGTCCAGCCGGTCGTCCAGCCCCGCCGCGCGGGCCAGGTCCCAGCGGTGCACGACCAGGTCGAAGGAGAGGAACTGGTCGACGGAGCGCGCGAACGTCGTCGGTCCGAAGTACCCGTCGTACCCGGCGTCCGCGAGCTCCGGGTCGTCCAGGTCGGCCCGGACCACCGCGCGGGCCGCGTCCCAGGCCGCGGCCGGGTCCGCGTCCACCGACGGGATGTCCCCCAGGTCCCGGCCGACCAGGCGGAGGAACATGCCCTGGGTGTCCACGACGTGGCGGACCACGTCCCGGGCGGTCCACCCCTCGCAGGGGGACGGGGCCGTCCACCGGTCGTCGGGCACCGCGGCCACCGTCGAGGCGAAGGCGTCGGAGAGGCGGGCGTAGCGCTCGGAGATGTCGCTCATGGGCAGGTGTCCCCCTGGATCGGTCGAGTTCCGGCCCCATCCTCGTCCCGCGGTCCCGCCGGGGTCTTGAAGAAACGCGACAGGGCCGGGCGGCCCGCACGGCCGGGCCCCTCCGGGGGAGCGGAGCGGCGCCGGACCACCGTCCGGATCGCGGGCGCTCCGGGAACCGTCCGAGCGGGGACCTACCCTGGTGCGTGTGAGACCAGAGCCCGTCGAGCGGGACGCGCGGGGCATCATCGACCCGGGGACGGGGCTGACCCGGTTCCGGCTCGACAGGTACGCGCCCTCCGCGCCGGTCGCCCGCTTCGTGGACCGCTACTGGGTGGCCTCGTGGAACCTGTCCGGGCACGAGCCGTACACCCAGCGGGTCCTCGCCCACCCCGTGGTCAACGTGGTGTTCACCGCGGATGGGGCCGCGGTGCACGGCCCCGCCACGAAGGTCACCGGGCGCCGCCTGGAGGGGGAGGGGTGGGCGCTCGGGGTCATGTTCCGTCCGGCCGGGTTCCGGCCCCTCCTCGGCCGCCCGATGAGCGGGATCGTCGACGCCTCCCTGCCCGTGTCGGAGGTGTTCGCCGGGGACGTGCTCCCCGGGGCCCCGCACCCCCTCATGGCCGAGGTGGACCGGATCCTGGCCGGGAGGCTGCCCGCGGGCCGGCACCCGGCGGAGGACACCCGCGACCTCGTCGAGCGGGTGGCCGCGGACCCGGCGGTGGTCGGCGTCTCCGACCTGGCCGAGCGCGAGGGGGTCGGTGTGCGGCTGCTCCAGCGCAGGTTCGCCGACCACGTCGGACTCGGGCCCAAGGCGGTGATCCGCAGGTACCGGCTCTACGAGGCGGCGGAGCGGGCGAGGCGGGGGGCCGCCCCCGACTGGGGCGTGCTGGCCGCCGAACTGGGGTTCAGCGACCAGTCGCACCTGACCAGGGAGTTCACCTCGGTCATCGGGGTCCCGCCCGCCCGCTACGCGGCTCTCACGAGGAGCGGAGGGAGAGGAGCCGGGTGAGGACCCGGTGGACGGCGTCCGCGGTCAGCTCCGGGTCGGTGCAGGAGCGCATGAACAGGCCGTCCACGGTCGCGGAGGCGGCTGCGCGGTCGTCCGGATCGGGGAGGTACGGCGCGAGGAAGGAGTCCACCGCGCGGTTCCAGCGGTCGATCTGCGGGCGCAGGGCGGGACGCCGGGACGCGAGCAGGAACAGCTCGTACTCCGCGACGACCGAGGCCCGGTCGCCCCCCGCCCCCGCGCAGGAGATCAGCTCGGCGAACCCCCGCAGCGCCGCGTCCGCCTCGCGGGGGAGGGTCCCCAGGGCCTCCACGTAGGTGTCGTTGACCCTGGTGAGGGCGTCCACGAGCAGGTCGTCGACGGCCGCGTAGTAGTAGGTGACGGTGCTGGGCGGCACCCCCGCCTCCGCGGCGACGCGGCGCTGGCTGACGGCGCCCACGCCCTCGCGCTCCACGACCCGCATCGTGGCGTCGAGGAGCAGCCGACGGCGCTGCATCCCCTTGAGCCTGCGGCCGTCGGTGGTCCCCTCGTCCGCCGTACCGTCCACGGTGCTGCTCCCCGTCAATGCGCGCCGCCCATCTCCAGTGCCATCACTCCTCCGATGACCAGGGCGATGCCTCCCACCTGGATCCAGGTGAGGGACTCCCCGAGGAAGAGCGCTCCGATCACCGCCACCAGCGCGATGCCCGCCGCCGCCCACACACCGTAGGCCACCCCCAGGTCCATTCCCCGCGCGAGGGCCTGGCTGAGCATGGCGAAGGCGGCGACGTAGCCGACCACGACGACCACCGAGGGGATCAGTCGGCTGAACCCCTCGGAGAGCTTGAGCGAGGTGGTGGCGGTCACCTCGGCGGCGATGGCGCCGACCAACCAGAACCACGGCATGTCATCCCCCAAGAGAAAGTTGTTCGCTCGACCAGGTTTCGACTGAAGAGAAACCTGAGCGTTCGGCCAAGATGTTATCCCCGGGGGCATCCCGGTGTACAGGGCGGTTCGGAGATGGCCGTAATCTCATACATGGAGGGCTTCTGGTGCGTACCCCCTGGGTGTATGGTCGGCGGTTCCGGCGTCTCGCCCCGCGCCGGTGGTAACCGCTCTATACCGATGTGCGGGTTTTCAGAACCTTTTCCCCGCTGGTGCGTCTTAGTGGCAGTAGGCACACGGCGTTCGAGGTACGACATGGAGGTCCAGACGTGACGGGCAAGACCCCTGCGGCGGTGACGCGTCGGTTCGGCATCGGACTGGCGGCGCTCGCGCTCGTCGCCACGGCCTGTACGTCCGGCGAGGCGGAGACGCAGGGCAACAGCCCCGACGCCGACGGCGCGGAAGCGGCCGAGCTGGTGATCACGCCGGAGGACGGCGCCCAGGAGGTCGCGCCCAACTCCCCCGTCACGGTGACCGCCGAGAACGGCGTCATCACCGACGTCGCGGTGGAGCAGGTCGTCATGAACGAGGCCGCCGCGGACGAGGGCGAGGAGGACCCCGACCTCTACGCCATGACCGGAACCCTCAACGAGGAGGGGACCGAGTGGGTCAGCGACTGGAACCTGCGCCCCGGCTCGGAGATCGTGGTCACGGCCACCGCCGAGAACGACGCCGGTGAGACGACCGAGCTGGTCCAGGAGTTCACCACCCTGGACGCGGTGGCCGGTCAGCGCCTGGAACTGGAGTCCAACTTCCCCAGCTCCGGTGACACCGTCGGGGTCGGCATGCCGATCGTCATCAACTTCGACCTGCCGGTGACCAACAAGGCCCAGGTCGAGAACTCCATGGAGGTCGTGTCCGAGCAGGAGGTCGCGGGCGCCTGGAACTGGGTCAACGACAAGACCGCGCAGTTCCGCCCCGAGGAGTACTGGGACCCCTACCAGCAGGTCAGCGTCGACCTCCGCCTCGCGGGCGTCGAGGCGTCCGAGGGCGTCTACGGGGTGCGCAACCACCGGATCGACTTCGAGATCGGCCGCGAGCTGATCGCCACCATGCACGTGCCCGACCACGAGATGGTCATCACCGTGGACGGCGAGCAGGAACGCGTCATCGAGGTGAGCAACGGCAAGGAGAGCCGGCACTTCGACACCACGAGCAGCGGCACCCACGTGCTGATGGAGCGCTACGAGAGCCTGACGATGGACTCCGCGACCGTGGGCATCCCGGCGGACTCCCCGGGCTCCTACAAGGTCGACGTGCAGTACGCGGTCCGCACCTCGCACAGCGGCGAGTTCGTGCACGAGGCGTCCTACAACGGCAACATCGGCTCGGCCAACACCTCCAACGGCTGCACCAACCTGCGCATGGACGACGCGCTGTGGTTCTTCGAGAACACCCTGATGGGCGACGTCCTCGACACCACGGGCACCGACCGTGAGAAGGAGTGGGACAACGGCTGGGGCGTCTGGCAGAAGTCCTGGGACGAGTGGCTGGAGAGCAGCGCCACCGGCGAGGCCCAGATCACCGACGGCTCCGGCACCCCGGGCTCCGTGCACGGCGAGCAGTAGCCGCCGCACGTCCGAGGGGGCGTCGGGAACCACCTGGTTCCCGACGCCCCCTCGTCGCGTTCCGGGCCGTACCGGTGCGGGTCAGTCCTCCTGGGACAGTCGGGCGACGAGGGCGTCTATCACCAGCGCGGTCACGGAGGCCATGTCCACGGCCTCCGGGTCCAGGAGCCACTGCACCTGGAGGCCGTCCATGACGGCGATGACCGCGGCGGCGGCGGCTCCGGCCGGGGTGCGCCCGTCGGGGCCGGGGGTGGACGCGGCCTCCCGGTGCTCGGGCCCGAGCCGGTCCAGGACGGCGTCGCAGATCTCGCCGCGCAGCACCGTGTAGCGGTCCCGGAACCACGCTTGGGCGGGGTGCCGGTCGGTGGCGCTCTCCGCCGAGAGGACGGCGTACAGCTGCGTGGTTCCCGGGCGGGCCGCGTTGCGCTCCGCGGTGGTCACCAGGTGGTCGAGCATCCGGCTGCCCCCGGGAGCCGGCTCGGTGTCGTCCCGCAGTTCCAGGACGGCGGTGAGCAGGTCGGTCTTGGAGCCGAAGTGGTGCAGGACCCCGGCCGGGGTGATGTCGAGCATCGCGGCGATGTCGGCGAGCGAGGTGTTGTTGAACCCCCGGGCCGCGAAGACGTCGGCGGCGGTGCGCAGGATCTGCTCCCGCCGGTTCACCCGCTTCCGCGGAGTCGGGGCCTCGGGGCCGCCGGGGGGCCGGGTGTCCGGTGCGGGGGTCGTCTCGCTCATTCCTGCTCTCCACTTCGTTGTACCCGGCGGGTACTCCGGGCCCGTGGCCGGGGGCGGGCCCGTCGCCCACGGTATCGAGATCTCGTTTCCTCCCTTTGCTTAATAAACATTAAGTAAGGTTCCCGACCAAGAGACGTACACCACAGGGTAGGACGGCCCCCGCCGCGCCGCGGCGCGGCGTTCCTCATGGAAGGAGACGGCGGGGCCCAGGGCTCCGGACCTGCGCACCCGCGTCGGACGGCCCCCACCGGGTCCGGCGGTACGGGAGCGGTGGGGGCAGGGGCTCCCACGTCACACCGGCAACGGTTTCGGACAGCCCCTCAACGCGCATCCCCGCCCGGACCGGAGCGGCCCCGGGCCCTCAGACGTCCGCGCCGCAGTCGGTCCCGGCGCCGGAGGGATCGCAGGCCAGCATGACCAGGCGCAGGGTCTCCGGTCCGCTGACCTCGACGGTGACGGCCCCGGCGCGGTGCGCGGACCGGACCGCCGCCGGGTCCGGCCGCTCGGGCCCGGGCGCCTTGTCCGCCCGGTCCGCGGCGTCGGCCGCGCACGGTTCGGCACAGCCGAACACCCGCGCGCTCCCGTCCCGGAGCACCTCGGCGCGTGAGCCGGCCGGCGTCCCCGGGGCGGCGGCCGGTGTGGCGGCCTCCGCGTCGTCGGGGCACGGGCTCCCGGTGTCGCACACCCGCAGGTAGAGCGTGGAGGGGCCGTGGTCGGGGTCCGTGCGCCAGTAGGCGGCCACGACCCGGCCGCCGACCCGTGCGTGCGACCCGTCCGCGTCGACGTGCGCCTCGCGGCCCGGCTCGGCGGGACCGACGGTGCACCCGGGACCGCAGCCGGCCTCGCGCAGCCCCCCGGGACCGACCTCGAACAGGTGGGCGGTGCCGTCCTCGTCCTCGATCTGCACCGTCGTCCGGTTCTCCGCCGACGCCGTGAGGGCGGCGGAGGGCGCCGCCCCGGGGGGCGCCGGCTCCGGACGGAGCAGCCCCGGGGCGGCGAGCGGGAGGAGCGCCAGCACGCAGACGAGGGCGGGCACCGCGGCCGGGATGCCGTGGGCGTCGCCGGGGCGGGGACGGGGGAGGGCGGCGCGGACCGGCGCGGTCAGCCGGGCGGTGCTCCGGGCGCGGACGGTCCGCCAGGTCTCGGCCAGGGCCCGTCCCGGGGACAGGTCGGCCAGCACGTGGAGGGGGAGCGCCGCCAGGAGGAGGGCCGTCACGGCGATCCCGGCCGCCGTCGCGGCTGCGGCCGGCGCGGACCACACGCCTTCCGACGCGAGTCGGCGCAGACCCCAGAACGGCCCGGCCCAGGACGCGGCCGACGGAAGGAGGAGGGCCAGGGTCCCCGGGACACGGCGCAGGGCGCGTGACCAGGACGCGGGCGCACCGACGTCCTGCCCGAGCACGGCGCCGCCGCCGACGAGCAGCCCCGCGTGCACGGACACCGGGAGGCCGACCACGAGGGCGGCCAGGGTGAGACCGGCGAGGACCACGAGGCCCGCGGGCGGCTCCGCCGGCAGGGAGAGCGGCGGCGCGGCCCCTCCGTCCGGGGCCGGCGAGAGGAGTCCGTGGGCCGGGAAGGCCACCGAGGCGACGGCGAGGAGGAGCACGGCCGGGAGGAGGGGGAGCAGGACGGCCGTCAGCAGGGAGCCGCCGGGCGACGGGCGCCGCTCGCGGGAGCGTGCGGGAGGGGAACCGCCCGGGGCACGGTGGGGGAGTGCGGAATCCGCGGTCCGACGGATTCCGCCGGAGCCGGTCTGACCGTCCATCGCCGTCTCCCTCGCTGTGCCCCAACCGAGACTACACAGGCCTTCCGGGGCGTACCGGGCACTCCGGGGGTCGGGGGCGGGCACGGGCCGCACCGAGCCGCGCCGGGCGGGGCGGGCCGGCCGGGGCCCGGCGCGGGGCCGCCCCCGGTTCGGGGGCGGCCCCGGAATCCTGTCGCGTGCCGTCCCGGCGGCGGCGCGGTCGGGGCGGCCGTGGCGCGACCGGGACGGAGGCGCCGCGGAGCGGTCCTACCAGGACCGGACGCCGCCGACGGGCGCGGGCAGGCGCTCGTTCAGCCACGTCCACGTGCCGTCGTTCTCGGTGAAGCGGCGCTGGACGCGCTCCACGTCCGTGAGGGGGTTCGCGAACACCTCGGTCCACGCCCCCGCAGTGCGCTCCTCCAGGTAGAGGCTGCGCGCGTCGGTGCGCATGCGCACCGCCTGGAGGGTGTGGGAGGAGCCGTTGCTCAACTGGATGCGGTAGTAGGCCATGGGAAGTCCCTGGGGTCTGGTTCGTCCTGGGAGGAAGGACGGTGCGTCCCCGGAACGTGCGTGCCGCCTCGAACGGCAGGGGGATCGGTTTCCCGGTGCGTGCGGCGGGACGAGAGTGGTCGTCGACCGCGAGGGTGTGCCTGAAGGGTGGCGGCGAGAGTGCCGAGACCCGGAGTGCTCCGGGGAACGGGTGCGGGTGCCGGTGCACCGTGCCTTCCGTGTCCTCGGACTCTACTCCTCCGGGTGGGGGCGGGAGCCGAAAACGGGGTGACGGGCGGTGAAATCCGGGTGATCCGCGGGTGAGCGGCGGAGGTGATTCGGAAACCACCGTGTATATCGGTCTATATTGCTGTGATTCGTGTGATTGGCGCGACCAGAGGGAAACAGTAGCGAGCCGAGGCGAACGGTTCACGCTCTGCGGTCGTCCAACGGACAGGACCCCTCTCCCCAGGGTGCCCCGTGCAACGCTTCCGACCCGAGGACCGCCATGGCCCACCCGCCCCCGCCGCCGAACCTCACGCCCCTCCAGAGCTCCGACCCCCGCGTGATCCCGCCGTTCGCCGTGCACGGCAGGCTCGGTGCGGGAGGCATGGGCGTGGTCTACGGCGCCGTGGGCCCGGACGGGCGGTGGGCGGCGGTCAAGGTCGTACGCCCCGAGTACGCCGGAGAGCCCGAGTTCCGCTCCAGGTTCGCCAGCGAGGTCGCCCTGATGCACCGGGTGCGGGCCCGCTGCATCGCCCCCGTGCTCGCCCACGACACCCGCGCCGAACTCCCCTGGTACGCCACCCCCTACCTCCCCGGACCCACCCTGGGCGCGCGGGTGCGGCAGGGCGGGGCGCTCGCGCCGCACCAGGCGAGGGTGGTCGCGGCCGGGATGGCCGAGGCGATCGCCGCCATCCACGCGGCCGGGGTCGTGCACCGGGACCTCAAGCCCGCCAACGTCATCCTCGCCCCCGACGGTCCCAAGGTGCTGGACTTCGGCATCGCCAGGGCGGCCGACGCCACCGCCCTCACGCGGACCGGCGGGCTCGTGGGCTCACCCGCCTGGATGAGCCCGGAGCGCTACCGGGGCACCAGCGGCCCCGAGGCCGACGTGTTCGCGTGGGGCGCGATGGTCGCCTACACGGCCACCGGGCGGCCTCCCTTCGGGGACGGCGGAGCCGAGACCCTGATGTACCGCATCCTGCGCGAGGACCCGGACCTGGAAGGGCTCCCCCCGGAGCTGGAGGAGCCGGTCACCCGCGCGCTCGACAAGGACCCCGCGTCCAGGCCGTCGGCCGGGGAACTGCTGCACCGCGTCGCGGCGGCTGACCCGGAGGCCGCGGCGGGGGCGGACGACACCACCATCGTGGACGGGCTGATCCGCGCCCACTGGGCCGGCGGCGCGGTCCGGGGAGCCCCGGCGCCCCGGACCGCGCCGACCGCCTTCGCCCCGCCTCCCCCCGCCGTCGGCCCCGGGGGCGGACCGGCGGGCGGCGGGCCCGGGCGCGCCGGAGCGGGAGCCGCCCCGCCACCGCGGAGGCGGTTCCGCCGGGCCCCCGTGGTGATCGCCGCCGGGGCGCTCGCGGTGGCGGCCGTGGGCGGCATCGGTCTGGTCAACGCCCTGGAGGGCGGCGATCCGGACCCGCCCGCCCCCGACCCCGCCCCGTCGGTGGAGACCGCGGAACCGGGCACCCTGGCGGGCACGGTGAACGGCGCCGGCTCCACGTTCCTCTCCTCGGCGGTCGAGGCGTGGTCGGCCTCGTACACGGCTGAGCGGCAGCCCGACACGCGGATCTCCTACGAGGCGACCGGCTCCGGGGCGGGCGCCGACGCGTTCGTGCGCGGCGAGGTGGACTTCGGGGCCTCCGAGAACGCGCTCACCGAGAGCCAGGTCACGGAGGCGGCGGAGGCCAGGGGCTGCCCCGTCGTGCAGTTCCCGGTGCTGGCGGGGGGCATCGCCCTGGTGTACGACGCCGAGGGCCTCGACGGCCTCGCGCTGCACCGGACGGAACTGGCGGACATCTACTCGGGCGCCGTGACCGCCTACTCCGACCTCGACGGGGCCGCGGACCTCGGGCTCCCGGACCTGGAGATCGTCCCCGTCCGCCACGAGAGCGAGGCCTCCACGGCGCACGTCTTCAGCCGCTACCTGGCCGCCGACGGGGGGTCCTGGGGAGCGGACAACGTCGGGGACGACACCCGGTGGGGCCCCGGAGTGGTCGCCGCGTCCGGGGACGAGGGAGTGCACGCCGAGGTGGCGGCCACCCCGGGCGCGATCGGGTTCGTCAACGCGTCCTACGCCGAGGAGCACGGCCTGGACGTGATGCCGCTGCGCAGCGACCGGGGCGTCGAGGTCGACCTCACCCCGGAGACGACCAGGGCCGCCACCGAGCAGATCGACCTGGACGGGACGGACTTCTCCCTCGACGCGGTCCAAGGGGACAGCGCCTACCCGATCATGCGGGTGAACCACGTGTTCGCCTACGAGTGCGGCCACCCGGAGGGAACCGGTTCCGTCCTGCGCGACTTCTGGGCCTACGCCCTCGGGGACGAGGGCGCGCAGATCGCCGAGGGGGCGGGGTACACGCCGCTGGCGGACTCCGTCGGCGCGCGGGTGGTCGCCGACCACGTCTCCCGGATCACCGAGGGGTGACCCCGCCGGTCCCGCCCGGGGCCCGGGTCAGGCGTTGACGCCCCCGTCCACGCCGATCACCGTGCCGGTGACGAACCGCCCGCCCGGTCCGGCCGGGGCACGCGCGGTCCCCGGGACGCCGCGGTCCCCGCGGGTGGGCGGGGCTCAGGCGGCGGCGAGGCGGGCGCGCGCCTCCATGAGCGCGAAGCCCAGCAGGTTGAGGCCCCGCCAGTGCTCGGGCTGCTCGGCGTGGTCGTGCCGGGCGCCGAGCCCGATGCCCCACACGCGGTCGCGGGGGCTGGCCTCCACCAGCACGCGGGAGCCCGTGCCGAGCAGGTAGGCCCCCAGGTCCGGGTTCTGGCCGAACTTGGCGAGGTTGCCCTCGACCACGATGCCGAACCGGGCCGCCTCCCACGCCTCCTGGTCGAAGCCGCGGACCTCGCGGCCGATCGCCTTGGCGTCGCGCGGGTGCCCCGCGGCGACGATCCGCGCCTCCGCCCCGGCGTCGCCGAACAGGCGCGCCTTCCCGGCCATCATGTAGTGCTCGGCGGTCGGGTAGAGGACCCCGTCCACCGTGAAGTCGGCGGCCCACCACTGGGAGAGGCAGCTCGCGGAGACGCCCCCGCCGGCCGGAGGCCGGTGGCCCCAGAAGCAGAGGTACCGGGCCCGCCCCGTGGCGTCGATGAGCTCCCGCACGGACCGGGCGTCCGCGGGGCCGTGTGCGTCGGTCATGGGGGGAGTCTGCCAGGGGCCGCCGACGTTCGGCCGGCCGTTTCCCGGCCGGCGCCCGGAGCGGTCCGCGGCCCCGCCGCCTCCGCCGCGATCTCGTGCTCACGGCCCGTCGGGGCGCCGGAGCCGTCCATGAGCACGGGGCCGTCCGGGCCGGATCCCCGCCGCACCGGGAACGGGTGCGGTCGGCCCGCTAGTCGAACTGGAAGGAGCGCTTGGCCAGGCCGTGCCAGAAGCCGTCCACGGTGGACCGCGAGCTCCGGTGCCCGTCCAGGCCCGCGCCCAGGGCCACGAACAGCGGCGCGAAGTGGTCGCTGCGCGGGTGGGCGATCGCGGCGGCCGGGGCCTTGTGCCCGAAGTCGAGCAGGGAGTCGACGTCGTGGTCGGCCACCGTCCGGTTCACCCAGTCGTCGAACTCCACCGACCAGGAGGGGGCGTCGCCGTGCGCCTGCCGGGACATCTCGCGCAGGTTGTGCGTCGTGAACCCGCTGCCGACGATGAGGACGCCCTCGTCGCGCAGCGGGGCCAGGCGGCGCCCCAGGGCGAGGAGCCGTGCCGGGTCGAGGGTCGGCATGGACACCTGGAGGACCGGGACGTCCGCCTCGGGGTACATCTCCCGGAGGGGCACGTAGGCGCCGTGGTCGAGTCCGCGCCCCGGTTCCTGGTGGAGGGTTCCGACCGGACCGGTGACGAGGTCGCGCACCCTCGCGGCGAGGGCCGGCGCTCCCGGGGCGGGATAGGTGACACCGTAGTAGCGTTGCGGGAAGCCCCAGAAGTCGTAGGTCAGAGGGACTCCGTCCGCCGTCGCGCCGACGGTGAGCGGAGCGTCCTCCCAGTGCGCCGAGACCACGAGGATCGCCTCCGGCCGGGCGAGGCCACCGGACCAGTCGGCCAGCTCCCGGGTCCACCGGGCGTCGTCGGCCAGCGGCGGCGCCCCATGGCTGAGGTACAGGGTCGGCATGCGTGTGGGCCGCGGTGCCATGGGGTCCTCCTGTGACTGGGAGATCGGATTTTGACCAGAACATAATTGAACTCTCAAGTATTCCGGGGGGCACGGGCCTGATGGCCGACACGAGGTGGCTAGACGAGGGCGAGCAGCGGACCTGGCGGACCTTCCTGGCCGCCGTCCACCTGTTGGAGGGCTCCCTGGACCGGCAGCTCAGAAGGGACTCGGGGCTCCCCCACGCGTACTACCAGGCCCTGGCGATGCTGTCCGAGGCCCCGGGGGGCGCACTGACGATGACCGAGCTGGCCGGGCTGCTGAGGTCGTCGCCCAGCCGGCTCTCGCACGCCGCCGCCCGGCTGGAGGAGGACGGCCTGATCCACCGGTTCAAGCGGCTGGGGGACAGGCGGACCACGATCGCCGAGCTCACGCCGCGCGGGCTCAAGGTACTGCGGGAGGCGGCGCCCGGCCACGTGCGCGAGGTGCGCCGGGTCCTGTTCGACTCCCTGACGAGGGAGCAGGTCGACCAGCTCCGCGAGATCTCCGAGGTGATGCTCGGCGAGCTGGACCCGGAGGGGCGGGAGCCGCGGTGCCCGGGGTCCGGAGGGGCCGGGGGCCGGGACTGAACCGGGTTCTGTGACCTGTCCTGACCGGGGGTTACGGCGCGGGAGGGAAAAACGCGGGGAGACACTCTATGTGTTCGGGCGGATGCGTACTATCATCTGGCTTCCCAGAAAAAGGTTGCGGTCTCAAGTGTTGGACTCGGGCCGCGATCTCCTCTGGGATACCCGCTCACAGAACAGGAATCACCCGTGAACGAGAAAACAGTCGTCTCCAGAATCAGCGACACCACCACCCTCCTCGCCAGAGCGGTCGTCGGTGTCGTCTTCATCGCCCACGGCTGGCCGAAGGCCGCCGACCTCGAGGGCACCGCCCAGGGGTTCGCCTCCCTGGGAATTCCCTTTCCCCAGTTCTCCGCCCTTCTGGGCGCGGGAATCGAGATGGGCGCCGGGCTGGCGCTCGCCGTCGGGTTCGCCCTGCCCCTCGCCGGACTCCTCCTGGCCTTCATGATGGGAAGCGCCTACTACTTCGCCCACCTCGGTGACGCGTTCATCGGCGGCTACGAGTACCTGGTGGTCCTCGCCGTCACCGCCGTCGCCCTCGGCTTCGCGGGCGGGCGCTACTCCCTGGACCGCGTCATGCCGTGGGGCCGCGCCCCGCGCCGACGGACATCGGAATCACTGCCGGCCTCCTGACCGGGGTGCCCGGTCGCCCGCTGCCGGAGGCGGGCGGCCCGGCCGCCAGAAAATACTTTTAACTTACTTAACACCTTTCACAAAACAGACATTAGTTCGCACAATATCGAGTTTCTGTCCTATCCTCGTGGCGTTTCGGGTTCGATCGGTAGAATAAAAAAACCAAACACAATCCACGTTGACAGCGGGGTCGCGTCACCGGGTCCGTCCTCCGTGACCCGACCCCCTGTGCCGAACGGGAGCACCGTGTCCCTCCTGTCCAACCGACCCGACACCCCTGACTGGCAGCTCCGCGTCACCGACCGGGACGGCACCGCCCTCCACGGAGCGGCGGTACTGGTCGCGCCGGAGTACGCCCTCACCTGTGCCCACGTCGTCGTCGAGGCCGTCGGGCCCTCGGCGGGCCCCGGCAGCGAGGTGCGCCTGGACGCGCCGCGCGGACTCCCCGGATGGGAGTCCGTCGGCACCGTCCTCGCCGGCGGGTGGTGGTGGGACGGGGAGGCGCCCTGGGACGCGGCCGTGCTCCGCCTCGACCGCACCGCCCCGGGGCCGCCCGCCGCGACAGCCCGCCACCGCGTCGGGGACCGGGTACGCGTCCTGGGCTTCCCCAACGCCGAGACCGGACGTTGGGTGACCGGACGGATCACCGGCGACAGCGGCAGCCGTTTCGGCTACACGCAGATCGACGTCGACTCCGCCACGGGTTTCACCGTCCTGCCGGGCTTCAGCGGCAGCGGTGTCCGGGAGGGGACGGGCGACGGGCTCCTGGGCATCGTCTGCGAGGCGGCCGCCAACGGCAGGGCCGGCTGGATGATCCCCCTCGACCGGGTCCCCCGGGTCTGGGGGGCGGGACCGGACACCGCGACCGCCGTCGCGCGCACCGCGCGCGCCATGACCGACCTGCGCACCCTGCTCTCCCCCGACCTGAGGTTCGACCTCTACACGGCCCTCGACCCGAGGCTGCGCCGCAGACTCCGCGCGGACCAGGACCTGACGGTCTTCGCCTCCCAGCTGGTCTCCCTCGCCCACGAGGAGTACCGACTCCTCGGCGCCGTGCTCGACCTCCTCGACGAGAGGGAGGAGGGGAGCGCCGGCATGCTCCGCGTCCGCGAGGCCGCGGCGCCGCTCCTGACGGGGCGGGACGGGTGAGCCGTGCGGCCGGGATAGAGGACCAGCCGCTGGAGGGCCCCGTCCCTCCCCGGGTGGACGAGGCCGACTACGCCCGGCTGGCCAAGGCCCTGTGCTCGGTCACCTGCGTCACGTCCCCCGAGTACCACGAGCTGCTGCTGGGCAAGCTCCCCCGGGTCCGCTCCGGGATCAACCGGAACGCCGTGCCCGTGGTCTTCACCGACGCCCTGGTCGGCCGCTGCCGCGAGAGCCGGCTGCTCGGCGTCCTCATGCGGTGGATCGGCTACTGGTCCGACGACAGCCGGAGCTGGCGGACGGCGGCCCTGATCGCCGAGCCCCTGGTGAGGGAGGAGGAGTGGGCCCAGGTCAGCCAGGCCATACCCGAGGCCACCCGGCAGCAGGTCGACACCGTCCGGGAGGAGCTGGTCCTGTACGACGCCGCGGACTTCCGGGAGATCGCCGACCGCGTCAGGGGGGCGCGGCCCATCGACCGCACGCCGTCCGACCGTGCGTGGCACACGTTCGTGGCCCTGGCCGAGATCCCCGGCCGGGAGGGGGAGTCCGCGCTGGTCGAGTTCTGCGCGATCCTGGGCGCCCGGGGCGCGCTGCGCTGCGCGGCGCTGCTGGAGGGCTGGGGCGGGGGGAGCGCCCCCGAGGCCCCCGGGGCGCCGCCGGGGCCGGACGCCGGGGAGGACGTGCCGGCCCGCCTCGTCGTCCACGTCGAGAGGGGCGAGGAGCGCGACCGCCACGACCTGCGGTACTGGACGGTGCTCAGGGAGCACGGCGGGGACCGGCCCGACTTCTGCGACTCGGGCACCCGCAAGGGCGTCACCCCGGACAGGATCGCCGACAGCGTCGGCGTCCTGCTCGGCCTCGTGGAGGTGGACCACCGCAGGGAGCACCACCGGGGGAGGATGCGGGTGGAGCTGGTCGCGGAGCTGGACCTGCTGCGGGAGCTGGAGGCCGACCGGTGGCAGGAGGCGGGGGGAGCGGCCGGGGCGCCGCCGCTCGGGGCCCGCGCGGAGGTGGTCTACCGGGCGGCGGAGCTGGAGGACCCCTCGCGGCGCGACTACGACGCGGGGAGGAGGGCCCTGGGCCGACGGTGGGCGGCCCTGCTGAGGTGCGGTTCGGGGGTGCACCTGGACACGGCCCACGAGGCGCAGACCAAGGAGCGGCTGAGCGGTCGGACCTACCGGGAACCATTGGAGGATCGGCTCCCGGACGATAGAATAGCCATTCTCTCGGTACCCTCCCATTTGGACGACTGCCACCAGTCGGTCCGGTCCGCGCTCAGGTTCGGAGTTCCGGTTGTGGTGTGGCGTTCCGCCGACAACGGTCGGGGAATCGGTCCGTGGCTGAATCTGGGAAAGACGGGACGAGAGGTGACGGTGTCATCAGAGAAACTCCAGTCGATCCCCCAGGTGCTCCACAAGTCCCGCTCAGGGGGCGTTTCGCCGGACGATAGCGGGTACATCGAAGAAAGCTTCGAGGTCGCCGTCTTCTACCACGATTCCCTGCCGGTCCTCCCGGACCCCCCTCCGCTGACCGCCAGCAGTATCCGCACCACCCCCCGTTGACCGAGGCTCGAAGGGCTCGCCATGACCGCACACGCCGGACCCGGGCCGACCGACTCCGTACCGGAGTGGTGGGTCTTCCACGGCACTGGTCAGCCGCGCGCGCATCTGGACCTCGCGACGCGGTTACCCCCGCCTCCGCAGTGGCGTACCTACGGCGGGGCGTTGAACTCCGGTTCGACGTCCCCCTTCTACGAACCGTCGGCTCCCCCGGGGGAGCCCGGTGAGCCGGCGGAGCCGGGGGAGGACGCCGTCGCGACGGCGGAGAGCGCGCGGCACCTCGGCCCGCAGCACCCGCGCCCCGGCACGGTCCCGCTCGGCCCCCACCGCAAGCACCTCCTGGACAAGGTCAACGCGGCGATCCACCTGCGCAGGCCGCTCCTGGTCACGGGGCCGCCCGGGGTGGGCAAGTCCAGCCTGGCCCACCAGATCGCCCGCGAGCTCAACCTGGGCAGGACGCTGCGCTGGGCGGTGACCAGCAGGAGCACCGTCGGGGACGGCCTGTACTCCTACGACCCGCTCACCCAGATCCACGACCTCAACCTGGAGAACGCCCACCGGCGGGCCACCGGGCAGGCCCCGGACCGGCGCTACGCGGGGGACGGCGACGCGCACCTGCGCAGCAGCGCGGAGTCGATCAGCCGCTACCTCGCCCTGGGTCCCCTGGGCACCGCGTTCCTGCCGACGAGGGCGCCCCGCGTCCTGCTGATCGACGACTTCGACCTGGGCGACTTCGACCTCCCCGGAGACCTGCTCGACCTGTTCGAGAACGGCGGCTACCGCATCCCCGAGCTGGCCAGGCTGGCGGGGGTGGCGCCGACGATCGAGGTGGCCACCGACGACCCCGGACGCACCGTGCCGGTCGCGCACGGAGAGGTGCTCTGCTCCGCCTTCCCCATCACCGTGCTCACCTGCAACAGCGGACGCGACCTCTCCCCCGCCTTCATGCGGCGGTGCATCCCGGTCCGGATGGGCCTCCCGGACGAGCAGGAGCTGCTGGCCGCCGTGGCGGGGCACTTCGGGGGCGACCTGCCCTCCGGGGCGCGCCCGCTGGTGACGGAGTTCCTGGAGAGGAGCGGCAGCGGGCACGAACTCGCCATCGACCAGCTGCTCAACGCCGTGCACCTGGTGGGCGCGCTCGGCCCCGACCAGGCCGGACCCGGGGGGGATCAGGTGCGGGAGCTCTCGGAGCTCCTCTGGCACCGGCTCACGGAAAGCCCGGGATGAGTTCGGGGCGTGGACCGGGGAGCGACCGACCCCGGGTGACAGGCGACGCGGAAGGGTCCACGCGCCGGGGGCCGGGGCTCACCGCGACCGACCTGGCGGACGCGATCCACCTGGCGGCCCTGTGGGACGCGAGCGCCCGCCGGGCCCGGCGGGCGCACCGCCTCGGGGAGGGCCGGGAGGAGCTCGTGGCCGACACGGGCCACGACTTCGGGCCGGCGCCGTCCCCGTGGCCTCCCGGCACGGTCCCGGAGCAGGTCGGGAACCCCGGCGCCGGCCGGCCCCGGGAGCCCGCACCCGCGACCGGCGCGGACCGCCCGGCGGCCCCGGACGGGCGCGTGCCGACACCGGACGCCCCTTCCGGGCGGGAGCAGGCCCCCTCCGAGGAGGGGGCCGAGTCGCCCGGGTTCGTCCAGCCCGTCCTGGAACGGCGGCAGGAGTTCGTCGCGGCCCTGTCCCCGTTCAACCTCAAGGCGCCCCGGGGCGAGCCCGACCGGGTCGACCCGGAGGGCACCGCGCGCGCGTACGCCCGCGCGCTGCTGGACAGCCTCCACTGGACGGACGGCGAGCGCGCGAGCGCCGGCGTCCCCGTCGTGCCCGTGCTCCGGGCACGCGACGAGAGGGCGGTGGACCTGACCCTCCTGCTCGACGAGGGTGTCACCATGCTCTTCCAGCGCGGTCCGGCGGGCGAGTTCGCCGGGCTCCTCCGGGACAGCGGGGTCTTCCGGACGGTGCGCGCGCTGCACTTCGACTCCGAGCGGGCCGGGCCGCCGGAGCTGAGGGACGCGAACGGGCGGGGCCGCGGGCTCGGCGGACGCCGGGCGACCGGCGCGCACGTCACCCTGATCCTCACCGACGGACTCGGCGGGGCCTGGCGGGACCGGGAATTCCAGGAGTGGGTGGCGGGCGCGGCCGGAGAGGGCGCACTGGCGATCCTGCACCTCCTGAGCCCCCGGCTGTGGAGGCGCGGCGCCATCGCCACCGTCCCCGCGGAGCTGGGCACGTCCTGGCCCGCCGCCGCCGGGGCGCCGAACACCCGGTACGTGCGCGAGCGGACGCTCGCCGACCTGGTCGCGGACGAGGACGAGCCCGCGGCCGGGACGCTGGTCCCGGTGCTCCCGCTGAAGCCGTCCGCGCTCCACGACTGGGCGTCGTTCGTGATGGCCCGCGGTCGCGCGCGGCTGTGGACGCAGACCGCAGAGTTCCCGGGGCGGCCGGGGCCGGTGCTGGCGCCCGACGCCGGGGCCGACGGGGAGTTCGACCCCGACCGGGAGGTGGGCCGCTTCCAGCGGGCGGCGACCCCCGAGGCGTTCGACCTCGCCGTGGCCCTGGCCGCCGTCCCGCTGGACCCGGGCCTCGTGGAGGCCGTGTGCGAGGACGTGATGGGCCGGGCGTCGCCGTCCGAGCTGACCGAGGTCTTCTTCAGCGGGCTCGTCCGGATGGGGGACGCGGCCGAGCGCGGGGCGGTCCGGTGGGACTTCCGCGACGGGGTCCGCAAGGCCCTCCTCGCCCGGGGAGGGCGGGTGTCCGACATCCGCCGGATGCTGGGCCTGGCGGCGGAGCGCCTGCTGAGGGTGGACCCCTGGTTCGGCGACCTCGCGAGGATGCTCCGCGGCGAGCACGTGGTCTCCCCGACGAACACGGGGGCGTCGCGCTCGTGGGTGCGGTCCATGCTCCCCGCGGTGGAGAGCGCGGCCCTCGTACGCCGTTATTCGGCACCGATCAGGGAATATGCCGAAGCGGCCGGGCGAAACGGATACCGGGATCATTCTGTGCCGGAAAACTGGCCCCCGTCCTCGTCTGGTTTAGGATTGACCAAGGTTCCCGGATCTGCGCAAACGAGTAAGAGCGATAACCGGAAGACACGGAATACCGCACCCTTTTCTGATCGGTCGGGTGAAAAGCCGCTTATGTCTACAAACCCGTCAATTGGGGATAGAATGAACGATTCTGGCGACATTCGCAGCGGCCGCGCGGGCAGATCGTCCACCAGCGGTCGGCCGCTGAGTGCTGTCTGGGTGCAGGTCCCCCGTAAGAACAGCGCCTTCACGGGGCGCGAGGAGCTGCTCTCCGCGCTGAGGGCACAGCTCCTCACGGGGCAGCGCCAGGTCATCACCGCGCTGAACGGGATGTCCGGGGTGGGCAAGACCGAGCTCGCGAAGGAGTACCTGCACAGGTACGCCTCCGAATACGATCTCATCGTCTGGATCCCCTCCGCCCACGGCAACCAGCTGCGCGAGAGCTTCTCCGTGCTGGCGTCCCGCCTGAGGCTGGACAGCGTCGGCGCCGGCAGCGGGCACGTCGTGGAGGACGTGCTCGCGGCGCTCCACCAGGGCGGGCTCTTCCAGCGCTGGCTTCTCGTCTACGACAACGCGCAGGCCCGGGCCGAACTGGAACAGTATCTTCCTGTCGGGGGCGAGGGGCACGTGATCATCACTTCTCGGGACAACAGCTGGACCGTGGCGGGGGGTGACGCCTTCCTCTCCGTCCGGGAGTTCGAGCGCAAGGAGAGCATCGAACTCCTCAAACGGCGCGGTCCGGCGACGCTCACCGACGACGAGGCGGACGCCCTGGCGCGCGAGCTGGGCGACCTGCCCCTGGCGCTCAACCAGGCGGCGGTGTGGCTGCACGAGAGCGGCATGGCCACCGAGGAGTACCTGCGCCAGTTCGCGGACAAGAGCGAGGAGATGCTCGCGCTGCTGCGCCCGGACGGGACTTACCCGGTGGCGGTCGCCGCCGCGTGGAACGTGTCCCTGGACCGGCTGGCCATGACCAACCCGGCCGCGCTCCAGCTGCTCCAGCTCTGCTCGTTCATGGCGACGGCGCCCATCCCCCGCACCCTCTTCAACCACGCGCGGGGCATCGAGGGCCCGGCGGAGCTGAGGACGGCGCTGGAGGACCCGGCCAAACTCGGCATGGCCATCCGGGACATCGGGCGCAACAGCCTCGCCCACATCGACCACCAGCGCAACACGATCTCCCTGCACCGGCTCGTGCAGCGGGCGGTCCAGGCGCCCATGGACGAGGCGGAGCGGGAGGAGATGCGCCACTGCGCCCACCAGCTGCTGGGCCGCAGCGACCTCCAGGACGTCACGAACGACTCCAGCCGCTTCACCGACCTGCTGCCGCACGTGTGGGCGTCCGAGGCCTGGGACTGCGCGGACCCGTGGGTCCGCGCCGTCGTGGTCCAGATGTGCCGGATCGCCCTGCTGCGCCAGGAGTTCGAGGACGCCCGCCGCCTGGGCGACACCGCGTGGGCGTGGTGGAAGCAGCACCTGGGGGAGGAGCACCCCTCCACCCTCGGGATGGCGGTCCAGGTCGCCGTGGCGATGCGGGGCCAGGGCCACCTGGCGGAGGCCCTCGAACTGGGGGAGACCACCCTGGCCACGCTGCGCGAGCAGCAGAACCCGGAGGACCCGGAGACCCTGGAGGCGGAGATCGAGCACATCCGCAGCCTGCGGTTCGTCGGCAGGTTCCGGGACTCGCTCGCCGCCGCCGCCGACGCCTACCACCGCCGGGTACGCCTCTTCGGGGAGGACGATCCGCACACCCTGCTCACCGCCCACTTCCGCGCCTTCAACCTGCTCCTCAGCGGTGACCCGGCGGCTTCGGCCGAGCAGTACCGCGACACCCTGACCCGGCTGGAGATCGTCTTCGGCCCCGACCACGGGCGCACCCTCGGCACCAACAACGGGTACGCGGAGGCCCTGATGGAGCGGGGCCTGTACCGGGAGGCGGAGGCGATCCAGACCAACCAGGTCGAGCGGGTCACCAGCCTGCTCGGCGAGGACGACCCCGGGGTCCTGAGCAACGTGCGGACGCTGGCCGTCATGCGGCGGCGGATCGGCAGGCACAGGGAGGCGTTCGCCCTCTCGGAGCAGGCCTGGCAGCGCTTCCGGATCAAGCAGGGCGCGGACAGCAACGACACCATGTACGCGGCGCTCGTGCACTCGATGTCCCTGAGCGCGGTCGACCAGCACGACGAGGCACTGGAGCTGGCGCAGACCACCGGTGAGCGCTACGTCAAGCTGCTGGGCGACCAGCACCCCTACGTCGGGGCCGCGAACATCAACCAGGCGATCATCCTGCGCCGCCTCGGCAGGGTCGCCGAGGCGCGCGAGCTGGACGAGGGGGCCCTGGCACTGTTCCGGGAGCGGATCGGCGGGCACCATCCCAGCGCCCTCTCCTGCCTGGTCAACCTGGCCAACGACCACTTCCTCACCGGGGACGTGGCGGGGGCCCGGGAGCTGGACGAGGAGGCCCTGGCCGCGTGCACCAGGGAACTGGGGGCGAGGCACCCGCTGACCCTCCTGGCACGGCGCAACCTGCTCGTGGACCGCAGGGCCCAGGGCGAGGACGTCGACCCGGAGTTCATCGAGGTGGAGGACATGTACCGGGAGGCCATGGGCGCGGACCACCCCGCGACGCTGAGCATCCGCAAGAGCGTGCGCGGGGACGCGGACATCTACCTCGCACAGATGTGACCGCGGTGGTCCGGGGCCGGCCCCGGACCACGCCCGCTCAGGCGCGGTCCGCGAGTCGGAGCAGCGCGACCCACTGGTGCGCGGGCAGGGCGAGCTCCGCGTGGTCGCGGTGCGTGGAGTCGCGGATCCCGACCGCGGCGGGCGCGCTCATGACCGCCTCGACGCACGAGTTGGTACCGCCGCCGCTGTAACTCGACGTGCGCCATCGCCCGGGCCCCCGTCCCAAGCCCTTCACGAGAGCTCCTGTCCGGGCTGTCTTTCCTGGTTGTTTCTACGCACGCGGCGGCCTCGATTCTTCCGGTTCCACCATTGGTCGCTCCTGTTTCCCGTGCGGCCCTGTAAGTCCGGTCGGGTCCGACTTCGGCTCTCCCATATATTCTGCTGACTTTCGAACCCACTTGTACATGCCCACTGGGGTACTGATCATGTTGTCCGGATGCAGTCATCCTCGGACTGTTCATAAACTGATGCTTGCGGCATGTTTCCCGTTCGCCCGGGGGAACGCCGCCGGGGGATCTGTGGAGAGGATCGGGGAAGTCCGCTGCTCAGTCCGGGTGCGTCTTTCCCCGGAGTCCCCTGTGTCCCGGCGTCATCGGCGATGGCGAGTGCCGGACGGTAAAGCGTTTTCGGTGGATCCGACCCGAAACGCACCAGCTCCCAGCAGCCCCAAAGTGACCTTGGGAGCGAAAGAGCCGGGACCGCGGTCCGGCGATGGCGAAGCCCTTGACCGCTGGAAAGCGGAGGGACGTACCAGGACCTATAGGGAGAACTTCGCGAAGGCGGACCGAAGGGAGGTTTCCGCAGGTAATCCATTGTGGTCGCGGTCGTACCGCGGACGGTTCCCGACTTCTCCGGAGAAGCGACGGCCTTTGCGCTCTCCTAGGCTGTCCCCAGGGCGAGGGAGGGGATCGACGTGAATCAGGGCGAAACGCACAATTCCATCGGCGGTGGCGTCCACGGCGGTGTGGCCGTGAGCGCCGGCCGCATCGGGAGCGTCACCGTCCACCACCACGCCGCCGGGCCCGGCCCCGCGCGCCCGCCCGCGGACCCCTGGCCGGAGAGGGTGGACCGGTCACCCGTCTGGGACCGCGTCCGGGAGGGGAGCGACTCCGGGCCCTTCCGGGAGGCGGCCGTCGACGCGGCCTCCCGCCTGGTACCGCTCCGCGACGCGGCGGAGAAGCGTCTGGCGGACGACCCGTGGCTGGACCCCGGCGTTCCGCTCCGCTTCCTCGGGCGAGTGGAGGAGCTGCTGGGGGAGCCGGGGCCCGGACACGACCTGGACCTGTACCCGGCGGAGGCCGCGCTCCTCGTCCTCGCACCGTTCGTGTTCCGGGTCCATGAACTGAACCGGGCGGCCGGGCTGGCGGAGGTCGGGCCGGGCTCCCTGGAACGGGTGGCCGGCGCGGACGCGGCGCGCACGTCCTTCGAGGAGTTCGCGGAGGGGCACGGGACGCTCGTCAAACGGGCCCGCCGGCACCCGGACCACGGGGCGGGCATCGGGTGGTGGCTGTTCCACCGGTGGTCGCTGCGTGCCGGGAACGTGCCGGGGGAGGACGCGCTGCGCGAACTCCTGGACCTGGTGCGCGAGCCCGGGGAGGACCTCGCCGGGGCGCTGGACCCCGCCCGGCTCGGTCAGGTGTTCCACGGTCTGCGGCGCGGGCCGGGGGTGTGCAACCCCGAGTACCTGGGGCTGTTGAGGGCCGACGACCGGGTTCGCGGCCGGGGAAACCAGCGCGTGCGCGAACAGCGGCTGGTGCTGGTGCTCGCCCTGGCGTTCGGCACGGTCCTGGAGGCGGCCTCGCTGCCGGAGGTGGTGGCCGAGCACCTCGGAGTGCCGCACGCCGTCGACCTGGGGAGGCTGCTGGAGACCGTGGAGGGGGCCCACTGGGGAGGCCCGAAGGGCCTGCCCGTGCTGGAGGCGGAGTGCCACCACGAGGCGGTGATCGAGGCGCTGCGGGAGTACGTGGGAAGGGTGGACGAACTCCTGCACGAGATCCACCGCTCCGTGCGCAAGAGCGTCAACCAGCCGGTACCGGAGCTGCCGGTGCGCCTGTCCGCCGACGGGGTGCGCCCGGCGGAGGGCGTGTTCGACGGGTGGTCGCGGTTCCGGATCGACGAGCGCCGGGCCCGCGAGCTGCTGACGGGGGTGCAGCTGTACAAGAACCGCGACCTGGCGGTCCGGGAGCTGTACCAGAACGCCCTGGACGCCTGCCGGTACCGCCGGGCGCGCACCGAGTACCTGGACCGCACCTCGGCCGGATCGTACGCCTACGACGGGCGGATCGACTTCACCCAGGGGGTGGACGGGGACGGCCGCCGGTACGTGGACTGCTCGGACGACGGCGTGGGGATGGGCGAGGCCGAGCTGCGCGGGGTCTTCTCCCACGCGGGGGCGCGTTTCGCGGAGCAGCCCGACTACCTCATGGAGCGGGAGAAGTGGGAGGCCCTGGACCCTCCGGTGCGGCTGTACCCGAACAGCCGCTTCGGCATCGGTGTGCTCAGCTACTTCATGCTGGCCGACGACATCCGGGTGACCACCTGCCGGATGGGCGCGGACGGCGGACCCGGCCCGGTGCTGGAGGCCTCGATCCACGGCCCCGGCCACCTGTTCCGCATCAGGCGGGTCGCCGAGCGCGGCACGGCGCCGGGGACGACGGTGCGCCTCCACCTTCGGGAGGACGTGGCCGGGAACGAGGAGTGGTCCTGCGTCGAGGTCCTCCGCCGCCTTCTCGGGATAGCCGAGTTCCGCACCACCGCCGAGGACGGCCAGCACGGACACGAATGGCGGGCGGGCGGGTTCGTCGCGCCCGGTGCGGAGGAAGCGGAGGGCGACGGGATCAGGGTCCAAGGCGAACTCGCCCCCTGGGACGCGGCGCCCGAGGGCGCGGACGTGATCTGGTGCGACGACGGCGGGGCCCTGCTGGTGGACGGGCTCTTCGTCCGGCCCGCCGTCCGGCGCGGGTACTTCTCCCCCTCGGGGTGCGGTTTCTTCGGTGTGGTCGTGAACCTCTCCGGTCCCCTGGCACCGGAACAGCTCTCCGTGGACCGGGGCGAGGTGCTCAGCGACGTCTCCGGTGTGGTGGGCACGCTCCTGGAGGGGGCGTCCCGGGACCTCTTCGCCTCGGACGCCGCTTTCCGGGACTACTCCTGGCTGTGCTCCGTGGCGGGGGCCAGCCCCGCTCTGGCGGACCTGCTCGTGGCATCGGCCGTCGAGCGCGGGGCCGGCTTCCCGATCGGGGAAGGGGTGTCGAACCCCGCGGACGTCGGGGTCTTCCCGGCCGACCGCGGGTTCGCCCTCATCGATACAGATCGCAAGTACCGGAAAACGGACGAGGGGGCGGGTACCAAGTGGATGCGCGTCTCCGGACACGCCCCGGACCACATCCTCCTGTGGCGGCTCCTGGCCCACCGGGACGAGTGCGTGTCCGGAGAACTCCTCGACCTCGTCCCCGAGCTGTCCGAGGTGGGCCCCCTGCTCCTGCCCCGTCCGTCCGACCAGCTCTTCCTCGTGCGAACCGATGCGGACCGCCGCATGGTGTGGTCCGAACCGAAGGCCGAAGCCCTGTTCGCCAAGGCCAGGGCGTTGGAGGTCAGACCCTCGGAGGTGGTGGCGCGCATGGAGGCCCTGGGTCTGCTGGGGGACGAGGCGGCGCTCCTGCGGGCCGTGGCCGACGACCGGGGCCTGGGGCGCGTCCTGTGCGCATGCATCCTCCGGAGCCGTTTGAAAAGTGTCAGTCCGGTCGAGCTGGCCTGGATGGCGCGGAGATCGAAGGTCAGCGTGGCGGAGGTGGCCCGCGCCTTCCGGACCGGCGGGCACGGGCTGGACGAGGACCTGGTGCGCATCGCTGACGGCCCGATGGCCCGTGCGCTGATGGACGCCTATCCGGTCCCGCCGTCCACTTCCCCTGCCTGGTTCTCGGACCCTGTCCCTCCCGGAGCGGTGGTCAGCGTCGCCCTGAGTCTTTCCGTGTCCGTGGAGGAGGCGGAACGCGGGATATCCGAGCTGGGGATGAGGGTCGTTGACGGGGCGGCTCCCCGCTGCGCCGACCCGCGGCTCCTGACCCTGCTGAGCGTGAACGGCGACGGGGTGGGGCCGTGGATCGCGTGCGGGCAGGCCGTCCCTCCCGGGAATCTCCTCGGCGAGGCCCTGGAGACCGGGGTGGAGCCGTCGGAGATCATCGAGAAAGTAGCCGGAGCCGGCCTCCCGGTTCCCGGGAGGTTCCCGGACGACGCGGGGGAGGACGACATGGACCTCCTCTTCGACGAGGAGGGGAGGGCGCTGTCCCCGTCCGAGGGTTTGAATTACTACGACCTCTACGACATCCAGGAGGTATCTCCTCTGGGGATGTCCGAGACGGTCGACCGGCTGCGCGCCTTCGGCTTCGACATCGGCCTCCGTTTTCCGGCGGACCTCTCCCCCCTGGAGGAGACCCTCTCCACCGGAGCCTCCCTGCTGAACTGGGGGGACATCGGTGTGAACGACCCGCTGCCGCTCGTCCGTGTGCTGGCCGCGGCCCAGGAGGAGGTGGAGAGCCTCGAGCGCGTCCTCGCCGCCCTGGCCCGTCTGGGCATGAGGGCCTCCCACACGCAGCTGCCGGAGGGGCTGCGGTTCTCCGACGTGGCGCGTCTGTTCCCGGACGGCTTCGAGGACGCCCCCCTCGAGGTGCCGTTCGCGGAACTCGTCAGGGCGGGGAGGCGGATGCGCGCGCCCGTCACCCGTGTGGCCGAGTGGTACCGGCAGCTGGGCGTCACCGTTCCGGACGTCGCCGGGACGATCCGCGAAGCCCTTCCGCTCATTCCGTTGCGGGAGGCGCGGGAGGTCTGACCGTGCGCCGTCGTCAGCGGGGGTCCGCAACACTGCCTACCATGCTGGACATGCGCATTCTCGTGGTGGAGGACGACGACCGGGTCGCCCGTGGCCTGGTGACGGCCCTGCGGTCCGCGTCCTTCGACGTCCAGCGGGTCGCCACCGCGGAGCGCGCGCTCACCGCCCCGCCCGCCGACGTCGTCCTGCTCGACCTCGGCCTCCCCGACGCCGACGGCATCGACCTGCTGCGCAAGCTCCGCGAGCGGCCCCAGACCGCCGTCATCGCCGTCACCGCGCGGAGCGAGGAACGCGACCGGGTACGCGGGCTGCGCGCCGGCGCCGACGACTACGTGGTCAAGCCCTTCGGCGTGGCCGAACTCCTCGCCCGGATCGACGCCGTCCTCCGGCGCACCCGCCCGGCGCGGGCCGAGGCCGCCGAGGCGGAGCCCCCGCTCACGGTCGGCGCGCTCACGGTCGACCCCGACTCCCGCGAGGCCAGCGCCGGCGGGCGGACGCTCCGGCTGACCCGCAAGGAGTTCGACCTGCTCTCCCTGCTGGCCTCCCGCTCCCCCTCGGTCGTCGCCCGCGACCAGATCCTCGACCAGGTGTGGGGCGACGCCTGGGAGACCTCCTCCCGGACCCTCGACACCCACATCGCCTCCCTGCGCGCCAAGGTCGGCCGCGCCGTGCGCATCCGCACCGTGCGCGGCGTCGGCTACCTCCTCGACGGGGCCTGACCGTTGCTGCGGCGCCTGCTGGCCCTCCTGCTCCCGGTCGCGTTCGTGATCGTCGCCGCGGTGTTCGTCCCCCTGGGCACGGTCATCGCCCAGCAGCGGACCCAGGAGGTGTACGTCGACCGGCTGGGCGACGCGGGGAGGTTCGCCGCCCTGGCCCGCACCGCCCTGGAGACCGACCGGCTCGACCCCCTCGCCCAGGAGATGGCCCACTACGAGGAGCTGTACGCCATCCCGGCCCTCGTGGTCGCGCCCGACGGGCAGATCGTCGTCGGCTCCGGGGACCGGCACCGCATGCGCGACGTCCTCGACGGGATCCCCGACCCGGGGGCCGTCGACGCCGCGATGGCCGGCGAGCGCCCCGCACCGCCGACCACCGCGTGGCCGTGGAACCCCGATCCGCTGGTGGTCGCCGAGCCCATCGGCCGCGACAGCGAGGTCGCGGGCGCCGTGGTGGTGGTCGCCCCGACCCGGGAGCTCGGCTCCGACATCCTCCAGGTCTGGGGCCTGCTCGGCCTGCTCAGCGTCGTGCCGCTGACGGTGCTGGCGACCGCGTCGCTGCCGCTCTCCCGCTGGGTGCTCCGGCCGATCCGCAGGCTGGACGCCGCCACGACCTCGGTCGCCTCGGGCGACCTCGACGTGCACGTGGACGCCGAGCGCGGCCCCCCGGAGCTGCGCCGCCTCACGGAGTCGTTCAACACGATGGTGGACGTCGTGCGCAGGGCCCTGGAGCGCCAGCGCGCGTTCGTCTCCGAGGCCTCCCACCAGCTGCGCAACCCCCTGGCCAGCCTGCGGCTGGCCGTGGAGAACCTCGCGCCGCACCTGGAGACCCCCGAGGCCAGGGAGGCCCACGAGATCGCCGTCGACGAGGCGGCCGTCATGCACAGGATGCTCAACTCCCTGCTGGCCGCGACCCGCCTGGAGAGCGTCACCGGGACGGAGGCGGTGGAGGTCGCCGAGGTCCTGGAGAGCCGGGTGGAGCGCTGGAGGGCGCTGGGCGAGGCCCGGGGCGTCTCCGTCACCACCCGTGTCCCCGCCGGGGTCCGGGCGTACGCCCCGGCGGGCGGGCTGGGCAGCATCCTCGACGAACTGGTCAGCAACGCCCTGCGCCTGTCGGGCGGCACCCGCGTGGTGGTGGAGGCCGACGGGGGGGATCCGGTGCGCATCAGCGTCCTGGACGACGGCGAGGGCCTGCCGGAGGAGCAGTACACAGCGGCCCTGGACCGGTTCTGGCGCTCGCCGCGGCACCAGAACACCGAGGGCACCGGCCTGGGCCTGGCGATCGCCGCCGACCTGGTACGGGAGGCCGGGGGGCGGCTCACCCTGGGGACGGGCCTGCCCGGAGGGGAGCGCCGCGGGTTCGGCGTGGTGATCACGCTGCCGCCGGTGCGCGGCTCCGGGGACTGACCGGCCCGGCGAAGGCCCGGCGCCGCCTCAGGCGGGCTTGTTGTCCCGGTACCAGCGCTCGGAACCGGGGTGCAGGGGGACGACGCCGGTGGAGATGCCCGTGCGCACGTTGATCTGCGCGGCCTCCGGGCGCTGGGCCGCCAGCCGCGCCTGGCCGCGGTAGACGGTGTCGGTGACCCGGTACGCCAGGGCTTCGTCCAGGTCGGCCCGGCACAGGAGCAGGTTGGGGATGGACATGGTCGGGCAGGCCGGGACCCCGGAGTAGGTGGTCGCGGGCAGCGTCGCCGGGAAGTAGGCCTCCGGGTAGGCGTCGGCCATCACGTCGGCCGTGTCCGCCAGGTCGATCAGCCGTACCGCGTGCTTCTCGGCGAGTTCGGCGACGGCCGGGGTCGGCAGACCGGTCAGCGAGAACATGGCGTCGATCTCCCCCGACGCCAGGGCGTCGGCGGAGGCGGCCTGGTCGAGCCGGACGGTCTCCACGGCCAGGCCGGTCTCCTCCAGGATCTCCGCGACCGTGAACTCGGTGCCGGAGTTGACCGAGCCCACGGACACGCGCAGGCCGTCCAGGTCGGAGAGCTCGCGCACGGGCGAGTCGTCGAGGACGACCAGGTGGACGAAGCTGTCGTAGAGGCGTCCGACGGCGTCGAGCCGGGCGCCCTCGCCGGTGTCGGCCTCGTACGAGAGCACCGCGTCGAGGCTGGCGAAACCGAGGTCGGCCGCGCCCTCGTCCAGGAGGTACAGGTTGTCGAGGGAGGCGCCGGTCTGCACCGTCCTCACCTCCAGCTCCGTCAGGACCTCCTGGAGCAGGACGGCGAGCTTCGCGCCGATCTCCCGGAAGACCGCGCCGGGCGGCCCCGTGGCGACGACCAGCTCGGAGAGCCCGTACTCGGGGCCGCGGGAGCAGCCGCCCACGGCCGCGGCGACGGCGGCCCCCGCCGCGCCGAGCAGCACGGTGCGCCGGTTCGGTCCCATCGAATGCATGGATGCAGCTTAGACAGCCCGGGCGGCGTCCGGGGCCGGGGCGCCGGCGCGGGACGCGGGTGTGCCTGCGGGAACGCCGTCCGGTCCGGGGCTCGGGGCCGAGGGCGGCCCACCGGTCCGGAACGGCTCCCGCGCCCGCTCCGGACGCCGTCCGCCCCGCACTGCCCCGACCGCGGCACCCCGTCCTGACCGCGACACCCCGCCCCGCACTGCCCCGCGCCGCTCCGACCGCGGCACCCCGTGCACACCGGTGCGAAACACGCGGAAACACGGTGAAACCCAGGCTTCACGGGGAGGCAGGGCCGCCGAAACACGCCCTTCCTAGCGTCGGGCCCCATGGACACACCGATGTATACAGAGGCGGTGCCCGCCCCGGAGGCGCCGCCCGGGGACGGCATGCGGCGGGCGGGGGATCCGGAGGCCGCCACCGCCACCTCGCGCCGGGACCGCGTCTACGCCCTGTTGCGCGAGGAGGTCCTGAGCGGGCGGATCGCGCCCCGCGTCCGGCTGGGCGAAGTACGGCTCGCCGAGCTCTTCGGCGTCTCCCGCACCCCCGTACGCGAGGCGCTGGCCCGCCTGCACTCCGACGGCCTGGTGGAGCGGCGCGAGAACGGCTTCTACGCCACCGTCCCCAACCTCGCCGAGCTCCGCGACCTCTACGAGCTCCGGGTCACCCTCGAACTCCGCGGCATCTCCCGCGCGATGGAGGACCCCTCCGTCCGGCACGACCCCGGCGTCCTCCGCGCCGAACTGGAGCGGTGGGAGAAGCTCCGCGCCGACGTCCCCGAGCCCGACCCCTCCTTCGTCCTCCTCGACGAGGAGTTCCACGCCGCCGTCTCCCGCGCCTCCGGCAACCGCGCCCTCACCGACTCCCTCGTCTCCGTCAACCGGCGCATCCGCCGGGTCCGCATGTACGACTTCCTCACCGCCGACCGGATCACCTCCACCGTCACCGAGCACATCGGGATCACCGAACACCTCCTCGCGGGCGAACTCGACTCCGCCTACCGCGCCATGCACGAGCACGTCGGCGCGTCCATGGAGGTCGTCCTGGAGCGCGCCCGCCGCGCGCTGACACAGATGGCGCTCCACTCCGACGCCCTCTGACCCGGCGTCCGCGCGCCCGGACGCGCCCGCCCACCGCCGCACAGACCACCGGACCAAGGAGAGCCAGCGTGTTCGACTCCGTGCTCGTCGCCAACCGGGGCGAGATCGCCTGCCGTATCATCCGCTCCGCCCGCGAACTCGGCCTGCGCACCGTCGCGGTGTACTCCGACGCCGACGCGGGCGCCCCGCACACCCGGCTCGCCGACGAGGCCGTGCGGCTCGGGCCGGCCCCGGCCGCCGAGAGCTACCTCGACGCCGGCCGCGTCCTGGCGGCCGCCGCGGCGACCGGGGCCGGGGCCGTCCACCCCGGCTACGGCTTCCTGTCCGAGAGCGCCGCGTTCGCCCACGCCGTGGAGGCCGCCGGGCTGGTGTTCGTCGGTCCCGAGCCCCGCCACCTGGAGGAGTTCGGGGACAAGCACACCGCCCGCAAGGCCGCGGCCGCCGCCGGCCTGCCCATGGTCGCCGGCAGCGAGACCCTGCCCGACGTGGAGCAGGCGGCCGCGGCGGCGGAGCGCATCGGCTACCCGGTCATCCTCAAGTCCACCTCGGGCGGCGGCGGGATCGGCCTGCGTCCCTGCGCCGACGAGGAGGCCCTGCGCGCCGCCTTCGACGAGGTCGGCCGGACGGCCGCCACCCACTTCGGCGGCGGCGGCGTGTTCGTGGAGCGGTTCGTGTCCCGCGCCCGCCACGTCGAGGTCCAGGTGTTCGGCGACGGCCGCGGCAACGTCGTCACCCTGGGGGACCGCGACTGCTCCCTCCAGCGCCGCAACCAGAAGGTCGTGGAGGAGGCCCCCGCGCCGGACCTCCCCGACGCCCTGCGCGCCGAGCTCCACCGCACCGCCCGCGAGCTGTGCGCGGGGATCTCCTACCGCAGCGCCGGGACGGTGGAGTTCGTCTACGACACCGAGCGGGGCGAGGCCTCCTTCCTGGAGGTCAACACCCGGCTCCAGGTCGAGCACCCCGTGACCGAGGAGATCACCGGCGTCGACCTGGTCGCGTGGATGCTGCGCCTGGCCCGGGGCGAGGACGTCCTCGCGGACGTGCCCCCGGAGGGGCCGCCGCGCACCGGGCACGCCGTCGAGGCCCGCGTCTACGCGGAGGACCCCGCCCACGGCTTCCGGCCCAGCTCCGGGCTCGTCACCCGCTTCGAGACCCCTCCCGGGGTGCGGGTGGACGGCTGGATCGAGCCGGGCCAGCGCGTCACCAGCGACTACGACCCCCTGCTCGCCAAGGTCGTCGTGCGCGGCTCCGACCGAGCCGACGCCCTCGCCCGGCTCGGCCGTGCCCTCGCGGAGGTGCGCGTCGACGGGCTCCAGACCAACCTGGGTCTGCTGCGCGCCCTGGCCGGGCACGTCGGCGTCCGCGCGGTCGCGCACACCACGGCCACCTGTGCGGAGGTCGGCGACCCGGAGCCCCGTATCGAGGTGGAGCGGGCCGGGACCCTCACCACCGTCCAGGACTTCCCCGGCCGCACGGGCTACTGGCAGGTCGGCGTCCCGCCCTCGGGGGCCATGGACGACCTGTCGCTGAGACTGGGCAACCGCGCCCTGGGCAACCCGGAGGGGGCGCCCGGCCTGGAGTGCACCATCGAGGGCCCGACCCTGCGGTTCTCCTCCCCGGCCACCGTGTGCGTCACCGGGGCGCCCGCCGACGTCACCGTGGACGGGGAGCCGGTCGCCCGGTGGGAGCCGGTGGCGGTCCCCGCCGGCGGCGTGCTCGCGGTGGGTCCCGCCCGCGGCCCCGGCATGCGCACGTACGTGCTGTTCAGAGGGGGGCTGGACGTGCCCGAGTACCTGGGCAGCACGTCCACGTTCACCGCGGGGGAGTACGGCGGCCACAGCGGACGCGCCCTGCTCCCGGGCGACGTCCTGCGCCCCGCGCCCGTCCCGGCGGGGGCGCCGGAGGCCCGTCCGGTCCCGGAGGCCGACCGTCCCGACTTCGGGGTCCGGAGGGGAGGGAACGCGCACTGGGACGTGGAGGTGTCCGAGGGGCCGCACGCCGCCCCCGAGTTCCTGACCCGCGAGGGCCTGGACGCCTTCTACGCCACCGACTGGAAGGTGCACCCCCAGTCCGCCCGCAACGGCGTCCGGCTCTCCGGCCCCAAGCAGTCCTGGGCCCGACCGGACGGCGGCCAGGCGGGCCTGCACCCCTCCAACGTCCACGACACCGCCTACTCCGTCGGCGCCGTCAACCTCTCCGGCGACACCCCCGTGCTCCTCGGCCCCGACGGGCCCAGCCTGGGCGGGTTCGTCTGCCCGGTCACGGTGGTCTCCGGCTCCCGCTGGAAGGTCGGACAGCTCCGCCCCGGCGACACCGTCCGGTTCCACCCGGTCACCGAGGCCGCGGCCGAGCGGCTGCACTTCGAGCCCGCCGCCGCCCCGCTCCTGCGCGCCACCGGCTCCGACGGCGACGACGGCGTCCTCGCCCGCGTCCCGGAGGGCGACGGCCGGCCCGGGGTCACCTACCGGCGCGGCGGCCACGACAACGTCCTGGTCGAGTACGGGCCCATGGAGCTCGACCTGGGCCTGCGCCTGCGCGTCCACGCCCTCATGGCCGCCCTGGACCTGGCCGCGCCCGCCGGGATCGTGGACGTCACGCCCGGGGTGCGCTCCCTGCACCTGCACACCGACCCGGCGGTGCTCCCGCTGCGCACCCTCCTCGGCCTCCTCCGGGAGATCGAGGACGGGCTGCCGCCCACCTCCCGGCTGAGGGTGCCCAGCCGGACCCTGCGCCTGCCCCTGTCCTTCGACGACCCGTCCGTCCACGAGGCCGTCGCCCGCTACCGCACGGGGGTGCGCGACGACGCGCCCTGGAACCCCGACAACATCGAGTTCATCCGGCGCGTCAACGGCCTCGACTCGGTCGACCAGGTCCGCGACATCGTCTTCGACGCCTCCTACCTGGTCCTGGGACTGGGCGACGTGTACCTGGGCGCGCCGGCCGCCACCCCGCTCGACCCCAGGCACCGGCTCGTCACCACCAAGTACAGCCCCGCGCGCACGTGGACCCCCGAGGCGGGGGTCGGCATCGGCGGCGCCTACCTGTGCGTGTACGGCATGGAGAGCCCGGGCGGCTACCAGCTCATCGGCCGCACCGTCCCCATCTGGTCGGGTCTGCGCCAGTACGGGCCGTTCGAGCCGGGGACGCCCTGGCTCCTGCGCTTCTTCGACCGGATCAGCTGGTACCCGGTCGGCCACGAGGAGCTCCTCGACGTCCGCGCCGACCTGCTCGCCGGGCGCCACGCGCTCGACATCGACGAGGGCGAGTTCGTCCTCGCCGACCACGAGCGGTTCCTCGACGAGAACGCCGGATCCATCCGGGCGTTCGAGCGCCGCCAGGCGGCGGCGTTCGAGGCCGAGCGCCGGGCCTGGGAGGCCGCGGGGGAGTTCGAGGACCGGCCCGAACCCGACCCCGCCGTCCCCGCCGCGCCCGACCTGCCGCCCGGCGCGGTCCTGGTCGAGGCGCCCCTGGCCGCCTCCGTCTGGAAGGTCGACGCCGCCCCGGGCGACACGGTGGAGGAGGGCCAGCCCGTGGTCCGCCTCGAAGCCATGAAGCTGGAGGTCGTGGTCCGCGCTCCCCGCGCGGGAAGGATCTCGGACATCCTCGTCACACCGGGCCAGCACCTCGACCCGGGGAGCGCACTGGCCGTCATCACACAAGGAGAGCCCGCCTGATGCCCCACCCCACCGACCGCGTCCGCTCCGCCTACCGGAGGATCGCCGGGGCCGACCGGCCCGAGGTATGGATCACCCTGCGCCCCGAGCGGGAGACGGCCGCCGAGGCCGAGGCGCTGGAGGGACGCCTCGCGTCGGGTGAGGACCTGCCGCTGGCGGGGACGCTCCTCGCGGTCAAGGACAACATCGACGTGGCCGGCCTGCCCACCACCGCCGGCCACCCCGGCTACGCCTACACGCCGGAGGCGAGCGCGCCGGCCGTGCGCAGGCTCGTGGACGCCGGCGCGATCGTGCTCGGCAAGACCAACCTCGACCAGTTCGCCACCGGGCTGGTCGGCACGCGCAGCCCCTACGGCGCGGTCCGCAACGCCTTCGACCCCGAACGGGTCTCCGGCGGATCCAGCTCAGGATCCGCCGTGGCCGTGGCACTCGGGATCGCCGACATCGCCCTGGGCACCGACACGGCCGGCTCGGGGCGCGTGCCCGCCGCCCTGCACGGCCTGGTCGGCCTCAAGCCCACGCTCGGCCTGGTGCCGTCGACGGGGGTGGTCCCGGCCGCGCGCCCCTACGACTGCGTCACCGTGTTCTCCCGCGGCCTGGCCCCGGCGCGCGCGGCCCTGGCCGTGATGGCCGGACCCGACGCCGGGGACCCCTTCAGCAGGGACTGGCCCGCCGACGTGCGGCTCGCCCCGCGCGGGGCCGGGCGGGTGGCGGTGCCGACGGCCGAGGGGCTCGCTCCGCTCGGAGGGGCGGAGCGAGCCGCCTTCCGCGCCGCCGCGGACGTCCTGGGCGCGGCCGGGACGGAGGTCGTGGAGGTGGACGTGGCCCCGCTGCTGGAGGCCGCGCGCCTGCTCTACGAGGGCGCGCTCGTCGCGGAGCGCCACGCCGCCGTCGGCGGGTTCCTGGCCGGGCACCCGGAGGGCGCCGACCCCACCGTCGCCGGGATCATCCTGGCCGCGGGGAACCTCCCCGCCCACGCCCTCGCCGCCGACCAGCACCGGCTGGCCGCCTACAGGGCGACCGCCCGTGCGCTCCTGGCCGGCTTCGACGCCCTGCTCCTGCCCACCACGGTCGGCCACCCCACGCTCGCGGAGGTCGCCGCGGACCCGGTCGGCGCGAACTCGCGCCTGGGCACCTACACGAACTTCGTGAACCTGCTCGACATGGCGGCGGTGGCGGTCCCGGCGGGGACCGCCGACGGGCGCCCGTTCGGGGTCAGCGTCGTCACCCGGGCGTTCGAGGACCAGGTGGCCCTGGACCTGGCGGCCGACATCACCGGGGAGGAGCGGGGAGAGGTCCTTCCGGGCCCCGGGGCGGAACTGGCGGTGTTCGGCGCCCACCTGCGCGGGCAGCCGCTCCACCACCAGCTCACGGACGCGGGCGCGCGGTTCGTCGCGGAGGACGCGACCAGCGCCGACTACAGGATGGTCGCCCTGCCCACCTCGCCCCCCAAGCCCGGGCTGCTCCGCGTGGCGGAGGGAGGGGCGTCGGTGCGCTGCGAGGTCTGGCGGATCTCCCCGGCGGGCCTCGGGGCGTTCCTGACCGGGCTTCCCGCTCCCATGTCCCTGGGCTCCGTCACGCTGGCCGACGGGCGTGAGGTGGTCGGCTTCGGGTGCGACCCGGCGGCGGCCGAGGGGGCGGAGGACATCAGCCGCCACGGGGGATGGCTCGCCTACCTGGAGACGCTGGTGGGCTGAACGCCCCGGCCGCGGGACGCTCGCGGACCTCCCGGGAGCGGACGGGGCCGACGCCGGGGTCCCGGGTTCGGGGCCCGGGACCGGGGGAGACCGGTGGGCGCCGCGCCCGGGACGGTCGCGCCACCGCCCGGCGGCCACGTGCCCGGACGTCCCCCGGACACGGGAGCGGCCCCCCTCCGCGCACGGAAGGGGGCCGCTCCTCGTTCAGCCGGTTCGGTGCCCCGGGGACACCGGGGCGCCGGATCAGCGGCGCGGGCGCCGCCTGCCCCGCGACGGGGGCCTGTTGGACCGGGAGGCCTCCTGGCGGGGCTCCGCCGGGAGCGTCACCGGCACGCCCGAGGGCGTGCGGGCGCCGGTCACCCGGGCCAGCTCCGGGTCCTGCGAGCTGACCTGCGCGGTCGTCGCCTCGATCTGCGCCCGGCTCATCAGCCGCGCCATCTCGCGGCGCTGGCTGGGCAGGACGAGCGTGACCACGTTGCCGGACTCGCCCGCGCGGGCGGTACGGCCGCCGCGGTGCAGGTAGTCCTTGTGGTCGGTCGGCGGGTCGATGTTGACGACCAGGTCCAGGCCGTCGATGTGGATGCCCCGGGCCGCCACGTTGGTCGCGATCAGCGCGGTCACCGTGCCCTCCTTGAACTGCTTGAGGGTCCGGGTGCGCTGCGGCTGCGACCGGCCGCCGTGCAGGGCCGCCGCACGCACGCCGTTGGCGAGCAGGTGCTTGGCCATCTTGTCCACGGCGTGCTTGGTGTCGAGGAACATGATCACCTGGCCGTCGCGGGCGGCGATGTGCGTCGCCGTGGCCTGCTTGTCGGTGTTGGACACGTGCAGGACGTGGTGCTCCATGGTGGTGACCGCGCCCGCGGTCGGGTCCACCGAGTGGACGACCGGGTCGTTCAGGAAGCGGCGGACCAGCGTGTCGACGTTGCGGTCCAGCGTCGCGGAGAACAGCATCCGCTGCCCGCCGGACGGCACCTGCTGGAGGATCGCGGTGACCTGGGGCATGAACCCCATGTCGGTCATCTGGTCGGCCTCGTCCAGGACCGCCACGTCCACCTGGTCCAGGGCGCAGTCGCCCCGCTCGACCAGGTCGCGCAGGCGGCCGGGGGTGGCCACGACCAGTTCCACGCCCTGGCGCAGGGCCCGGGCCTGGCGGGAGATCGGCATCCCGCCCACGACGGTGGTCAGGTTCAGCTTGAGCGAGCGCGCGTAGGGCGCCAGCGAGTCGGCCACCTGCTGGGCCAGCTCCCGGGTGGGGGCCAGGACCAGCGCCAGCGGGCGGTGGGGCTGCGCGGTCCGTCCCTCCAGGCGGGCGAGCAGGGCGAGCCCGAAGGCCAGCGTCTTGCCGGAGCCGGTCTGGCTGCGGCCCAGGACGTCGCGCCCGACCAGCGAGTTGGGCAGGGTCGCGGCCTGGATGGCCGACGGGGTCGTCAGGCCCTGGCGGGCCAGGGTCGACTTCAGCGGCGCGGGCATGTCCAGTTCCTGGAACGTGGACACGGGGTCGAGCGCCGGGGTGGTGGAGACGGGGAGGGCGAACTCGCCGGCCGGACGGCCGGAGGGGCCCCTGCCGCCGCCCGGGGGGCGGCCGGAGGACCTGGGGGGCCGGGAGCGTCCGAAGGAGCCGCCGTGGCCGCCGCCTGTGGAGGAGCGCCGTTGTCCGTTCACGCGGGACGGATGGTTCATACGAGCCTTTCGTCGACGGCGCGTGCCGGTCGAGGAAGCCTCTGGGAGCTTCGACGTGGAGCATCGGTGGTGCGCCGGAAGATTCTGCGGTTTCCACGGCCCACGCGGAGAACACGCTGTGGGGTGGGGTGGTGCGGACCGGTGCCTGTCGGAAGTCGACGGCCAGAAGACCGGTCCAGAAAAACATGAAAAAGGGACAGAGGCCCAGCACCCGTAGGGCGGGCCTCTGTCACGACTGCAGCGCGGGGCTCAGTCAGAGCAGGGTGATGTTCTCAGCCTGGAGACCCTTGGGGCCCTGGGTGGCGTCGAACTGCACGGCCTGACCTTCCTGGAGCTCGCGGAAGCCGGTGGCCTGGATGTTGCTGTAGTGGGCGAAGACGTCGGGGCCGCCGCCGTCCTGCTCGATGAAGCCGAAGCCCTTGTCACCGTTGAACCACTTGACGGTACCGGTAGCCATGTTTTCTCCTTCGTTCTGGGCAAGGAAAACCGCAATCTGACGGTTTCCCCGTCACCGTGATGACCACCCGAATAACGAACCCTGAAGAAGACCCAGCCTGAAGGCCGAACAACGCAAAATCCAACGGGAATCACAACTGCAACTTCCATGAACTTAGCACACCCCGGTTTCGGTGTCGCGGGAATTGTCGTGTGTGTCAAGGCACGGTGGCAGCTGGTATCGATCGGCCCGCCGCGGGCGTTGGACGGTGTCCGCGCGCTGTGGCAGGTGGGGCGCCGGCCCCGCCGGGACCGGCGCCCGGGCTCACTCCCCGGCCGTCTCCGTGGGGGCCGTGGCGCGCATGAGCCGCCTGTAGTGCCGGGACCGGGCGCCCAGGACGACCGCGGCCAGCACGGTCGCGACCAGGGACGCGAGGAGTACGCCCGTCTTCGCGTGCGCCAGGTGCTCCGGGGAGTCGGCGAACGACAGCTCGGTGATCAGCAGGGACACGGTGAACCCGATGCCCGCCAGCTGGGACATGCCGACGATGTCGATCCACTTCAGGCTCGGGTTGAGCTCGGCCCGGGTGAGCTTCGTGGTCAGCCAGGAGCCGCCCGCGATACCGACGACCTTGCCCACGACGAGCCCGGCGATGATGCCCATCGCGGCGGTGTCGGTGAGGACCTCCCCGACGCCGTCGAACACCACGCCCGCGGAGAAGAACGCGAAGATCGGCAGCGCCAGCCCGGCGGACCAGGGGCGCAGCACGTGCTCCACGCCGTGGCTGGGGTCGTGCGCCTCCCCGGGCAGCTTCGTGGTCCTCATCAGCAGGCCCATCGCCACACCGGCGATCGTGGCGTGCACACCGCTCTCGTGCACCAGGCCCCAGACGACGAGGGCCAGGGGGACGTAGACGATCCAGTTGGGCAGAGCGGAGGCGTTGAGCTTCGCGGCCAGGCCCTTGCCGCGCTGGAGGTACCAGAACAGCACCAGGCCCGCGGCGGCGGCGAGCAGCGCGAGGAAGTTGATGCCGGAGGTGTAGAACACCGCGATGACGACGACCGCGCCGAGGTCGTCCACGATCGCCAGGGTCAGCAGGAACGTGCGCAGGGCCGGCGGGAGGCCGCGGCCGACGACCGCGAGGATCGCGACCGCGAAGGCGATGTCGGTCGCCATCGGGATGCCCCACCCCTGGACGGTGTCCGGGGAGGTGGCGTTGATCGCCGCGTAGATCGCGGCCGGCACGACCATGCCGCAGACCGCGGCGACGATCGGCAGCATCGCCCTCCGCGGGTTGCGCAGCTCGCCGTGCACGAACTCCTGCTTGAGCTCGTTGCCGACGACGAAGAAGAACACGGCCAGCAGGCCGTCGGCCGCCCAGGTCTCCAGGGACAGGTCGAGGTGCAGCGACTCGGGGCCGAAGGTGATCGCGCGCAGGTCCTCGTAGGCCCCGCCGAAGGGCGAGTTGATCCACACGAGGGCGAGGACCGCCGCGCCGATGAGGAGGAAACCGCCGACGGTGTCGCTGCGCAGGGTGTCCGCGAAGCGGGAGAGCGGTCCTCCGGTCGGGATGGACTGGTTCGGGTCGAGGCTCATGGGCAGCTTTCCGGGACATGGGTCGGGGACTGCCGACCAGTCTTCCCGGCACACCTAGGCGCCGTCGCGCCGCGCCCATGCTCGCCGAAGATGGGGCGAATGTCCACTCCAGAGGCCTGTGTCCGTTCCTGGAGGGCGCGCCGGGACGCGTCGAGTACAGTGCTTCGGAGGTGTGCCGGGAAGACTGGTCGGCGGTTGCTGTCGCCTATCCGGAAACAACAGGTGTCCGATGTCCGAGTCCAGCCCTCACGGCGCCCACATCTACCGATCCCCCGCCGGCGCCCGCGCGATCCGCGCCTGGTGCGAGCAGCGGATCTCGGGTTGGCCCTCCCTCCGGTCGCTGCCCGAGCTCGCCACCGCGCTGGGCCCGACACGGGCCTTCCGGGCGCCGGGGGGCGACGCGACCCCCGTGCTCGTCCTCAGCGGGACCAACTTCAACTCGGCGACGTCCGTGGACACCGCGAGGATCATCGCCCGCGACCGTCCGGTCACCCTCGTCGACCTGCCCGGCCAGCCGGGTCTCAGCGTCGGGGTCCGGCCGAGGTCGGACCGCGCGGCGGCCTACGGCGCATGGTTCGACGAGGTGCTGCCCCTGCTGACCGAGCGGCCGGTCACCGTGCTCACGCACTCGCTCGGCTCCGCCGTGGCCCTGGCGGCGAAGCCCTCCCCGCTGGTCCACGCCGTGGTGATGGTCGGGCCCGCGGGCCTGACCTCGGCGGCGAAGACGTCCGAGCTGATGCGCGCCACCCTGCCGTGGATGATCGGTCCGCGGGACGACAAGAGCACCCGCCTGCTCAACTTCATGAGCGGTCCCTCCTACGCCGCGTCGGGGACGCACCCCTTCGCCCCGTGGATGACGCTGGTCGGGCGCCACTGCCGCACCAGCCTGGCCCCGGGGCCGCTGCCGCTGGAGTGCCTGCGCCCCTGGGAGAACACCCCGGTCGTGGTGGCCACCGGGTCCGACGACGCCTTCTACTCCCCGGCGCGCCTGCACGGACCGGCCCGGCGCTTCCTGGACGCCGACGTGGTCGTCATGGAGGGCGCGGGCCACCTCGCCATGAACGAGCAGCCCGAGCGGATCGCGGAGCTGCTGCGGACGGTGGACTGAGGGCGCGAACGGGCGCCCCGGCCCGACACGGCGGAGGGGCGGCCCCGCGCAGTGCGCGGAACCGCCCCTCCGCCGGAGCGGGGCCGGATCAGACCGCCTCGCCGGCGCGCTCCAGCTCGGCCTTGGAGGCGCGGTGGGCCAGCGACACGGCGACGATGGAGATCAGGGCCGTGAACACCAGGTAGACGGCGATCGGCACCCACGAGTCGTCGAACCGGGACAGGAGCCAGGTCGCGATCAGCGGGGCCGTGCCGCCCGCGAGGGCTGCGCCGATCTGGTAGCCCAGGGTGACGCCCGTGTACCGGACCCGGGTGGAGAAGATCTCCGAGCTCAGGGTGCCGATGGTCGCGGTCACCGGCGCCCAGAACACGCCCAGGCCGATCACGGTGGCCAGGACCAGCATGGCCACGCTGCCGGTGCCCAGCATGAGGAAGTACGGGACGGCGAACAGCGCCAGGAGGACCGCGCCGACCAGGTAGACCTTCTGGCGGCCGAAGGTGTCCGAGAGGCGGCCCGACAGCGGGATGCACACCGTCGCGACGATCGCGCCGACGGTCACGGCGTTGAGCGCGGACGTGTTGTCGAAGGACAGGGTGCCCGTGGCGTAGCTGACGACGAACGTGCCGAAGATGTAGAACGGCGCGGTCTCCACGACCTTGGCGCCGACGGCGACCAGCACGGCGCGCCAGTGGAAGCGGAAGGTCTCCACGACGGGCAGCTTGGCGACGTTCCCCTCCTCCTTGGCCTTCCGGAAGGACGGGGTCTCGTCGATGCCGGAGCGGATCCACAGGCCCAGGAGCACCAGCAGGACGCTGCCGACGAACGGCACCCGCCACCCCCACGCCTCGAACTGGGCCTCGGGCAGCAGGGACATGAGGGTGAGGGCGAGGCTGGCCAGCAGCATGCCCAGGGTGATGCCCATCTGCGGGACGCTGCCGAAGAAGCCGCGGCGCTCCTTGGGCGCGTACTCGTAGGCGAGCAGCAGGGCGCCGCCCCACTCGCCGCCGATGCCCATGCCCTGGACGATCCGCAGCACGACGAGGAGGACCGGGGCGAGGACGCCGATGCTGTCGTAGGTGGGCAGCAGGCCGATGCCCATCGTGGCGCCGCCCATGAGGGAGAGCGTGATGATCAGGGTCTTCTTGCGGCCGATCCGGTCGCCGATGTGCGAGAAGACCACGCCGCCCAGCGGACGGATGAAGAACGTCAGCGAGAAGGTCAGGTACGACAGCATCAGCGAGACGAGCGGGTCCTCCGAGGGGAAGAACAGCTTGTCGAAGACCAGGGCCGCTGCGGTGCCGTAGAGGAAGAAGTCGAACCACTCGATCGTGCTGCCGGTGAGGCTCGCGATGAGGACCTTGGCCCTCGGTGGCCGTGCCTGCGTGGTGTCCGCGCTCATGTCCAGAGCTCCTGCCGGGGTCGGGGATTTCGCGGGCCGACGAGGGGAGGGTCCGCGAGTATGGCCGGGAGCCTAGGTCCGGGTGGCGTGCGCCACCGTTGTCAGAACGGACGACATGGGCGGGGCAGCGGTGTCGGTTCCGACAATCCGGTCCCCGGGGAGCGCCGGAGGGCGGCTCCCGTGACCGGGCGGAGACCGCACGGGAGCCGTACCGCGATGCGCCGCGCCGCGTTCAGGCCCTGAGCGTGATCGCCGCGAGGAGCCGCTGGTCGGCGTCGTCCAGGTCGAGCCCGGTCAGGGCGCAGATCCGCCGGACCCGGTGCCGGAGCGTGTTGGGGTGGACGTGCAGCCTCCCGGCCGCCGCCGTCACGTCGCCGAAGGCGTCCAGGTACGCGGACAGCGAGCGGCGCTGCTCGCCGTCCAGCGCGTCGAGCCGGTCGTCGCGCAGCCGGGGCATGTCGGCGAGGGTGTCGAACAGGTCGCGCAGCACCACGGAGGAGCGGACCTCATCGAACTCGGTCACGCGCCGCTCGGGGCGGTCCGCGACGACGTCGAGGGTCCGGCTGGCGACCTTCTTCAGGGAGGGCACCGCGCGCATCCTCGGGGCGGTCCCCGCCACGGCGGCCTGCACCGGCGTGCCCAGGTTGTCCCGCAGGACCGACACCAGCTCGCCGGCCCACGCGGCCGGGCTCCGGCCGGTGGTCGCGGGGAGCAGGACGTACAGCAGCCCGCAGGCGGGGATGACCAGCGCGTCCCTGCGGTAGGCGGCCGCGTACACGGAGGTGATCTCCGCGGCCTGGTCCAGCCGCCAGGGGAGGTCGGCCTCCGGGCCGCGCAGGGCGAGGGCGACCACCGCGACCGGGGTGGAGGGGTCGGCCCCCAGGTGGCGGGCGAGCGCGTCGGTGTCGAAGGCGCCGGTCAGCAGGCCCACGGACAGCTCCTCGGTGTCCCGCCCCGTGCTGCGCGCCCCGCTGTTGGCGCGCATGACGTGCACCGCGGCCAGCCGTGCCGCGCCGTGCAGCACCTGGACGCTGGCGGGTGCGAGCGGGCGGTCGCCGACCTGGACCCATATGGTGCCGAGCGCGCGCTCCCCGGCCCGTACGCCCACGACGAGGCGCCGGGCGGCGCCGAGGTCGGGGCGCTCGGCGACCTCGACGACCTCTCCCGCCCAGAGGCGCTCGTTGACGCCCCACTCGCGCATGTGCGCCAGGAACGACTCGGGGCAGCCCCGGCCGAGGATGGTCTGCCTGCGCAGCTCGTCCGCGCCCTCGTCGGACGCGGAGTAGGCGAGGACCTGCCCCCCGGCGTCCTCGATGCTGACGAGGCCCCCGGTCAGCGTCGCGACCGTCCGCGCGAGCGAGAACAGGTCGCCGTGGCGGGACTCGGTCTCCTCGGCCTCCAGGACGGACCGGGCCAGGACGGCGAACTCCTCGGGGCCGACGGAGGGCTCCACGGAGAGGACGGGCAGGCCGAGGTCCCGGAGGCCGGCGGCGTCGTCCCCGAGGGCGGCCACGGCGCTCGCGCCCTGGAGCCCGGCCCGCGCGGCGGGGGCGGACCCGCCGGCGGGGACGACGACCAGGGACGCGGCGGGCACGGGGACGCCCTCGCCCGCCACGACGACCGTCCGCACGAGCGCGCCGAGCCCCCGGGGAGCGGCGACGAGCCCGTGGACGGCCCCGTCGAGTGCCTCCATCAGCGCTTTGACGGTCAGGCCGGTCTTGCTCACGTTCCGCTCCGGGGGTCGATCCGCACTGGTCGGAACCATTGTGCGCCTTCGGCCGGTATGCCCGCCGACGGGCGGTCAGGGGCGGTCGGGGCCCAGGACCTGGTCGACGGTGTGCGCGCCCACCGCGGCCAGGAGCGGGTCCTCGTTCGTGGAGGCGGCCAGGAGCGAGCCGAAGGAGACCGCCCAGGCGCGGGCGCGGTCCCAGGTGGCGGGGTCCACGGGGGAGAGGCGCTCGCGCTCGGCGCGGAACTCCGCGCGCCCGGGGGCGTCGAACATCATCCACGCCACGGCCAGGTCCGTGGCGGGGTCGCCGGAGGTCAGGTCGCCGAAGTCCAGGACCGCGGCCAGGCCCGGAGCGCCGTCGGCGGGCGCGAGGACGTTGGCGGGGTGCAGGTCGCCGTGGATCCACACGGGCGGGCCCTCCCGGGCCGGGGCCGAGGAGAGTCGCTCCCACAGGCGCAGGAGCTCGTCCGCGCGGGGAACCCGTCCTCCTGTCAGCCGTTCGCGGACCCGCGCGTCGCGGGAGGCCAGGGGGACGCCGCGGACCGGGTTGGCCGGTGCGTCCCCGGGGGCCGGGACGTGCAACCGGGCCGTGAAGGCGGCCAGCGGACCGGCGAGGCGCCCCCGCTCGGCGGAGGGCAGGGAGGCGGCGACACGGCCCTCGAACCACGGGACGACCGACCAGGGCCACGGGTACCTGCGGCCGGGCCGCCCCAGCCGGACGGGCGCGGGGACGGGGAAGCCGACGCGCGCGGCGACCGTGCCGAGCCAGCGCTGCTCGTTGGCGGCCAGGACCGCCGCGCTCCCGCGCCGCGGGAGCCGCACGGCCAGGTCGTCCCCCAGGCGGAGGACCACGTTGTCCCAGCCGTGGGAGCACGGGACCAGGGGCAGGCCGGCCAGGTCCGGGTGCTGGTCCCGGAGCAGGCCGGCGACGAGTCCGGCGGTGACGGCGACCTCGGCGGGGGGAGTGCGCATGGACCCATCATCCACCGGCCCCGGCGGGGCGGGCACCCGGCGAGGGCGCCGCGGCCCGGAGGATGGTAAGCACTTCCGCCGCAGGGCGCAGGGGTGCACGCACCCCGAAAAGTCAGCGTGGCCGTGCCATGGTCCGAGCCGTCCGCTGCGCCTAGTGTTATGCAGAACACATGAGTGATTCGTTCACCTTTGCAGGGGAGAGAGCATGCTCGACGCCGAGGCGACGACCCTAGGCCGACGTCGGGGCAGTGACTTCGCCCAGCTGTCCCGCCGTGTCCAGGAAGCCGGTCTGATGGAGCGGACGCCGGTGTACTTCGCCGTCCGGCTCTCCCTGATCGGGCTGTCCTTCGCCGGCGTGTGGGCGGCCTTCTTCCTCCTCGGCGACTCCTGGTGGCAGATGCTCACCGCCGTCGCCATGGCCGCCGTCTTCGGACAGGTCGGACTGGTCTCCCACGAGCTGGCCCACCTCCAGATCTTCCGCGGGCGCCGCGTCAGCGAGGCGTTCGGCAGGGTCGTGGGCAACCTCGGCATCGGGCTCGGCTACGGGTGGTGGCAGGACAAGCACACCCGGCACCACGCCAACCCCAACCACGAGGAGCTCGACCCCGACGTCCAGCCGGACATCTTCGTGTGGTCCGAGGAGCAGGCCCACGCAGCCAGGGGCGTGCCCGCCTTCCTCGGCCGCCGGCAGGCGTTCCTGTTCTACCCGCTCCTGCTCCTGGAGGGCCTCAACCTGCACGTGGGCAGCGTGCGCGCCCTGTTCCGGCCGAGCACCAAGCAGCGGGTCCTGGAGGGCGTGCTCCTCGCGGGGCACTTCGCGCTCTACCTCGGCGCGGTGTTCACGGTCCTCCAGCCCCTCCAGGCCCTCGCGTTCATCGCGGTCCAGCAGGGGCTGTTCGGGGTCTACCTCGGCTGCATCTTCGCCCCCAACCACAAGGGCATGCCCACGCTGAAGAAGGGCGAGAAGCTCGACTTCCTCCGCAAGCAGGTGCTGACCTCGCGGAACGTGCGGGGCGGCTGGTTCACCGACCTCGCCCTCGGGGGCCTCAACTACCAGATCGAGCACCACCTGTTCCCGAACATGCCCAGCCCGAACCTGCGCCGGGTCCAGCCGCTGGTGCGCGACTACTGCGCGGAGGTCGGCATCCCGTACCACGAGACCGGTTTCGTGCGCTCGCACATCGAGGCGCTCACCCACATGCACAGGGCCGGGGCCCCGCTGCGCGCCGCCGCGCGGGCCTGACCGCTCAGGGGCGCTCCCCGCGCTCCCGCGCCCGGGCCGACTCGGTCCGGGCGCGCTCGGTCTCGGGCAGCGGGACCGCCCGCAGGACCTCCCCGGCCTCGTAGAAGTCGGCGGACGGCATCGCGCGCAGGGCGCTCAGGATCTCCTCGTCGCCGCCCTCGTCCAGGGCGCGGGCGACGATCCGGTCCTTGTCCGCCGGGAACTCCATCCGGTCCAGGATCTGCCGCAGCCCGCTGATACCGCGTTTGACGCCCATGTCGGTCCCCCCGGAGAGCGAGAGGGTCCGCCCGCGCCGCGCCCCGGAGGGGGCGGGGCGCGGGCGGACCCGCTGATGCACGTACTGGTGACTACCCGGCGGCGGAGCGCCCCAACCCCGGGGCCCGCCGGCCGCGACCGGCCGGGGAGCCGGGACGGCGCCCCGCCAGGGGCGCCGCGTGTCCCCGCGTGTCCCCGCGGACCGGCGCGGGGCCCGGCGCCGCTCAGCCCTGACGGAGCCGGGGCATGACCTGCTCCCCGAACGCGGCCAGGTCGGCGTGGTAGTCCGGGAAGATGAGCATGAGGCCGTCCAGTTCGGCGTACTCGACCATCTCGCGGATCCGGCCGGCCACCGTCTCCGGCGACCCGGTCACGAACGGGGTCTGGAACGCCTCGTCCTCCGGGCGCTCGGAGGTCAGCGACAGGGCCCTGTCCAGGGGCAGGCCCCAGGAGAGCTTCATGTTGACGATCGCGTCCACGTCCGCGCCCCGGCCGTACCTCAGCCGGCGCTCCTCGGCCGCGGCGTCGGTCTCGTCCATGATGACGGTGAGCATCGAGTAGGTCCGGATGCTCCGGCCCCGCTTGTCGGCCCGAGCCTTCACATCGAGGCTGGCCTCGCGCAGGCCGGGCAGGTCCTGCGCGGTCAGGAACGAGCCGTCGCAGTGCCGGGCCTGGAAGTCGAGCCCCGTGTCGGAGCGCCCCGCGCTGATGAGCGTGGGCGCGGGGTCGGGGTGCGGCCTGGAGCGGCAGTCGTCGAGCTGGAAGAACTCGCCGTCGTGGGTGACGGAGTCCTCCGTCCACAGGCGTCTGAGGACGGTGGCCCACTCCTCCGTGTACCGGTACCGGTCGGCGTGGCCGAGGTCGTCCCGCCACAGGCCCATCTGCGCGAACTCGTCGGCGTAGGACCCCACGACGATGTTCATCCCGGCCCGCCCCCCGCTCACCTGCTGGAGGGTGGTGTACATCTTCGCGGCCAGGGCCGGGTGGAACAGGTTCGTGTGGACGGTCGCCCACACCTTGACGCGCTCGGTCGCCTCGGCGAGCCCCGACATCATCGTCATGGACTCCAGGGTGCGCCCCCAGTGGTCGGTGGCCCCGTCGTACCCGCGCCACTTGCCCATGGACATGACGAAGTCGAGCCCGTGGGCCTCGGCGAGGATCGCGGCCTTCTTGTTGTACTCGTACGTGGCCTGCGGATGCGGTGCCGTCTCCGACACGATCCAGCCTCCGTTACCGATGGGCAGGAAGATCCCGTACTCGGTGTCGGCGGTCGGGGCGCCGCCTGGTGCTGCCATCCTGTGGGCTCCTAGTTCTCTGGCGGCGCGTCGTCGCGCCGCCGCTTCGGGTTCTGCGTGTGCCGTCCGCGCGGCCGGCGCCGCCCGCCCGGGGGAGGGCGGCGCCGGCGGCTCACCGCGTGCGGCGGGTCCTGCCCGTGCGCGCTACTCGGCGGGCCAGGAGACCTCGGTGGCGACGTGCACGGCCTCCAGGTAGCGCGGGTCGAACAGGGGCTCCAGGTCGGGCAGCTCGTCCAGCTGGCCGTTGTCCACCAGGGTCTCCCCCTCGGCCTCGGTCAGGTTCAGGTCGATGTACCCGGGAGGGGCGTCGTCGGGCGTGGACGAGGTGACCAGCTCGTGCTCGGCGTTCCACACCCGCAGGTTGTGGTCGACGTCGTACCCGGACTCGGCCAGGTCGGCGGCGTACCCGACGCACTCCTCGCCGTTCTCCTGGCAGTACGAGAACGCCTGGGCGATCGCGCGCAGGTAGTCCTCGACCACGGTCGGGTTCTCCTGGGCCCACTCGGGGTGCGTGGCCATCACGCCGAACGAGCCGACGACCCCGTAGTCCTCGGGGAGCCACTCGTTGTACTCCTCGTCCATGTCGGCGAGGAGGAACGGCTCGTTGGACCGGAACCCGGTGAGGGCCTGCACCTGGTCGCGGGGCAGGACGCTGGGGTCGTAGCCGACCTCCACGATCTCGATGGCGTCCATGTCGACGCCGTCGGCGACGAGCATGGCCTCCAGCGGGGCGGGCAGCATGCCCTTGTGCCCCAGGGTGGTGCCCTCCAGGTCGCCGAGCTCCTCGATGCCGGTCCCCGTCAGCAGGGTGGCGATGGGGACGTGCCCGTACGTGGAGATGCCGATGACGTCGTGGCCGGCGTCGTTGGCCTGGAGGACCTCGGCCTCGTTGCCCAGCGACGTGAAGTGCGCCGTACCGGCCGAGACCAGCTGGGAGTTGCCGATCGTGTCGCCGGTGCCGGGCTGGATCTCGACGTCGAGGCAGACGGCGTCGAAGAAGCCGAGGGCGTCGGCGGCGACGGCCTCCAGGATGCTCACGGAGGCCTGGTACTGGTATCCGGTGATGTAGGTGACGGGTCCCGCGGCGCGGTTGGTCTCGCACCGCTCCTCGTCGATCACGGTGGCCACGTCCGCCGGCTCCTCGGTCGCCTCCTCGCCCGCGCAGGCGGTGGTGAGGAGGAGGGCCGAGGTGAGGGCCGCGGCGGCCACGGGGCGTACGCGCCGGATCCGGGGCCGGGGGAGGGAGGCGGGGGGGAGTGCCACGAGGGCTCCTTCGGGTGTGTGCGTCACTGCTGCGACTCGTGCCAGAACAGCAGTCGTCGTTCGAGGACGGTGATGAGTGCGAGCATCAGCACGCCCATGGCGGCCAGACAGGCGATGGCCGCGTAGACGTACTCCAGGCGGGCGGTCGCGGCCGAGGTGCGGATCATCGTGCCGAGTCCGCTGGAGGACCCGGCGGCGACGAACTCCGCGACCACGGCGCCCACGATGGAAAGGGGGAACACCACCCGCAGCGCTGCGAGGGCGTAGGGGAGGCTGCTGGGGACGCGCAGCCGGAGCAGCACCTCCAGGCGGGAGGCGTGCAGGGTCGAGAACACGTGCAGGACGGGCACGGGCACCGACCGCAGCCCGGTCGTCATGTTGATGAGCACCGGGAAGAAGGTGATGATCGCGGTGACGATCACCTTGGGCGCCATGCCGAACCCGAACGCGACCACCAGGGCGGGGGCGAGCGCGACGACGGGGGTCACGTTCAGCACGACGGCCAGCGGCATGATCGCGCGCCGCACCACCGGCACCTCGGACATGACGAGGGACAGGACGAACGCCGTCCCCGCTCCGAAGGACACGCCGAGGAGGGCGATCCGGAGCGTGGACCACGCGTTGCCGAGGAACAGGCCGGGGTCCTCCACCAGGACCGTGCCCACCTCCCGGAGCGGGGGGAGCAGGTAGGGCTGGTCCTCGGCGACCGCCGTCCAGGCGAGGCCGCAGAGCAGCACGGCCACGGTGGCGGGCATCCACAGCCCGATGCCGAACAGGCGGCGGCGTACGCGCGGGGCCGCCCCTCGCGGGCCCTCCTCGCGGTCGGGACGGGGACGGGCGGGGGTCTGGGTGGCCATGGCCGTTCCTCCTCTCGGGGCGGTGCTCACAGGGGGACGAGGTCGTCGGGGGCGGCTCCGGCCTCCCAGGCGGTCTGGAGGGAGGCGCGCACCCTGTCCTCCAGGACGTGCAGGCGGGGCCCGGTCACGACGCCCCGGTCGCGGGGGCGCGGCAGGTCGACGTCCAGCACCTCGTGCACGCGTCCCGGACGGGCGGACATCACCACGACCGTGTCGGAGAGGGTGACCGCCTCGCGGACCGAGTGGGTGACGAACAGGACCGTCGTGGACATGCGCTCCCACAGCCCGAGGAGCTGGAGCTGGAGCGCCTCACGGGTGAACTCGTCCAGCGCGGAGAAGGGCTCGTCCATCAGCAGCAGGTCGGGGCGGATGCCGAAGGCGCGGGCGATGGCGACGCGCTGCCTCATGCCGCCGGAGAGCTCGTGGGGGTACTTGCGGGCGGCGTCCTCCAGGCCCACCATGCGGAGCAGCAGGTCGGGGTCCTCGCTGCCCCGGCCGGCCCGGCGGTTGACGCGGGAGGGCAGGGACACGTTGCGCCGCACGTTCTGCCAGGGGAGCAGGGCCGGGGACTGGGGGACGAGGCCGACGGCCTTGGCGGCGGCCATGCGCTCCGGGGTCGACCCGAACACGGAGACGGTCCCGGTGTCGTGCCGCTCCAGCCCGGCCACCACGCGCAGCAGGGTGGACTTCCCGCACCCGCTGGGGCCGATGAGGCTGACGAAGCGGCCCCGGGGGATCTCCAGGTCGACGTCGTGGAGCGCCGGCCGGAGCGGGTCGGCGCCCTCGTAGGCCTTGGTGAGCCCGCGCACCTCGATCCTGTCGCCGGTCACGCCGCGTCCCCGTGCCGCGGCGTCCGCTCCCCGAGGGGGAGCCGGGGGAGGGGCCCGGTCCCCGAGGGGAGCCGGAGGCGCGGAACCGCTGCGGGCGCTCGCGAGGCGGCGCCGTGCGCGGACGGGTCGGTGGGCGGCGGTGTCATTCCTGCTCCTCGATATGCGTGATCGGATGATCGCACACGGTGGCGCTCCGGTGAATGGGTGTTTCCGGGGCAAAGGGAGGAGCGCCGGTCGGGGGTGCCCGAAAAGGGCTGCGGAGGAGCGGGAACGGCTGTGCGGCACGTGGGGAAAGCGGGGAAAAGGGGCCCCGGGCGCCCGGCGGGAATCGGGGACGCGTGCGCCGGCGGCGCGTCGCCGGCGCGGGAAAGGGTCGCGCGCGCATGTGGCGTGCGGCGGCGCGCGGGCGCGCACGCGCGGCGCGCATGCGCGACGGGCGGGACATCCATGAACACCCTCCGGGGATGACTGCCTCCGGGCACGGCGAACCAGGGACCGGAGACGTTCGTTGGAGAGCGGGTGGGAGCATGGAATGCGGCGGCCCGCGGGGTTTGACGCGTGGAACGTTAGGGTTAATCGATTAACACGTTATGAAGTGTTCATCACGTACTGATATCGAGTGTGCGGATCCTGTGATGCTCGTCGACCAGGGCGACGGTGATCCGGTAGGAGGCGAACGCGGCGGGGAGCCAGGCCCCCCGCCCGAACAGCCGGGCGAGCGGTTCGCCGATGACCAGGAGGACGTGCGCGTCCGGGAAGTGGTGGTCGCGCAGCCACACGAGCTTGAAGGCGTCGGCGATGACCTTGTTGCGCTGGGTCGACTTGACCGGGCCCTGGAGCGGGGTGAACTGCACCAGGAGGCTCGGGCGGCCCCCGTCGGCGCAGTCGACGCCGATCCTCGTGCCGTCGGGCAGCGTGAACTCGCGGGGGGTGAGTTCGATGCCCAGGTGCGCCGACAGGGCCTCGGCCAGGCCGGGGTCGCCCTGGCGGGCCGGTCGGGTCGAGACCACCGACGACGGACTTCTCGCTGAATACGCCATGGTAGGAAGACTTTAGTGCACAGAAGCCCCATAGTCATCGCGGCGTCGTCGTTCCGGGCGGGTAATCCACGTGCTTCGGAGGGTCCTACCTGGGGCTTTATGGAAGGGATTCGTGTCGCGTCTCACAGGCGTATTATCTCTGCCGGGGAAGGCTCCGCAGGGGGCTCGGGGCAAGGTTTCCCGTAGATTCGCAGGTCGGACGGCACGAACCGAAATCAGTGGCTTCGGGTGTGCCCGGATGTCAGGGAAAAGGGCTCTGCTATTGCCGTTTCCCATGGTCTTCGGAAAAGGCCAGTTCAGAGCGTGTTCCGGCCCGCGGGAGGAAATGTGGGATCACCGGTTGTCCTCGAAACGAGACCGGGGAATCCCGCTTCGGGCGTCGCGGGGCCCCTCCGGCAGGGGGCGCGGGGCCCGCGGGGCGGCGGTCCGCGCGGAGGGGGCACGGGAGCCCGGGGCCGCGCGAGGTCCCGGGCGTACCGGGTCCCCGGTACGCCCGGGAACCCGGTCCGCGGGGTCCTGCGGGTCAGGCGACCTGGTCCGCCGCCGCGCGCTCGGCGGTGTCGAGCAGCGCCTGCCGCTCCCCGGGGCCGATGAACCTGCCCGCGACCACGACGGCGTGGATGCGCGTGGTGTTGCGGATGTCGGCCAGGGGGTCGGCGTCCAGCACCACGAGGTCGGCGGCCCTGCCCTCCCGGACGGTGCCCGACCACTGTTCGCGGCCCAGGAAGCGGGCCGCCTCCAGGGTCGCGATCCGGAGGACCCGCGCGGGGCTCAGCCCTGACCGCACCAGCAGTTCCAGCTCGTCGTGCAGGCCGAACCCGGGGAGGACGCCCGGGGTGAGCGGGTCGGTGCCCGCGAGCAGGCGCACCCCGGCCGCGTCCATCGCGACGACGGTCTCCCGGCGCCGCTCGAACAGGTCGCGGCGCAGGGCCCCCTCGGCGGCACTGCGTCCACGTGTGTAGACCTGTTCCAGCACGTACTTCCACATCTCGCGCATGTACGGCGGCAGGTACCGCAGGCGGGGGTCCTCCAGTCCGGCCCGCTCCGGCAGGTCCACCTTCTCGTGCATCACCAGCGTGGGGCACAGGGCCACGTCGTTGGCGGCCAGCCGTCCGAACACCGAGGCCGCCGCCGCGGAGTCGTAGGAGTTGACGGACTCCCACTCCACCTCGTTGATCTGCCGGAACCAGCTGGAGTAGTAGGTGTCGGGTTCGAGGGAGATCCGCGCCATCGACGCCTCCATCTCCGCCGCGTCCCGGGAGAGTGCGGGCCACAGGCCGTGGACGTGCTCGAAGGAGCGCTGGCCCAGTTCGACCTGTTCCACGAAGGGCACCAGGTCCGAGCGGTGGCCGACGACGGGGATGTCCTGGCGCCGGGCCTCCTCCATCAGGGCGAGGTAGGACTCGCGGTCCAGCCGGGAGTAGACCTTCACGAAGTCCGCCCCGGCGTCGCGGGTCTCGCCGACGGCGCGGCGGGCGTCCTGGGCGCCCTTGACGACGGTGGGCGCCGCGGGGCCCGGGATGTCCTCCCAGAGGGAGGGGGAGCCGTCCACCAGGTTGCCGCCGACGACCCAGCGGGGGCCCGACATCGTTCCGGCCCCGATGCGCCGCCGCCAGTCGTGGACCCGGGGGCCGCCCCACATCTCGCGCACGGTGGTGACGCCGTTCGCGAGGTAGAGCGCGGGGATGATCCGCTCGTCCTCGATGTCGCTGTGGACGTGCATGTCCGCCAGGCCCGGGATGAGGTACTTCCCGGTGAGGTCGACCACCGACGCGGTCTCCGGTACGGGGACCTCCGCGGTGCGTCCGACCGCGGTGATGACGCCGTCCTCGACGAGGACGGTGCGGTCCGGGGCGGACGGGCCGCCGGTGGAGTCGATCACGGTCACATGGGTGTACGCCTGCACGGGTCTTCTCCTCATGGGTTGGGCTCGCGCCACATCGGGTGGACGGTGGGTCCGTCGGGAAGGGTGACCGGGTCGCCCAGCGGGGCGAACCCGTGCCGGGCGTAGAGGGCCGCGCTCCGCTCGGTACTGGCCTCCAGGTAGGCGGGGAGGCCGGCCCCGTCGAGGCGGTGGCCCAACAGGGCAGAGCCCAGTCCCCGGCCCCGGGCGCGTGGCAGCACGCAGATCGTCGAGAGGTACAGGTGGGGGACGGTCGGGTGCCGGTCCTCCATGGTCCGCCCGAGCAGGGCGATCCGCGGCACGTGGGGCGCGTACGCCGCGGGGAGCGCCCGGAGGCCCTCCTCGCCCGGGGATCGGGCGGGGCCCGAGCGGTGGGACCAGAGGGCGAGGGCGCTCCCGGTCCCGTCGACCAGCACACGGTCGGTCGCGAGCGCGGTGGCGACGAACTCGCGCATCAGGGCGGGGAGGAGTGCGCGGCGCTCCTCGGCGTCGGGGATCATCCAGGCCATAACGGGGTCGGAGTCCATCGCCTCGGCGATGACGGCGGCCGCCCGCTCCTCGTCGGAGGGAGGGAGTTCGCGGATCTCGATCATGGAGCGATCATACGTATGTATATGACGTTTGTACAATACGCTTGTATATAAAGAGGTTAGAGTGGGTGCATGGGACACAAGGAGCAGTTGCTGGAAGGCGCCAAGCAGTGCCTGTACACGAAGGGCTACGCCCGCACGACCTCGCGCGACATCGTGGCCGCCTCGGGGGCGAACCTGGCGTCGATCGGCTACCACTACGGGTCCAAGGAGGTCCTGCTGACCACCGCGATGATCGCCGTCGTGGGGGAGTGGTCGGATCGCGTGCTCGCGGTGCTCTCCGCCGCCGACGGCGGTTCCGCGCCGGTCGACAGGTTCGAGGAGACGATGAACCGGCTCGTGCGCTCCCTGGGCGACGTCCGCACGATGGTGGCCGCGAACTTCGAGGTGCTGGCCCAGCTCGACCGCATGCCCGAACTCCGCGACCAGCTCGCCGGGGCCCACCGGCTCGCACGCCGGGGGCTGGCCTCCGTCGTGCTCGGCGTGCCGGTGGAACAGGTGACGGACGAGCAGGAGGACACGGTCGGCTCGCTCATGCTGACGCTGGTGCCCGGCGTGATGGCGCAGAGCCTGGTCTCACCCGGCGAGACGCCGGACGGGACGCGGCTCGCCGCCGCGATCCGGGCGCTGCTGCCGCAGGCGCCCGGATCGGCGGGGGAGGCGGAGGGCGACACGGTCCCGGGCCGCGCCTGAACCCGGCCCGCCTCCCTCCGCTCCCGGGGGCGGGCCCCGGCCCGGCCCCCGGCGGGTCACCGGCCGCCGAAGAACTCCGCCAGCACGGGCGCGAGCCGCTTCGGCGCCGTCATCACCGAGCCGTGGTTCAGACCCGGCAGCACGCGGTGCTCGGCGGCGTCGAGCACCCCCGCCAGCTCCTCCGCGGCCCTGTGGAACCCGGCCGGGCTCCTGCCGCCCGTCAGCACCAGTGTCCGCGCGTCGGTCGACCACGCGTCCGCGTCCAGCGGCTCCCCCCGCTGGGTGTCGCCCATGACCGCGATGTCGTAGGGCAGGGTGTGCGCCATCGCCGTCAGGGCCGCCCACTGCTTGGGCATCATCCGCATCAGTCCCACCACGAACCCGGGCATGCCCTGCGCCCCGGTCATGAACTCCCGCACCGCGTCCGGGCGCCGTCCCTCGGAGAGCAGGGCGTCGATGCGCGACGGGAAGCCCGGCGGGGGGCCGAAGCCGCCCGGTTCCACCGAGAACGGCGGCTCGTAGAGGGCGAGCCGGTCGACGCCCGTCCCGGCGACGGCGGCCCGGAGCGCGAGAACCGCCCCGGACGAGCTGCCGAACACCGACGCCGAGCCGCCGACGTGCGCGATCAGCGCCGCGATGTCCTCGATCTCGCGCTCCACGGCGTAGGCCTTCGCATCGCCGCTCGCGCCCCGGCCACGCCGGTCGTAGTTGACCACGGTGAACCGCTGGGCGAGCAGGCGGGCGAGCCCGCGGGTGTCCCCGCGGTCGGCCAGGGCCGAGGGGACCAGGACCACCGGACTCCCCTCGCCGAGGCGCTCGAAGGCGATCCGCGTCCCGTCCGCCGAGACGACCGCGGAGTCCGCCGCGGTTCCGTTCTTGCTGTTCGAGCCCATGTGTCCTGCTCCGATCCGGGTGCTGCTCCGTCGTGTCCGACCGTGTGACGGCGGTCCGCCGGAAAAGGAATCGGCACGGCGGCGACCGGTCCGGCCCTTCGGCGCGGGCGCCCGTCCTCGGGCGCGCCTCCCGGCCTCCGGGCACCCGGCCGGCCTTGTTAACCGTATGTATATACGGTTATTGTCGTACGCCCATACGGTTATCAAGGCACCCGTGGAGGCCCCCATGAACCGCCGTCCCGCCCGCCCCGCCCCGCGATGGGCCGCCGCCCTCTGTGCGGCACTGCTCCTCGCCCCGGCCGGCGGCGCCCCCGCCGCGGCCGCCGCCGCACGGGATCCCGCCGACCCCTACGCCGCGATCGACGACTACGTGCAGAGGCGCATGGAGGAGACCGGCACACCCGGGCTGTCCTACGCGGTGGTCGGACCCGACGGGCCCCTCCACCGGGCGGCGTGGGGAACCGACGGCGACGGGGCCCCCGTCACGGCCGGGACGCCGTTCCTGTGGGGGTCCGTGGCCAAGCCGGTCACCGCGACCGCCGTCCTCGCGCTGGCCGAGGACGGCGCACTCGGACTGGACGACCCGGTCGCCGACCACCTGCCGAAATTCCGGTTCGGAGGGGCGCACGCCCCGCAGACCACCGTCCGCCACCTGCTCGCCCAGACCTCGGGCCTGCCGCCCTCGTCGGCCTTCGCGGTCTCCGACTGCCGGGGGGACTGCCCGCGGCCCGCCGACCGCCTCCCGGCGCTGGACCGGATCCGGCCCCTCGCGCCCCCCGGCGGTGAGTACGCCTACACCAGCGCCAACTACCTGGTCCTCGCCGCCGTGGTCGAGTCCGTCACCGGCGTCCCCTTCTCCGACCACGTCCGCGACACCGTGCTCGAACCGGCGGGTGCGGGCGGTGCGATCACCGACCCCGCCTCGGCCCGTGACCGCGCTCTGGCCCCGGGGCACCTCCCGCTCTGGGGTGCCACCGCGCCGGCCGCGACCGGCCTCGACCCCCACGGGGCGGCGTACGGCTACCTCGGCGGCGACCTCGACGACCTCGCGGCGCTCGCCTCCCTCTACCTCCGGGGCGGAGGGGACGTCCTGTCGGCGGACTCCTTCGGGGAGATGAGCCGCGAGCAGACCACGGACGACGGGGCGGGGACGGGCTACGGCCTGGGGTGGCGCGTCGGCGGACTCGACGCCCCGCTGGACGGGGCCGTGTGGCACAGCGGGGCCGCACCCGGCTACTCGGCCGTGCTGCTCCTGCTCCCCGAGCGCGGTCTCGCCCTCGTCATGCAGCAGAACTCCCACGGGCTCCTGCACGACGCGGCGAGCACGGACGTCCTGTTCGGGGCCTCCGCCATGCTCGCGGGCGCACCGGAGCCGGAAGGCGGCCCGTCCCGCACCGTCTACCTGCTCACCGTCGCCGCCGCCACCGGCCTGGCCGTGTGGCTGACGGCGACGGCCGCCGGGGCGTGTGCGGCACTGCGCCGACCGCGTACCCCGGCCGCTCCGCCCACCAGGACGGCCACCGCGTTCCGGATCCTCCCGGGGCTGCTCCCCGTCGGAGCCGGGGCCGTCCTCCTCGCGGTGACGGGGGTCGACGGGGCTCTCGCGTGGGCGCCCGACGTCGCCCTCTCCCTCGCCGTCGCCGCGGCGGCCGGCGTCGCCTCGGCCGTGCTCCGCACGTGGGCCGACGTCCGAGCGCGGCGGGCCGGGGCGGCGCGGGACCGGGCCGGGGCCGTACCCGGACAGGCGTCGCGGTCCTGAGGCGGAAGAAGGGGCGTCACCGCTCTCCCGCCGAGAGACCGGTGACGCCCCCGCGTGTCCGTCGTGGTCTTCCCCAACCACGATTAGAACGCATGTACGAATCTAGCAGCTGTGGGTGCCGGGCGCGAGATCCGCCGCGCGGAGCCGCCGGGGCGGCGGCTCCGCGGCCGCGATGCCGCGCATCCACTCCCTGAGCGCCTTCGGCGTGCGCCGCACCACCTGGCGCCGGATGCCCATCGGCGTGGCCGCCGACGGGCGGCTTCCGCGCCCGTCCGCGACGGAGGGACCCGTGTGTCGGCACGGTGATCAGGCGTGTTGCGCGCGGGCCCCATCGGCAGCACGAAGGGGCTACCACTGGGGTAGAGTTGCCTCTGGCGACGGGCGGCAGCATGCCCGGGAGTCGCCGAGGGCCTCTAGCTCAATTGGCAGAGCAACGGACTTTTAATCCGTGGGTTCAGGGTTCGAGCCCCTGGGGGCCTACCCACGAAAATCCAGGTCAGAGGTCCTTCTGGAGGTCCCTGGCCTGGGCTTTTCTTATCTTGGACACCCGCTGCTCGCTCGAAGCTCGCTCTTTTGTCTCGCTCGTGCCTCCCACTTCTCCGAGAGCGGGGCAGGACCTTCGCACCTGGGCGCCGCCCCGCCCTACGTGAAGAGGAACTGCCCACTTGGGTATGCCTCTGGATTGGGAAGGGCCCACCCGGACTGGCTTTGACCTGTACTGACGCGAAGAAAGCCGACGCGGACTTCAGGATCGCGTTGGCCCGCTTGGGCTCACGGTTCTCGCGCTCGAGCTCGGCCAGGCGCTGGGCCTGGTCGGTGGTGGTGCCGGGCCGGTGGCCGGCGTCGACCTCGGCCTGGGCGACCCAGTTGCGCAGCGTTTCGCGGTTGACGCCGAGCTGGTCGGCGGTACGGGCGATGGCCCCGTCGCGGGTGGCCGCGTCCCTGCGAGCCTCCACCGTCATCCGGTACGAGACAGACAACTGAGAATCCGGAAACACGGCTCCACCGAAGCCGGTACATGGCGCCTCCGCTATACCCGGTACGAGACAGGTCGGCGGGGTGGCGCTGGTAAGAGCCGAGGATACGCTACGACCACTAGGAACAGCCGGGACAGCGGGCACCATCACCCACTGCTCTCACCTCGATCGGCATCCCGTTCTCTGCGGTGTTCACGCTGGCAACCGCGATGTCGATGGCTCCGGGGAACAGCGCTCGGCTGATCCATGAGCAGACCTCGTCCATGATGCTCGACCCTGCCGAGGGAAGACGGCCATGACGGTGGATTCCCAGAAATCATCTAAAACCGCCACTTTGTGTGACTGGCCCACAGAAACTGGGCCAGAGCCAACTCTGACGAACAGAACCAGGGGACAATGATGATGGTTTCATCCGTACAAGGGTCGCAATTGTCCGTATCTGACGGATAGCATCCGAGCCTTGGCAGACCAGCCGTATCGGTGTAGGCAGGAGGTCTTAATGCAGGTCCAAGAGGTAGTGCCAGAGCCTGCCGGCCTGGTCGTGTCTCTGGCCGCATTTGGATACACCGTCGAAGCCTCTGTCGCGGACCTCGTCGACAACTCGATCTCTGCTGGTGCGACACAGGTCGACGTGGATCTGACCTGGGAGGGGGCTGACTCGTGGGTCGCGGTCAGCGACAACGGCAACGGGATGTCCGAGGGCGAGCTGGTCACCGCTATGACCGTCGCTGCCCGCTGGGGCGCGAAGCGCGACAAAGCTGACCTGGGTCGCTTCGGCATGGGACTCAAATCCGCGTCCTTCGCCCACGCCCGCCTACTCACCGTCGCGAGCCGGAAAGCCGGAGAAGATTGGCACGTCCGCACCTGGGACCTCGATCTCATCAGTGAGAAGGGCAAGTGGCTCCTGCTCGAAGGAGCCACGGCGGAAGCCGAGGGACCCCTTATGCAGGTGCTCGAGGTGATCGATGGTCCGGGCACCGTGGTGCTGTGGCAGCGCCTGTCTGCCTATCAGGGAGTTCCTGAGCAGGACTCCAGGGTGAAACATCAGTTCCTTCTAGAGTCGGGGAACGTGAGGAAACATCTGGGCCTCACCTTCCATCGCTTCCTCGACGGGCCACGGGCGGTCCGCTTGAGGGTCAACAGTGCTCCTGTGCAGCCCTGGGACCCGTTCCTCCAGGGCCATCTGTCGACCGTGAGAATGCCGACCGAAGAGCTCCTCCTCGGCGGGCATCTGGTGAAGGTCACTCCTTTCGTCTTACCTGCTCCTCACCGGCTGACGAACGAGGAGCGTGAGGCGGCCGGTCGAGACCGGGGTTGGTTGAAGCTGCAGGGCCTCTACATCTACCGCAGAGACCGGTTGATCGCGGCTGGCGGCTGGTACAGGCTGCGCAAGCGGGAAGAGAAGTTCAATCAGGCGCGGATCGCGGTGGAAGTCCCCGCAGAGACGGACGAGCAATGGAAAGTCGACGTTAAGAAGTCCACGGCCTGGCCTCCCGTATCTCTGCGGCGGTCCCTGAAGAGCATCGCGGACCGAGTATGCAAGGAGGCAGCCACCAGCATGCGTACCCGGGGGCGGGTCGCGGCGATGCGGCACGACTCTTGTCTCGAGTTCGCATGGAAACTCGATAAGCGGGGCGATGGCACCATCACCTGCAGGATCAACCGTAAGCACAGCGTGATCCAGGCACTCCTGAGCGAGGCCGAAGCACTCCAGGCCACCCAGATTGGTGTCCTCCTACGGCTACTGGAAGAAGCGTTGCCTATCGCAGGCCTGCGCGTGCTCCACGAGACCGACGCTGCAGACGACCCCGAGCCGTTCGATGGCGGATCCCCTGACAGCGATATGGAGCAGGTTGCGCGAAACATGGTGGGCGTGCTCGTCCGCAAGGGCATCAGCGAGCGGGAAGCCCTCGTGATGATCAGCCGCATGGCTCCGTTCGACGAGCTCAAGGGCTTCTGGAATCAAGATCACAACGAAGATCGAGGACGCGCATGAGTGACGAGATGGATATCTCGGCAGAGGACACTGACGAAGCCATCAAGATGGTCTTGAGCGCGCTCGACAAGTACGACCATCCGACGGTGGAGCAGATCGCGACGGCCGTGGACGCGGTGCTCGCCGTGCAGGACATGCTGGGCAACAACGTCGACAGCGATGTCGTCCGCCGACAGGTGGAGTCGATTGTCACCGTCACTCAGGAGGAAACCGGCGGCCTTGTCGACGATGACCCGACCTCCCATGTGAGGTGGCTCGACGAGCTCCGGGCTGACTCCAGCAAGGAGTGGCCATTCTGGGATCGTTACGCCGAGTACATGAAGAAACACCAGAAGCTTCCGCTCCAAGTCGTGCAAGTCTTGGACGACACCACCGCCAAGGTTTTGGGTGAGCTCGAGAGCCCCAACCGTGAAGGCGAGTGGCAGCGCCGAGGACTGGTGATCGGAGACGTCCAGTCCGGCAAGACCGGACAGTTCATCGGGCTCGCTGCGAAGGCTGCCGATGCCGGATACAAGCTCATCGTGATCCTCGCGGGTGTCCTGGACGATCTTCGGGCTCAGACGCAGACTCGCGTCGACAAGGGATTACTCGGGTACGACACCAGCCGCCAGCAGCAGGTTCGAGGCCGGCACAAGATCGGCGTCGGGAAGATGCGCGGTTTCAAGCATCCTGACATCAACTCTCTGACCACGCAGAAACTGAAGGGGGACTTCAACAAGAACTTCGCTCAGCAGCTCGGCTTCAAGATCGGCGGAACTCCGGTGGTGCTCGTCATCAAAAAGCACCAGTCGATCATCAACCACGTCACCGAATGGATGAGCAGCATGCACGGTGAGGAGGTCGGAGACGGCAAGAGCAAGGTTCGCGACGTCCCGCTTCTCCTGATCGATGACGAAGCGGACAACGCCAGCATCAACACCAACAAGGCTGGCGACGGCCCCACCTCGATCAATAAGTCCATCCGAGGGTTGCTGAACGCTTTCGAGAAAGCCTCGTATGTCGGGTACACGGCGACCCCATATGCCAACATCTTCATCGACCCTGACGTCGACGACCCTGAACACGGTAAGGATCTCTTCCCGGAGAGCTTCGCCCTGACGCTGCACTCCCCATCGAACTACTTCGGTCCCGAGCGCCTCTTCGGCCTGGTCGGAGACGACGGGGATGACGAGAAGGAGCCGCTGCCCCTGACTCGCGACGTTAACGATGCCGTTTCGTGGGTTTCCGACGGCCACAAGGCATCGCTCGTAATCGGGAAGACGATGCCCGAGAGCCTGAGAAAGGCCATTGACGCTTTCGTCCTGGGTTGTGCTGCCCGACGAGCACGGGGGAAGAAGGACGATATCAAGTCGATGCTCGTCCATGTCACCCGTTTCAAGAAGGTGCAGGAGCAGGTGGCAGAGCAGGTCTTGGGCTACCTGCTCGAGACCCAACAAGATCTCGCCACCAGGTTCGGCACCAACGCTCAGCGCCGCCTCGACCGGTTGCAGGAGCTCTGGGAGAAGGACTTCGAGACGACGACAAAGCACTTCCCTGCCGAAGACGCCAAACGCCTCAAGTGGAAGCAGGTGAAGGAGCACCTGCCTGAAGCAGTTGACAAGATCGAGGTGCGCAAGGTCAACGGTGACGCGAAGGACGCCCTCGAGTACGAGCAGCGCAAAGGGACCGGTTGGTCCGTCATCGCAGTCGGTGGGCAGAAGCTCTCCCGAGGCCTCACGCTGGAAGGGCTCACGGTCTCGTACTACCTCAGGCTCTCGAGCACCTATGACACGCTGCTGCAGATGGGACGCTGGTTCGGATACCGACCCGGTTACGAGGACCTGTGCCGCCTCTACACCACCAAGACACTGGTGAGCCGGTACCGGTGGATCACTCAGGCTACTGGCGAGCTCCGTCGAGACATCGACGAGATGGGAGTGCTCGGAGAGTCTCCCAAGAGCTACGGGATGAAGGTCATGGACGGCCCTCTCGGTCTTGCGATCACCGCACCGAACAAACGGCGGGACGGCACCCCTGTCCGGCTGTCGTTCTCTGGGGAACTTGCTGAGACCACGGTCTTCGACCTGACCGACAAAGTTCCGGAGCGAAACAGGAAGGTCCTAACGGAATTCGTCCAGCACTTGGACTCCCTGTACAGGCGTGATCACAGCGTCAAGGCGACCGGCAAAGGGATGGTCTGGCGCAATGTCTCGGCTGAAGACGTCGCCGCGATGTTCTTCGATAGATACGAGACTTCTCCCGAGGCTCACCGAGTCAAGCCTGACCTGATCGCCAACTACATCCGGCAGTGCGCCGAGAAGGACGAGTTGGCGAGCTGGACCGTCCGGGTGGTCAACAAACAGGCTAGAGACGAGAATAGGATCGACTCTCGCCAGTACAAGATCAAAGTGGGTGAAGACGAGCTCTGGGTCACGCACCGCGTTGAACTTGAGCGATCCGCTCCTGACCGCAAGGTCATCAAGCGTGTTCTGAGCCCTGCGCACGAGTCCTTCGATATGACCGAGGAACAGAAGGAAGCAGGGCGGCGCGCGGGAAAAAAGACCTTCGGAGTTCCCACTGGGAAGCCTTTGCGCAAGCAGCGGAACCCGCAGCAAGCTCTGCTGCTCATCTACCCGATCGACTACCCCGTGGAGAAGTCTGGACCCGACTTCAACGAGAGCGGGCGCATGGAGCAGGAGCTGCGTGAAAATCCGGAGATGAACCCCTACCTCGTCGGCTTTGCCGTGGCATTCCCGACATCTGCCGGTGCGGTCGGTGTCAACTACACGGTCAACAACAAGTGGTTCGAAGAGCCGAGCGACGAGGCGGAGATCGAGGCGTGACCATCACCGAAGCATTGTGGCGGGAACTCGATCAGGAAGGCGGAACGGGTGGTGCGGGAGGGTGGCTCGCTCGCCGCCTGTACCCCGACAGCGAGCAGAACATTTGGATCGGTGTCTCGCGTCTCGATGGTCGGCGTCGGCTCACGATCAGGGCTCCTCGCCCGGCCTTCCTCAAGGTGGCCAAGCGCCTGCGCGCCCTTGATGATGTCGCCGGCATCAAGCTGGACGTGATCTCGGCATCGACCCTGCACGTGGTCCTGAACAGTCTAGACCTCGCCGAACCTTTCACCGCGTTGGCGTCAGACCTGGCTCAGCGCGCCTCACGGAGCACTACTGCGAAGATCGTGGACGACGTGCTCGACCAATACGCCCTCTGGCGCAAGATGCTGAAGGAGGTAGGCCGGAGCGGCTTGGGCGGGGAGGCAAGACGTGGCCTTTTCGGCGAGCTCTACACGCTGCGCCACCACCTGCTCCCTGCAGTAGGGGCAGCGGACGCTGTAGAAGCCTGGACCGGGCCGGACGGCACGAACCAGGACTTCCAGCTCCCCGGGTGTGCTGTCGAGACGAAGTGCACAACCAACCGCAACCCGATCATCCTCACGATCAGCAGCGAGAAGCAGCTCGACCGTGCGGGAGCGGGCCACCTCTTCCTGAGCTCCGTGGTCGTCGATGAACGTCAAGGAGGGGTGGGGGCGAGCCTGAGAGCGATAGTGGAGGAGGTGCGCGACCAGCTTCCCGTCGTGATCCAGGCCGACTTCGAGCAGCGTCTGGCGAAGACCGGCTACCTGGGATTTCACGCTGAAAAGTACGATGAGCCGCGCTACACGGTGACCGGTTCTGACGTGTGGGAGGTCAGCGATGGGTTTCCGTGTCTGACCGTTGAGAATGTCCCCGCCGGAATCAGCGGGTGCACCTACAAGATTGACACCCGGGTCTTGGCAGAGTATGCGTGTGATGTGGACGAGTTCCACAGTGCACTGAGGAGCGGAAGTGAGCAGTAAAGAAGATTTCGAGAACTACGCCGCACAGCTGACCGGCGAGGTCTTCGAGACTGCTTCTGACAACGGGGAGTCGCAGCGTGACGTTTTCGCACAGCGGATCCTCGACTTGCTACACGAGGGCGGATTTGTCAACAACCCCAAGGTCGAATACCTCGAGAAGCCCGGGACTCTGCTGCACGGGTACGGATACACCGATGACGGTCTCGTCCTAGAGCTGTACACGAGCGCGTTCTCGTACGACCGTCCCCGCCTGAACAAGGGCCTTCTCGACAGGTACTTCCGGCGTGCGATCGCCTTCCTGAAGAAAGCAGAGAAGATCAAGGCTGCCAGCGATCCCAAGACGGGAATCTACCGCATGTGCGAGGTGGTACTCGCCGCGCTGGAGAACTCGGCCTTGACACGCATCAGGGTCTTCTTCGTGACCTCGAGCAGCAGTGGTACCTCCTCGATGCCAGAGCCGGGTGACTTCAACGGCGTCCCGGTCGAGTACCACCTGTACGACCTGCCGCGCATCTATAAGATGGAGAAGGCCGGAATTGCCAGCGAGCAGATCGAGGTCAAGCTCGACCCACCCCTGCGATGCCTGCCAGCGCAGGCCAACGACGATGACCACTCGGTCTACCTGGCTGTCATCCCTGGCCGAGTGCTCGCCGAGCTGTACGACGAATACCGCACCCGCCTTTTGCAGCTGAACGTGCGAGCCTTCCTGCAGGCACGTGGCAAGGTGAACAAGGGGATCCGCGACACTGCGATCAGGCACCCGGCCTGGTTCCTGGCCTACAACAACGGCATCACCGCAACCGCCTCGGACGCGGAGTTCGAGTGCGACGAGTCGGGCCGCGAGATAGCCATCACGAGCCTGACCGACCTGCAGATTGTTAATGGCGGGCAGACGACCGCGACCCTCCACCACGTCTTCAGCAAAGAAAAGAACACGTTGGAAGGGGTGGATGTGCAGATGAAGCTGACTCTGGTACCCCCGGACAAGCGCGGCGAGGTAGTGCGCAAGATCTCCGAGTACTCCAACACGCAGAACCGCATCTCCCAGGTGGACTTCTCCTCCAATGACAAGTTCCACGTCAAGTTCGAGGCCGTCTCTCGGAACATATGGGCTCCGCCTGTGCGCAACTCTCTCTTGGACACTCGATGGTTTTACGTGCGGACCAGGGGAGCCTATGAGGTCGAACTCAACAAGAACACGACGACCGCGACCAGACGGAAGTTCAAGGCTGAGAACCCGCCTGCCCAGAAGTTCGACAAGGCGGAGCTGGCCAAGTACGTCAACTGCTGGATGGGCAAGCCCTACAAGGTTGCTCTGGGAGCCCAGAAGAACTTCGTGGACTTCCAAGCGCATGTGACTGAGTATCCGCCGCTGATCGATGCCACCTACGTACAGCGGACGATCGCCCTGAAGATGCTATTCACCGCCGTCGACTCGGTCGCTCGAGCACAGGGGGCGGGCTCCAACAAGTCTGCGGTGACCGCGTACACAACGGCAATGCTCTGCCACGCAACCAGCCACCGAATCGACCTCGACCGTATCTGGCGCGAGCAGGCGAACTACGGGGAGAAGGATCCCAAGGTCAGTCCTGCCTTGGTGGAGGCCATCAAAAGCTTGTGCGCCCCCGTCATGAAGGTCATTCTCAACGGAGGCAGTCACCCGATCGAGTGGGCCAAGAGGCCCGAGTGCTGGACCAAGGTACAGGAGATCAACTGGAAAATACCGACTGCCCTCGAGGGCGAGCTGCGCCCCACCATGCTCAAGCTCGAGCGAGACGAGGCGCAGGCCAGCGAAGACTTGGGCCAGCGTTTCCAAGAGGTTGCCGCCGATGACTGGCAGTCTGCGTATGAGTGGGGCCAGGAGACCGACCGCCTCGAACCCGTCGAACTTGCGGCGCTGGACACCGTGGTGAACCTGCTGGAGCGTGGTGAGGCCGTCTCGGATACGCGCGCGTTGCGAGCTTTGGAAGCCTACGACAAGGCTCTGCAAGCAGGATTCGATCCTGAACCGGAGTAGGAACACATCAGGCTGGGGTGAGGGGTCTTCCGACGCCAAGTGGCGTCGGAAGACCCCTCACCCCAGCCGCTCAGCCTTCAGGGGAGAACACGGAGAACAGGTCGATTCCCTCCTGCTGGCGTGCGGTGCGAGCAGCCCATGCACGCTTCGACCCCGTGGACTTGCTCTTCATCTGCTCGGCCCGCAAATCCTCGATCTTTTGGATCTCGGCAGGGTCCTTGGCGGTGACGCAGAACTTCTGCAGAGGGCAGTTGTTACAGTCCACCTGGTTGGTCTCGCACAGCTGTTGCCCAATGCGGTGCACGGCTGCCATGCGCAAAGAAGCGTTGTCGTCGGCCCCGATCAGGCGCGACAGATCCACGCGTCCCTCTGTGCCCTTGTTGAACAGGTGAGATTGTGTCCCGGCCACACGAGCTGCGACCCGTTGGGAGGGGGCAGAACTGAGCAGAAGGTCGGGTCCATTGCGCAGGATCGTGTACATCTTGATCTCGGTCGGCTGCAGCGAGATGCCGACGGCGACCCGCTGGATCTCCTCCGGAGTGTCCTTCTCCCTCTGGGAAGCCGCCCACAGAGCAGTTTGGGCCACACCCCTGCGGAGCCGCTCGAGCTTCTTCCGGGCCGAGGCGGTGGGAGCCAGAGCCAGCAGCTCTTCGAGGGACTCGTTTGAGAGGGTGCTGACGCCGTCCAACACGGCCAGCATCGAAACCAGCTGCTCGTGGGACAGCTTACTGCCGGCCAGTATCGACATTACGGCCGCCTGGATTGGTCCCATCTTCTTACCGGGGAAGTAGAACCACATGTCGCCTTCCCGCTGCTGACGGGCCCAGGCATTCAGTCCTTCCCTGAGGCGCCCGGCCTCCGTGGTCGCACCGTCGATGGGCTGGCAGTTGTCCAAGGGAAGCAGCGCTGTGGCCGCTGCCTTTCCTAGGAGGGGAGGGACAGCGTTACCGATCTGCCGGAAGGCGTCCGACCGGGTGCCTGCAAAACGGAATGAGTCGGGAAAAGACTGCACCCGAGCTGCCTCACGAACAGTGAGGGTGCGGTGCTCGGCCGGGTGGATGTACCAGTACCCGTCCTTGGCTAAGTGCGCGGTGATGGTGCGTGAAAGGTCATCGCCGCGCAGCCGATGGTACTTGTCTTTGAACTTCGAAGTGTCGTATCGGAGTTCGACTGTGCCGTCCAGATCCGCGTAGGTCAGGTCCGTGGTCAGTTTTTCGAAGACGTTGAAGTCGTCCTCTCGAACACGCCGTGAGTAGTGGTCGTGCACGAAACCCCTGTCGGCATCAGGAACGTCTTGACGCATCAACCTTACGAAGTCGGGAGCGTCTTCTCCCTGGTCTTTGTAGGGCATGACGGTTGCGCCAACATCTCCGCGCGGAGCCGTGACCCATGTGAAAGGGCGTCGCTTCGCGACGTACTGCATGGGCAGGTGCTCCATGTCCCGGTGCAGCTCGAAAGACGGGACATTCTTGGGGCGGTCGGTGCGGCCCTCCCAGCCGGACAGAGGAACGACGGTGATTCTGGGCAAGTCCCCGATCGCCTCATTGAGGGTCACTCGCGGCTGCTTCTCGGGCCACGGGAACGCCTCGACGTCCCGACGGGCAAGGAGGATCAGACGCTTACGCTGTTGGGGCACGCCGTGCTGCCAGGCGGGCACGATTCGGGTCTCGACCGCATAACCCCGCCGTTCGAGCCTCTCCTCGATAATGCGAATAACGGCAAAGTCGTCCTGCAGCCCCATGTCGGGGACGTTCTCCATCAGGACGGCACGAGGGTTGAGTTGCTCGACGATATCGAGGTAGGCCTGCCACAGCTCCTTGCGCGCGTCCTCCGGGTTGCGCCCGTGCCTACGCACCAAGTCGCGGATTTTGTTGCGTCCGGCGAGAGAGAACGGCTGACAGGGCGGGCCTCCTGCGACCAAGTCGATCTCGACCTGACCGAGCAGCGCCACGAGCTCGTCACGGATCTTGGGGTCACCTAGGTCCCGCATGAGACTCAGGCCGGAAAAGTTGTGCGCGTGCGTCTCGACGGCCCGGTCATCGAAGTCGATGCCAGCGGCGATGGTCCAGCCGGCCTCCTTGATGCCGTAGCTCAGGCCGCCGGCACCGGTGAACAGGTCCACGGCGAGTAGTTTGCCCGCAGTGACCTTCGCTGCCGCCCATCCCTGAAAATCGTCCTCGGTCGCGACGTGGTCGTGATGCGGTTCGAGGTGCACGTACTCCGATCGCTTGAGCGGTACGCCGTACCCAGATGACTTCCTGACCACGTGCTCCTCCGTATGACTGGGGCTGATGCCGCGCCAGAGCCCGCCCAACCACCGACACGAAGAGTGCCTGGCAGACCGGATACTGGACCAGGTGTGAGATCGGACCGCAGCCCTAATCAGGGCCACAGAGCGCTGTGACCAGGCACGGCTGCGCAACGACTTTCCGAAGGTCAAATAGTACCGAGTCACGCAACAGGGCAGGTCGCAGCGCCTTGATTTACTCTTCGACCAGGAACAACTTGTTGACCACCTCCTGAGATTCTGCCACTGCTGGGCCTCACCAAGCCCCCGGGGAGGAGGTCTCTCAGGCCGGTGGTCAGTGTGAATCCCCCGGGTTATTGGGACTCTCTATCTGTGCTGTGAACTGCGGTTCTCGGATGTTTCGGACGTAATAGGCGGCCTGGTACTCCACCGGTGGGACGTGGCTGATCTCACCGTGGAGCCGGATGTGGTTGCACAAGTCTCCCAATCGGCGGTGGCGATCTCGACCCCGCCCGATGTTTTCCACAGGCAGCGCGGCTTGATCAGCTGTCTCGTGCCGGGTGTGGTGTGTACCGCTCTTGATGGAGTCAGGCTGTTGGTTTCTGGGACACCTAACCGGGCCCACGGATTTGATCCGTGGCTCGGGAGGTGGGGCGGTTGCTCGGTGGTTGCTCCGTTGTTGGAGGACGGGGTGGTCTCCGGTGGTGCCGGGCGGTCTTAGGCGGAGTCGGTGTTTCGGGATGGTGGGGGAGTTGTCGGTGTATAGCGGGGCGTATCGGCCCGGCCGGAGCGGACTTTTAATCCGTGGGTTCAGGGTTCGAGCCCCTGGGGGCCTACCCCTCCCCACCTGGGCGTTCCTTTTCTGCAAGGAACGCCCTTCGTCGTTCCCTGGGGCCTGGGGAGCCCGCTCCTGTGTCCCCGCCGCGCCTGCCTCGCGCGCGTGCCCGTTCCCCCTCCTGCTCCGTCCCGTGGCCGGGCCTGCTGTCCGGTGCGCAGGGCTACTCGTCCTCCTGCGGCGTGTAGAGCATGATCCAGTGGTCCCGCTCGGGGTCGTGCAGCACCTCGATGTCGAAGCGGGCCCACCCCTGGGTCGGGTGGCGCATCCGCTTGACCGCCGACCTGGAAGCGCCGACCTCCCCCTCCTCCCAGTGGTCGCGGAAGCTCTGGCTGGTCGCGGTGAGCTCGGCGAGCAGGGACCGCAGGTAGGCGTCGTCGGGGTACCGGCTCAGAGCGATCCGGAACTCGGCGGCCGCGGCCCGCAGGAAGCGCTCCGAGCCCTCGTCTCCGAGCAGGCGAGCCAGGGTGTCGGTCGTGAAGGCCTGGTAGGCGATGTTGCGCTCGAACGGGCCGTCGCCGAACGAGGTCCCGAGCAGCTCCTGCGCGACCTTGTTGCGGGCCAGCAGGTCCAGGCGCCCGTCGTGCACGGTGACCGGCATCGTCTCGTCCAGGCCCCGCAGCAGGCGCAGCAGCCCGGGGCGGATGACCGAGGCGGGGGAGGCCGGCTCGGGCGGGGGCTCACCGCCCAGCCGGAAGAGGTGGGCGCGTTCGGCGTCCGAGAGACCGAACGCCTGTGCCAGCGAGGCGAGGATCTCGCGCGAGGGGCGGGGCGCCCTGCCCTGCTCCAGGCGTGTGTAGTACTCCACCGAGATCCCCGCCAGGTCGGAGACCTCCTGGCGGCGGAGCCCCGGAACCCGCCGGCGGGAGGTCCGCACGCCGCCCCGCGGGTCCGCGGGGCTCATCGCGGCCCTGCGGCGCCTCAGGTACGCCCCGAACTCGGTTCGATCGCTGCTCGGCATGCCCCCTATTGTCCCCGCCCCGTGTCGGCGGGCGAGCCTGGTCCTGCCGATACCACCCTCGGCTCGGCCTTCCTGCCCCGCCCGTCCTCCCGGATCATCGAAAACGAACCGGGTTCACCAGGAACGCCCCGCGCATGCGGCGGACCTCCCGGGGCCGAGGAGAGGGCATGACCAGTACAGCGTGGACCTTCACGATCCCCCGGAGTCGCGTCCAGGAGTTCCGAGACCTTCTCGCCGACCTGAACAGGGACTACCTGCCCGGCCTGGACAACCGGGCCCGAGAGGTCGGCTACCACCGGGAGCGGATGTGGCTCCAGCCGAGGGAGGACGGCGGCGCGGAGTTCATCGTCTACCTCGAGTTCGACGAAGGCGTCGACCTGGCCGCCTTCTCCGAACGGCTCCTGGCCTACGAGTCCGAGTTCACGCGGTGGTGGACGCCCCGCTTCGCCTCCTTCGGAATCCCCACGACGTTCGGTGAGCCCCTGCTGTCCTGGGACGCCTGAACCGGATCTCCGCGCACACCCCCCGCACACCCGCACACCCGCACGACGATCGGAAACCTCATGGACGACCAGAAGACGACTCCCGCCACCCACACCGGGCTCGCCGTGGCCCAGGAGTTCATCCGCGCCGTCGAGGCCAAGGACATCGACGCCGTGGCCCGGACCCTGGCAGGCGAGGCACGGCAGCTGTTCATGCACGCCGGGGGCGCCACGACCCCCCAGGGTGTCGCCGACATCGTCGCGGGCCGCAAGCGGGGCGTCTGCGTCGCCGACGTCAAGGGCAGGAGCGAGGTTCTCGCGTACACGGGCGCCTTGTTCGACAAGTTCTCCCCGCTGCGCTGGCGCGACCACAGGTGGGTCGTCTCGCCCGGCGGCAGCGAGCTCTTCTTCCACGGCGTCGGCGACATGGTCGTGGCGCGCACGGGACAGCCCTACCGCAACACCTATGTGACGCGGTTCGATGTCGAGGACGGCCGGATCGTCCTCATGGCCGAGTACGGGAACGCGCTGATGTACGCCGGGCTGGGCGTGCGCCCGAACGGGGCCGAGTTCCGCTCCCTGCTGCGCGCGGTCGGCCGCATGCTCTCGCCGCGGCTCTCCGCCCGCTCGGGCCGGTGAGCCTCCCGCCCCAGGCGGGCGGCCCCTGTCCGCGCGGGTCCGGCCCGGGGGTGCGGGCGGCCCGGCCCCGGAACACGCCTGGCCTCCCGGCGGCAGGGAAGGCGGGGACCGGGTCTTCATCGCCTTCCATCCGACGGCGATCAGCTCCGTCTCCTGGGGCCGCTCGGGGGCGAGCTGGAGGTGTTTGGTGATGGCCTCCCACGCGGTCTCCGCGCGGTGCACCGGATCCATGGCGTCCACCCACCGGCACTCCCGCGCCGCCCACACCGCCAACCGCACCACCTGGAAGGCCGTATAACCGTGCCCCACCGGGTCATCGGCTCGGGGCGGCGGCAGCAACGGACCGAACTCACTCGACCCGTGTGGGGCACGCGTTGCCGTACCGCCTCTGTCGCCCTCCGGCGCCGGCCTGGGGACGTCTTCGCCCGTGACGATCGGTTCCGGCAGCGGGACGGCAACAGCGTTCACGGAACACGCTCCAGGGGGACGTGGGGACGAAGAGCCATCACCTATATATATGACTGGCTCATACACTCATATATATGAGTACTGTGATCAGGTTGCCTCACCCATGTACATGAGTCAACCCTGTGGGTGAAGAACGCGGAAACCCTCAGTCCACTGCCGGGATGCGGTAGTCGAGCACGAACTGGTCCGCCGCCATGATCGTGTCGCACACCTCCACCACCCGGCCGGCGGTGGTCACGGCGTTGCGCGTCAGGTGGAAGACCGGGGATCCCGGGCTCAGACCCAGCGCGCTCGCCTCCTGCTTGGTGGACAGTCGCGCCCGCACCGTCTCGGTGTACTCGGCGAACTCGTGGCCGTGCTCTTCGAGCCGTGCGTAGATCCCGCCACCGCCGGGGTTCTCCTCGAACAACTCGGGAATGTCCCGAGCCACATCCCACGGCAGGTACGACGTGGCCTCCTCGGTGGGCGTGCCGTCGCTGAAGTACAGCCTGCGACGGGCCAGGACCTTCTCCCCCTCGTCCACGCTCAAACGCTCGGCGATCTCGGCGGGAACGGACACCGGGCCGATGGACAGCACCTGCACGGTGGGCTCGACCCCGGCCTGCTCGGTCTCGGCGATGTAGGCGGCCTTGCCGGCGCGGCGGTGGGAGCGCCGGAACCGGTCGGAGGACTTGCGGGTGACCGGCGGGCGCGACTTCACGAACGAGCCCTTGCCCTGGAAGGTCTCCACCAACCCGACGGTCCGCAACTGGGCGATGGCCTTGCGAACCGTGCCCGACGAGACGCCGTAGCGTTCCACCAGCGCCGTTTCACTCGGGATCTCGGTGGAGGGTGCCAGTCGGCCGGTCGCGATCTGCTCTTCGATGTCGTCCGCGATCTGGAGATACCGGGGCTTACCGGACCGCGCTCCTACAGTGCTCGCCATGGTCCTTCTCTGCCTCCTATGCTCCTGTATATGAGTAACAGCACCGGAGACAGGCCGTCAACGCCGCTGCACTCGGTGTCCGTCGCCGGAGCCGTCCTCGACGAGAACGGCCGGTTCCTCGTGATCCGCCGCGCCGACAACGGACGCTGGGAACTCCCCGGAGGGGTCCTGGAACTCGCCGAGACCCCGGAGGACGGTGTGTGCCGGGAGGTCTGGGAGGAGACCGGCATCCACGTCGAGGTGGACCGGCTCACCGGCGTCTACAAGAACACCGCCCGGGGAGTCGTCGCCCTCGTCTTCCGCTGCAAGCCCTCCGGCGGCGCCGAGCGCCCGTCCCCGGAGTCGACCGATGTCGTCTGGCTCACCCCGGGCGAGGTGGCCGAGCGCATGGGAGAGGTCTACGCGATCCGCCTCCTCGACGCCCTGGACCCGAACACCCCCCACGTCCGCAGCCACGACGGCCACCGCCTGATCCCGACCAGGTGATTCTGCGAGAGCTGGGCCTGTTGCCACCCCGGGCGGGAACTCACCCGGGGGCGGTCGCCGACCGGTCTCAGGGCGACGGCGGCGCCTCGACGACGAAGAACAGGAAGCCGATCTGCGTGGACAGGGCGTGGAAGTCGTCGGGGAACAGCTCACGGGCGGCCGGGTCGGGCTGCGGCTCGCTGATGACGGAGAGGCGGAAGCCGGCGGCGGTGAAGGCGTCGGTCATCGCGTGCAGCGGTCGGCGCCAGAACTTCAGCGTGACGGTCCGCCCGCTGAACGAGAGCTCGTCGGAATAGCTGGTGGTCGCGGAATAGTCGGGCCGGGGGTCCTGGATCGCGTAGTCCACGAACGGGTGCTGCACCGAGGCGATCAGCCGGCCGCCCGGCCTGAGCACGCGCCGCATCTCGGCCAGCGTCGGCCCCCAGTCCTCCAGGTAGTGCAGCACCAGCGACGCGACCACGTCGTCGAACGCGCCGTCGTCGAACGGCAGGGGGTCGCCCAGGTCCGCCACGCGCAGGTCCACGCCGTCCCCGAGTCGCCGCCTGGCCAGCGCCAGCATCCCGGCGCTGGCGTCGACGCCGGTGACGACGGCGCCGCGGTCGCGCAGGGCGGCCGACAGGGGGCCCGCGCCGCAGCCGGCGTCCAGGATCCGTCGGCCGGCCACGTCTCCGGCGAGGGCCACCATCGCGGGCCGCTCGTAGTAGGCGTTCTGGAGGCTGTTCTCGTTCTCCGCCGCGTACGCCTCGGCGAAGCCGTCGTAGTCGTTCGCCCTGCCCGGAACACCGGGCAGGGCGGGGGTCTCGGGGGTGCCGGTTCCTCGGTCCATGGCCGGAGCCTAGTGGTCCCCCGACCCGTCGGACAGGTCCTGTCCGCGGTTCGGCCGGGACCGGACACGGTCTCCGGGCGGGGCCGCCCCGGGCCCGCCGCCGGTGCGCGGCCCGGTCCCCGCCCCCGGTGGCCCGTACCCGGGGACGACACCGGGACGGAAGCCCTTGCGAGGGGTCACGGGATCCGGCCGTGCCGCGTTCTACAGTCGCGGGATGAAGCACATACTCGGTCGCCGGCCGACGTGGGGCGCCGACGCCGGTCTCGTGGTGCTGGCGCTGGCGCCGCCGCTGGTGTCGCAGGTGTACACGGACACGACGGACGCGGCGTGGGCCTGGTTCGCCGTTTGCGGGGCGGTGGCCGGGCCTCTGTGGTGGCGGGGCGGCGGCTGCCGGCCACCGCCTTCGTCGCCGCCCTCGGCACGCTGGTGGCGGCGCTGGTGGGGAGTTCGCTCGAGGGCGTCGAGCTGACCCCGCTGGTCCTCCTGCCGCTCGCGGTGCTGCTCCACGGCCTGGGCAGCCGCTGCGCCGGTTGGAGGCGCACGGTGCTGGCGGTGGGCGCCGGGAGCGTGATGGTCCTGGCCGGCCTGTCGGTGGACCGGCTGGCGGTCGGCGCCGGCGGCTTCGACGTCCTCTCCGTGCTGGCCTTGATGCCGCTGGCGTGGGCGACGGGCTTCGCCGCGCGCACCCGTCGCGAGCTGCTGGCCGCCGCCGGGGAGCGGGCGGCGGAGGCGACGCGCGCGAGGCGGCTGCGGGAGGAGCAGGCCGCGCTGCGGGAGCGGGCGCGGATCGCCCGTGAGATGCACGACGTGGCCGCGCACTCTCTGACCCTGCTGGTGGTGCACGCGGAGACCCTGCGCGCCCGCGGCGGTGAACTCCCCGCATGGGCGCGCGCCCAGGTCGACGGACTGGCCGCGGCGGGTCGCCGGAGCGGAGGTGAACTGCGGGAGATGCTGCGGATGCTGCGTGACCCGGCGGACGCGGTCCCGCTGTGCCCGCTGCCCGGGCTCGGGGAGCTGGACACCCTGCTGGACGGCCACCGGGCGGCGGGGGGAACGGCCGAGGCGCGCGTCGACGCGGGGCCGGAGGAGTTGCCGGGGCCGGTGCAGGCGGCGGTCTACCGCGTCGTGCAGGAATCCCTGGCCAACGCCCGCAGGCACGCGCCCGGGGCGCCGGTCCGGCTCACCGTCGCCGCCGACCGCGACACCGGGCGGCTGCTGCTGGAGGTGGTCAACGGACCCGGTACGCGGCCCGGCGCGGCGGGGGCGGGGACCGGGCTCGGCGTGGTCGGCATGCGGGCCCGGGCGGACGCGCTGGGCGGGGAGCTGGACGCCGGACCGACCGCGGACGGCGGGTTCCGTGTCCTGGCCGCGGTGCCTCTGGAGACGGCCGACGCCTGAGCGGACCGGCGTCGCCGTGGAGGACGGCGAGCCGGTCGTCCGATCCGGGTCGGGCGCGGCCCCGGACATTCTGGCCGACGTCGCCGTGGCCGGCGGTGACGCCCTCCGGCGGGGCGCGGACCCGCCGTCCCGGGCGCGTCGCCGCGCGCGGGACGGGCACTGTTGGTGTACTCGGACAGTCGGAAGACCTGCCGAGCATCGACGACCAAGGAGCGGCATGGCGTTCTCTGAGAAGCAGCAGGCGGTTCTGCGCAAGCCCGCGTTCGGGCACGTGGCCACACTCGGCCCCGAGGGGCAGCCCCAGTCGAGCCCGGTGTGGATCGACTGGGACGGCGAGTTCCTGAGGTTCAGCCAGACCACCACCCGGCAGAAGCTGCACAACCTCCGGCGCGACGGGCGGATCGCGGTGTCGGCCACCGACCCCGACGACCCCTACATGTACGTGGAGGTCCGCGGCGAGGTGGAGCGGATCGAGGAGGACACGGACAAGGCCTTCATCGACGAGATGTCCCAGAAGTACATGGGCACCCCGTACCCCTGGGGCGACCCCTCCGAGAAACGTGTCATTGTCTACGTCCGGCCCGAACGCTTCGTGGGCCGGTAGGGCGGTCGGCAGGACACGGGCGCGGCCCCGCTCCGGCGGGGTCGCGCGCTCCCCGACGCGTGCGGCGTCCGCGCCGCCCAGGAGCACACTCGTTGAGGAATATTGCACGGTCCGCAAGGATTGGCCGTGTACGGGGAGGACCACCATGGGACTTCGGGAACGGAAGAAGCAGGCGACCCGCCGCGCACTCCAGGAGGCGGGGATACGCCTCACCCTGGAACGCGGGCTGGAGAACGTGACGGTCGAGGAGATCGCCCTGGAGGCCGACGTCTCGACGCGCACCTTCTTCAACTACTTCGCCACCAAGGAGGAGGCCCTCCTCGGCGACGTCCCCGCGACCCCCGACGAGCAGGTGCGGCAGGCGTTCGTCGACGGCGGTCCCACGGGGGACTTCGTCGAGGACCTCATCACCGTCCTGATCACGTTCCTGGTCAGCACCGAGGACCTCGCCACCCAGCGCGCGGACATGCTCCTGCGCAAGAAGCTCACCGAACGCGAACCGCAGCTCGTGCGCGGGCTGCTCGCCCGCTTCCACAACGTGGAGGTGGAACTGGCCGGGGCCATCGCCGAGCGCACCGGCGCCGGCCCCGACGACGACCGGCCGCAGCTCCTCGCGGCGGCCGGCATGGCGGTGATGCGCCACACCATGAAGCGCCTCCACTACTCGGAGAGCGAGGAGCCCGCGGACGTCCGCGCCAAGATCCGCGAGGCGCTCCGCCACCTCGGAGAGGCCTTCGCGCCCCCGTCGCGCGAGGACTGAGCTCCGGGGCGAGCCGTCCCTCCCAGGTCTCCCGAAGGCGAACGGAACCCTCTATGGCCACCCCCGGACCCACCCGGCTGCGCTGGATCCTCCTGACGATCATCCTGACGATGCTGCTGGGCTCGCTCGACCAGACCATCGTCGCCACCGCCCTGCCCACGATCGTCGGAGAGCTCGACGGCCTGGAACACCTCTCCTGGGTCGTCACCGCCTACATGCTCGCGGCCACGGTCGGCATGCCCGTCTACGGCAAGGCCGGGGACGTCTTCGGCCGCCGCCACGTGTACGTCTTCGCGATCGCGGTGTTCCTGCTGGGGTCCGTCCTGTCCGGCCTGGCCCAGGACATGACCCAGCTCATCGTCTTCCGCGCCGTGCAGGGCATCGGCGGGGGCGGGCTGATCATCAGTGCCCAGGCGATCATCGCCGACGTGGTCCCGCCCCGCGAGCGCGGCAAGTACATGGGGGTCATGGGCGCGGTGTTCGGCGTCTCCGCCATCGCGGGACCGCTGCTCGGCGGGTTCTTCACCGACCAGCTCGACTGGCGCTGGATCTTCTACATCAACCTGCCGCTCGGGGCGGTGGCGCTGGTCACGGCGCTGGCGGTGGTCCACCTGCCCCGGCCGGCCGGCCCCCGGCCCCGCCTGGATTACGCGGGCACGGCACTGCTCGCGGCCACGAGCGTCTGCCTGGTGCTGGCGACGAGCTGGGCCGGGCACGCCTACGCCTGGCTCAGCCCGCAGATCATCGGCCTGGGCGCGGGCGCCCTCGTCGCGGGCCTGCTGTTCGTCCTCGTGGAACGGCGCGCGGCCGACCCCGTCATCCCGCTGCGCCTCTTCCGGGACCGGGACTTCGTCCTGACGGCACTGGTGGGGATCACCGTCGGCATCGCCATGTTCTCGACGGTCGCCTACATGCCCACGTTCCTCCAGATGGTCGGCGGGGCGTCGGCCACCGAGTCCGGCCTGCTCATGCTCCCGATGGTGGCCGGGATGCTCACGAGCACCATCACCACCGGACGACTCATCTCCAGGACAGGCCGCTACAGGCACTGGCCGGTCATCGGCACCGCCCTGATCACGGTGGGCCTGGTCCTGCTGTCCCGCATGACCGCCGACACCCCCTACGCCTTCAACGGGACGGCGATGCTGGTCCTGGGGTTGGGCGTGGGCATGGTGATGCAGAACCTCGTGCTGATCGTCCAGAACACCGCCCCCCGCCGCGACCTGGGGGCCGCGACGTCGGCGAACAACTACTTCCGCCAGATCGGCGCGTCCTTCGGCATCGCCGTGTTCGGCTCGGTCTTCGTGTCCCGCCTCGACCGGCGGATGGAGGGCGCGCCCGGTGGCGGCGTGGAGTTCGCGGGCGGGGAGGCCGGGATCAGCTCCATGACCCCCCAGCTGCTCCGGGGCCTTCCGGCGCCGCAGCGCGAGTTCATCGTCGACGCCTTCGCGGGGGCGCTGCCGCCGATCTTCCTCTACGCGGTGCCCGTGGCCCTGGCCGGCTTCGTGCTCTCCTGGTTCATCTCGGAGAAGCCCCTGGGCACCAGCCTTCCCGGTCACGACCCCGCGGAGTCCGTCGGGCCCCGGCCGGACGCCGGGGCCGGGGACGGCGGGGACACGGGCGCCGGGGATCCCGGCACGTCCGGCCGGGCGGAGGGAACCGCCGAGGAGCTGCCCACCGGCAGGGACTGACCTCCGGGGAACGCCCGGTCTCTCCCCGGGGCGGCCGCGCCGCACTCGGGGGCCGCCGTACGGGTCGGCCCGGCCCCGTTCGGGCCGAATGTGCCCCACGCCTCAGGAACGCCGTGGGACTCCGTCCCGTCGAACCCTTCACGGGGGTGTCCGGACACCCCCGGCCGCCCCTCCAAGGGGGTCGGGGGGATGTCAGGGGAGGGCCAGGGCTGTCCCCGATGGGAATCGTCGTGGGGAGCGGGCATGGTGGATACATGAACGAGAACTACCAGAGCAAGCGGTTCCGGCGCAGCGGGACCGACCGTTACCTCGCCGGCGTCTGCGGCGGTATCGCCGAGTTCCTCAAGGTCGACTCCAACCTCGTCCGGCTGGTCCTCGTGGTACTGACCTTCTTCGGGTTCAGCGGTGTCTTCGTGTACATCCTGGCCTGGCTGGTCATGCCGGCCGCGAACGAGCAGCGCTCCATGCTGGAGCAGATCATCCGCAACTTCCAAGGAAAGCCGAGCGAGAACTGATGTGGACCCTCAGGGCACACCCGGGCTGGGAACGACGTGAGCTCCGCACCCCACGGGAGGAACGCGAGGCCGAGGAGGCCCGCGAACCCTCCGTGGAGAGCTGCGGCGAGCGCTAGGGCGCGTCCGGCCGACGCCCGCCCCGCCGAGAGAGACGGGCGGCACCCGCCGGAGGACGCCCTAGGGCCGCTCGGTGGCGTCCATCCGCGCGATGGTCTCCCCCGAGAGCCGTGACCAGGGGATCGCCAGGAGCACGGCGAAGCCCACCCCGAGCACACCGGCCGAGACGATGACGACGCCGGTGCCGAAGAACTCGGCGAAGAACCCGGCGATCAGGATGCCGACGCCCTGCGCGGCCTGGAGCCCGGACGCGACCAGCCCGAAGGCCAGTCCCCGGCCCTCCTTGGGCACGCACAGCACGAACGCCGCGTTGGCCACGAACTGGTAGGACCCCGCGACGCCGCACAGGGCCAGTGCGGTCACCATCAGCCACAGCGGCGGGTCGAACAGCCAGAGCAGCAGCGGTACCGACGTGAGGACGGCCAGGGGGCCGAGCAGGCGCATCCGGGTCGGCGGCGGGACCAGGCGGGTGAGGACGAACCCGCCGAGGAACGCGCCGATCGACGAGCCCGCCATGATGAACCCCGCGGCGGCGGCCCCCGCCCCGATCTCGGCGGCCATGGGGTTGGCCAGCCCGTAGGGGATCATGTAGAGGCCGGCGAGCCACGCGAGCAGCGCCAGTGTGCGCAGCCGCGGGTCGCCGAAGACGAGCTTGGCCCCGTCGCGCGTCATGGCCGCGAACCCGGGCCGCTCCTCCTTCTCGCCCCGGGGCGCCGGGCGGGCCTTCACGCCGATCAGCACGACCGTCGCGGACAGGACGAAGAGGATCCCGGTCGACATCACGGTGATGTTGGGCCCGACGTGCGCCACGATCACACCGCCGGCGACGAGCCCGGCGAGCATGCCGATCTGCGAGGTCAGCTGGATGATCGCGGTGCTCGCGACGTAGCGCTCGCCCTGGATGATCTCCGCCATCATGGCCGCGCGTGCCGCCGCGAAGGGGATCGACGGCAGCACCGAGCAGAACAGCAGGAGCCAGATCGCCCAGATCGGCATGCCGGGGATGCCGATGAGGACGATGACCGCGGCGCGGGCGAGGTCGCAGATGACCATCACCCTGCGCCTCGGGAAGAGGTCGGCGAGCCCCGCGATCAGGGGGCTGATGATCGGCGGCAGGAAGGTGAGGGCCAGGGTGACGCCGGCGGCGAGCGCGGAGCCCGTCACCTGGAAGACGAGGATGCTGGTCGCGATGTTCAGCAGGTTGCTGCCGATCATCGAGAGTGCGTGGGCGAGCCAGACGGCGCGGAACTCGCCGATCGCCATGACGTCGCGGTAGCTGCTCCGCCAGTCGTCCTTGCCCGGGCCGGCGGGGGTCGCGTTGTCGGGGGCGCTCGAAGACTCGTGGTCTCCGTTGTCAGGTGTGTTGTCGAGGCGCGGATTGGCCACCCGGCACTCCCTTACTGTTACAGGGTTGAAATCACGCTGTGTCGTGTCTCAATAACCAACCGTTCCGGAAGGCGGGCTTCCTCGCAAGCCACTTGGGCAAATTCGTGTCTGATTCGTTGCTGCGGGTAATGAACGACGGGTGGATTCAGCAATCTCCCGGCCAAGTCGTGTACGGAACGTTTTTGCTGGTGACAATATGTACACAGGCGATCCCCGTGGCGGCCCGGCGTGTCGGGCGCGGGCGAGTCGTTCCCGGATGTGTACGCAGAGCACCGAAAATGGGACCCCGTACCGAAAAAAGCGGCCGGAGTTTCGGATTCCGGCGGCCCCGCTCAGCCCCACCCCAGTTCGGTCAGCCTGGCGTCGTCGATCCCGAAGTGGTGGGCGATCTCGTGCACCACTGTGACCAGGACTTCTTCCACCACCTGCTCGGGGGTCTCGCAGATCGCGCAGATGTTGCGACGGTAGATGAAGATCTGGTCCGGGAGCACGCCGAAGTAGGTGTCGCCGCGCTCGGTCAGCGGGATGCCCTCGTACAGGCCGAGCAGGCCGTCGGGGGACTCGTCCTCCACGCTGATCACCACGTTGTCCATCAGCCGGGACAACTCGGTCGGGATCTCGTCCAGGGCGTCGGCGACCAGCTCCTCGAAGGCCCTGCGTGTCAGTTCCACCACGCCTGCCATTGTGCTGCCTGCCGGTGGGGGAGGGAAGCGGCCCCCGGGCGGCATAACACTCTGGAAAGGGAGGAAATATTGGGATCGACCCCCGTCAGCGGCATGATGGTGGTGTGTTGTCTTGGGAAGCGATCCGCGGTCACGACTTCCGTGGGGCCCTCGCGCGGCTCCGCGCCGCCCTCGACCGGGTGCGCGCCGGACGCGCGTGGCGGTGGGGGTGCGTCGTCGCCGCCGGGCTCGTCGGGGGGTGGCTCGGCCTTGCGCTGGGCGGGCAGGTGGTCACCCCCATCGGCCCTGCCGACGTCACCCTGGGTCTGACCCCCCAGTGGCGCGGCGAGACCGTCGTCGACGTGGCCCCGCTGGGCCAGCTGGCCTTCGACACGCACAGCGCGCCCCTGAAGCTGGAGGCGACGATCTCCGACATCCGGCTGTCGGCGGCCCAGGAGATGTTCGCCGACCCGGAGGCCATCAACCGGATGGCCGCGGGCATCGGATCGGACCTGCGCGACGGCGTGGTCGCGCTGCTGGTCCGCGCGGCCCTCGCGGCGACCCTGGGCGCGGCCCTGATGGGCCTCCTGCTCTTCAGGAGCGCCGGGCGTGCCGCGGGCAGCGCTGCCGCGTCCCTCGCCGTCCTCGTGGCCTCGGGCGCCGCCGCCGCCGGAACCTTCAACCCCAGCGCCATCGCCGAGCCCCGCTACACCGGCCTCATCGCGGGGGCCCCGCAGGTGGTCGGCAGCGCCGAGGAGGTGGTGGGCCGCTTCAGCCAGTACCAGGAGCAGCTCGCGGGCCTGGTCGGCAACGTCGCGATGCTCTACGAGGCCACCTCGACCCTCCCCGTGTACGAGGAGGACGAGACGGTGATCCGGGTGCTGCACGTGTCCGACATCCAGCTCAACCCCGCGTCGTGGAGCATCATCCGCACCCTCCGGGAGCAGTACGGGGTGGACATGGTGGTCGACTCCGGGGACATCACCGACCGGGGCAGCGCCACCGAGGACGTGTTCGCCGACGAGATCGGCAAGCTCGACGTGCCGTACGTGTGGGTGCGCGGACAGCACGACTCCATGGGCACCCAGCGCGCGGTGGAGGCCCAGTCGAACAGCGTGGTCCTCGACGGCGCCGTCGAGGAGGTGGGCGGGCTCACCTTCTACGGCTCGGGGGACCCCCGGTTCTCCCCCGACGCGACCCGCCTCAACCCCGACGCCGCCGGGGTGGCCGCGCAGGGCGAGGAGGAGGCCGGCGAGGTCATCGGCTCCCGCGAGGACGTGGACGTGGTCCTCATGCACACGCGCACGCAGGCCGAGGCGTTCGACGGGGTGGCGCCCCTCGTGCTGACCGGCGGCGACCACCTGAGATCCACCGAGCTGACCGACCTCGGCACGAGGTTCCTCGTCCAGGGCTCCACCGGGGGCGCGGGGCTGCGTGGCCTTGATCACGGTCCGGACCGGCCGACCCCCTACCAGGCGTCGGTGCTGTACTTCGACGCCGAGAGCGGGCGCCTCCAGGCGCGCGACGACATCGACCTGGGCGGCATCGGCCTCACGTCGGCCCAGGTCGAACGGCACATCGAGGGAGAACCGGACCGCCCGGTCGGGGACCCCCCGCAGGTACCGGCGACGGAGGGCGACGGGGACGGCCGCACACCGTAGCGCCCGGGCCAGGATCGGCGTTCCCGCAGGTGGCGGACGTCTGGCCCGGGTGGGGGAATCGCTTTGGTGTTGGTGGGAATCTCCCCTATGCTTGACCTGTCACACGGGCCCCCATCGTCTAGCGGCCTAGGACGCCGCCCTTTCAAGGCGGTAGCGCGGGTTCGAATCCCGTTGGGGGTACGACGCGGTTCGAGCACTGCCGGGCGTCTGGCAGAATAAGAACCGCGACAACGCGCCGGGGCACGTACCGGGCGCGACAACAGAACAAGGTCCTGTGGAGCAGTTAGGAGTGCTCGCCACCCTGTCAAGGTGGAGGCCGCGGGTTCAAATCCCGTCAGGACCGCCGTCGCCGAGCGATCGGCGAGTGCGGCTAGGTAGCTCAGTTGGTACGAGCGTCCGCCTGAAAAGCGGAAGGTCGGCGGTTCGACCCCGCCCCTAGCCACAAATCCACTCTGACCAGCGGTAGCGCCCAAGCGGACCACTGCGTAGCTTTGGCTACACCGCTGGATCAGAGGAAAACTATGGGATCTCCCCAACGGGCCTCTCGCGCCCCCAAGGATCTCGATGCCGGGCCCCTGGCCCCCGAGATCGGCTCTTTCGAGCTCCACCTGAACGCCGAGAAGAAGTCCCCGAAGACCATCCGGACGTACTGCGAAGCCGCAGCATGGATGGCCGCCACCCACATTCTCGCGCCCGCCGCCAAGACCCCCAAGGGCAAGGGCCGGGCCAAGCCCGCCACCGGCCTCGGGGTCGGCAAGGACGACTGGGCCGACGTCACGAGCATGGACATCCAGCGCTGGATCGTCTGGCTCCTGCAGCACTACTCCGACTCCTACGCCAACAACCAGTTTCGCGCGCTGCAGCAGTTCTTCAAGTGGTACGCCGCCGAGGAGGACCTGCCCAACCCCATGGTCGGCATGAAGCCGCCCAAGATCGACGAGACCGTCGTCCCCATCTTCACCGACGACGAGCTGGCCGCGCTCATCGTTGCCTGCCGGGGCCGCACCTTCCAGCAGCGCCGCGACACCGCCATCATGATGTTCTTCTGCGACACCGGAGTCCGACTGTCCGAGTTGGCGGGTCTCACCCTCGACGACATCGACCTGAAGGCGCGCGAGGCCCTGGTCACCGGCAAGGGCGGCAAGCAGCGCACCGTCCGGTTCTCCTACGACGCCGCCCGCGCCCTGGACCGGTACCTGCGCGAGAGGGCCCGCCACCGCGAGTCCCGCCGCCCCCAGGTGTGGCTGGGCATCCGCAACCGCCCCCCGATGACCGCGAACGGCGTCTACCAGATGGTCGCCCGGCGAGGTTCGGAGGCCGGTGTCGAGGTGCACCCGCACAAGTTCCGGCACCACTTCTCCCACCGCTGGCTCGACAAAGGAGGAGCGGAGGGCGACCTGAAAGAGCTGAACGGCTGGTCCTCCGACCAGATGCTCCGCCGGTACGGACGCTCCGCGGCCGGCGCCCGCGCCCGCCGTTCCTACGACCGCATCATGGGGAACTGACCCGACACATGAAGTCCCCTGGCCTTCCGGTGAACCTGAGGGGCGCGGCAACGCATTAGGTCAGTTGCTCACTTTGAGCGGCTTGGCGAGGCGCTCGGCTGGGACTTCTCCGCCGGGCGCCTTTCTGCTTGGTCACCCCGCAGGTTCGTGCGTGCCTCAGGAGCTGTCTTCTAACGTTCGGTTTCTACTCTGCCGCCACCGGCGGACGCGGCAGACCGTAACGTGCATCGATCCAGGGCTTGTGTGGCTTTTGCCCCTGCGTGTGCCCCCGGATTCACCCGTTCTCGATCACACGGGTTTGGTGCCCTCCGGGCGGGGCCATGACCTGTCCGCCTACCGCTGCCCTGGCTGCGAACCGGTTCGCCCGAACCGCCTTCGCGCCGCCCCCGGGCGTGGTAGGCACACCCGGGTCGCTCTTCCCGGCCCCGGGTTCCCCTTGACAGGAGCACGTGTTGATCACCCAGCAGTACGGCGATCTGGAGATTGCCTTCACCACCAGCTTCACCAAGGTCTTCAACAAGGTAGAGGACAATTCCTGGCCCGCCGTGTGGCGGCCCAACGTCCCCCAGGGCTGGTTCTGCTTCGGTGAGATGGCCACCCACAGCTTCGAGGATCCCAACGGCAAACGCGGCGCGGTCATCGCCCGCGACCTGACCGGCGGGCAGATCCTCAAACCGGTCACCCAGCTCGAAACCATCCGGTCCGCATCCTTTGGCAGCATGAAGCTGTACGACATGGTGCGGCCCGTCGCGCCGAGCGGTTACGCCGCCATGGGCGACTTTTTCACCAACCTCAGCTCCATGTTCTACCCGGACGTTCCGGCACCGGACTTGAGCCGGATCGCGGTGGTGTCCAAGTCCTACCAGGGGCGTTCCTACGTGCGCGCCTCGGAGATCGCCAGCAGGATCCACTCCCAGGACGCCAACTTCTCCTCCGGTGCCGTGGGCATGTGGGAGATCGGAGCGCCGCTGCTGCCCGGTGACGACCAGGGCGAGCGGCTCCTGCTGCCCGTGGGCACCTTCACGGTGGTGGGCCATGCCGACAAGCCCTCCCCCACTGCCTCGACCTACACCCTGGACCTGCCCGCCGTGGTGGACAAGCTGGACGTTCCCGGTACCCCGCAGCTGACCTCCTACGCCCCACCGCCCCAGGAGCAGGTGCTTATCGACCGCACCGTGACCATCCCGTACTTCATGGTCAAGGACGCGGGCCGTGACGAGGCGTGGAAGGTGGCCAACTCCCCCTTCTACAAGCTCCAGCGCAAGCGCCACTTCGAGCTGGTCAAGCACGTGGACTACCAGGGAGCGGGCAGCGGCAAGATCTCCGAGGCCGTCAGCGAGGGCGTCACCGAGGAGAAGGAGGAGACCTTCACCGAGACCACCGGGATCACCGTGAGCGAGACGGTGGGCGTGGAGGCCTCGGCCGGAATCTTCGGGATCGGCGCCTCGGCCTCGGCCAGCACCACCACCTCGCAGTCCATCGAGACTGGCTACAGCAGCCGTTACAACGTGGCCACCATGCGCGAACGCACCGTAACGGTTGAGTATGAGGTGCCCGCCAACCACGCCGGGGCGCTGTGGACCGACGAGCACGAGCTCATCCCCATCCGCGGCGACGGATCGGTGGTGGTCACCACCGGCCTGGCCTTCCCTACCAACAACTACGTGGGCCGCGCCTACCCGCCGCTGTCCTCCAACCCCGTCACCGTGATCGACAGCAGCGCGGCCGGTGCGCAGAGCCTGGAGGAAGCCGACCCGAACCTGTTCCCGGGTCTGACGTCCGAGGCGCTCGAGGCGGCCCGCCAGGGGCAGCAGGAGACGGCACCCGTCTAACCCCTTCCACACGACAGCGCCTCGGCCCTCCCGCCGAGGCGCTTTTTCGTGTGCGCGGCTAGTGGTGGGGCACGAGCAGCCCGGCGGCTTCGAGGCCGCGCACGACACGGTGGTCGACCGGGGCGTCTCCCTCGCCCCAGAAGCCTGTGCCGTCGTCGGGCAGTGCCTCCCATGTCCGGTAGCCCCAGACCTGCAGAATGAGGTCTCGGGGCTCACCCCACAGGTACCGGTCGTACCCCCGGATCACGCCGAGGTTGGTGGCTGCTTCCCAGACGGTGATGAGGTAGCCGGTGGGGGTGGGGTAGAGGGTGAAGCCGGACGGGCCCTGGGGGGTGTCGTCGATCACGATTGACATCGTGGGCTCGTCGAGGCCGGGCCTGTACAGACGGTAGCGGGTCCGCTCGGGGGCGGAATGGGCGGCCGGGGCTGGGGCCGTGTGTCGGTAGCCGGTGCGGTCAGTGAGGCATCGCCCGGTGCGCGGGCGGGGAATCCCCTGTGGCGCATGGGTTTCGGGCTCGGATGGGGGCATCGCACATCCCCTTTGACGTACGTTTCACCTGGTAGTCGAGGCGGGGAACACATCGTACGTGCCTTATGTGACTCATGCCACAAATTGAGTCGACCGATTTTCTACCGGATCGTAGGATCACCCTGCGTGGCTCTCGCAGTGCGCTGGCGGCCCTGCTCTTCCAGGAACGCCCTGCCCGCGTGCACCATCACCCCGAGCATCTGGTGGGTGAGCATGTCCACCTCCGAGGGTGACAGCCCGTCCAGGCCGGGGACCGACTCCAGGTCCAGGGGGATCATCATCTGCTGCGGCTGCCCGTCCGCGCTGCGGACGCTGAGCCAGAGCTGGTGGGCGCCGTTGGGAAGCGTGCGCACGTGCGCCTGCGGGCTCTCCTCGGCCAGGGGCATGGGCTGACCGCCGGCCAGGATGGCGTTGATCGAGCCGGGGGCCCAGGCCAGGGCCGTCTCGATGCTCTTGCGGGTGGAGGTGCTGATGCGGGCGGTCCCCCTCCGGGCGCGCCGGATCGTTTCCGGGTGCAGGCCGGAGGCGTCGGCCAGCTCGTCGAGGTTCATTCCGCGCTCGTCGACGCGCTCGTCGATGTGGGTCCGCAGCGCCACGCGCTCGGGCGGCTGCTCTGGGTCGTCGTGGGGAAGGTGCCGAGACATGGCCACCACGGTACACCTGTGGACCCCACAGGGACCCCACTTGGACCCCACTAAGACCCCATTTTGAACGGGCGTCCAACTCGAATCCCACATCTGCTGTCGTATAAGTCCTGGTAAAGGCTGCCTTGTGGTGCTGGGGATGCAGTTGTGTACCGCAAGTACCCCGCAAGTGCGTGTACAAAGTGGGGTCTTGCGGGGTAAAGTGGGATCATGAAGGAGCGAAGGTCACCGACGACCAGCCCAAGAAAACGCCCCGCCAGTCGCGTCTTCGACCGGCACACGTTCCGGGAGCTGCTCGACGACAAGGGTCTCTCGATCCTCGACTTCTCCGAACTCACCGGACTTTCGTACTCGGGTCTCCGCAAGATCGCCGTCGGCACCCGACAGCCCTCACCCCACGTGTACCGGATCATCATCACCCACCTGCGCCTCGGCGAAGGATCGCTGAGAGTCCCCGCCGACCCCGCACCACCCCGCAAGGACGCGGCGTGATGGGCCACGAGCTGAACGGCCGCATCGGCGCACTCGAGTCGTGGTCGCGCACAACGGACCGCGCTGCCCGCACTGCCAAGGCGCGCAAGGCGTCACCGGCATCCGTCGACTACTGGATCGACCGGGTCGACGACGCCATCACCGACCCCCACCAGAGGCGCAAGGCAGGCGAAGAGGCCCACCGCGCCTACATGCTCCGCCTGGCCGCTGCCAGCGCGAAGGCACGCCGCAAGACCGCCTGACCCGTGACCGCCTGACCCCGGCCATGCGAAAGCCCCCGCCCGCTGTCACCGGGCGAAGGGCTTCCTGTCTCATCCCTTCCCAGAGAAAGCACGAGACCGTGCATCACGGTATCAGCGGCACCACCGCCACCCACCTGGAGACACAGGCCGAGACCTTCTCCCAGCACGCCGAAGAGGCCCGAACCAGGGCATACGAGCTGGAGCAGCAGGCCGCCGAACTGAGGGGCCAGGCCGCCCGCCAAGACGCGCTTGCCTTGGACTGGCGCATCCTCACTGCGCTCGCCACCGGCACCGAGCTGCCCCGCCTTCAGCGCTCCGACGCCGACCAGCTCGCCGACATCTTCCGGGTCGGCGCGCGCATCGTCGCCGCCCATCCGGGCCTGCCCCAGCCGACGTGGTCCCCCAGCACCGACCAGCTCGCCGGGACCTTCTGGGGCCCCGATGCCGTCGACGCCCTGACCGCGTGGGCCGCCGCGTACAACGCCCCCGTCGAGGAGGACACGGTCCTGCCCGTCCCCGGCCGGGACAGTTACCGGGTCGTGATCGACGTCGAGGGCGTCCGGGTGTGGCTGCGCGCAGACCGCCCCCGAGACGCCGACGCCGCCCCTGCCTCCTCCACCACCTCGCCCAGCACCCAGAGGAGCGCCGCCTGATGCGCCGCATCCACGCCAACCGGACCCGCCGCGAGCAGACCGCGCACGCCGAGCAGACCGAACAGGCCGCCGCCGTCGAGGTCGAGGTCGACGAGCAGACCACCGAGGTCCTGGCCGACACCGACGACGTCCTCTCCGGCATCGACGAGTGCCTGTCCCCCGAAGGAACCTGCTGATGATCCCCATCGCCACCAAGACCGTGCCGACCGTGCGCGAGTCCATCACCCGCCTGCGCGAGCTGTGGCCGCTGGGCACTCGCGTCACCCACATCGAGACCGGGACCTCTGGGGTGGTCGCCCTCGTCGACCCCGACCGGGTACTCGGCACCGCCCTGCCCGGGGAAGCGTCCGCGTGGTGCCTCCTCCCCTCGAAGGTGACCGGGGACTGGCAGATCGGCAGCAGCCAGTCCCGCATCCCCGGCCGCGGCGCCGCCGTTGCGGTGGAGCTCGACACCCACGACGTGGTGTGGGTGCGGACCGACTTCCTGCTGCGCACCACCGCCCCCAAGCCCACGGGACGCCGCCGCTCCCGCAAGTCCTCCCGACGGGACCGGTGAGCCTCGTGGAGTTCGTCGTCATCGACACCAGTGAACAGGGCACGTGGATGCTCCATGACCGCGACCTCGACTTGACCGCCGAGTTGGGGGAGGAGGGACCCGCGCAGGTGCGCCTGCGCGCCGACTTCGCCGCACGCGGATGGGTCAACGACATGGGCCACATCAAGCCGGAGACGTACCCGCGCAACGTGTTCGGGAGCTGCGTGCTCGCCACCCTGGGAGCCGCACCCCTGCCCTACGCGGGCCCGGTCCTCATCACCGGGTGGGACCCCGTTGACGAGATCACCGACGTGGACGCCGCCCGCATCGAGAACGCCATCGACACGGTCCGGATCGCGCTCGCCATCGACCCCGACCCGACCGGGGTCATCCACGACACGCCGTGGGCGAGAGGACTGCGGGCGCACGCCGACGCAGTCCGCACTGCCCCGGCCCCCACCATCCAGATGATCAGGAGGCCGTGGTGAGCGCCCCGCCGATCCCCGTCCGGCTCGCCCACCGGCCCACCGTGGGCGGGCGAGTGGTCCCGTGGGTGTCGCTCGAGACAGACCGTGGCCATCACTTCGGACAGGTGGCCGAGCCCAAGCGGGAGCGCGCCCTGTACACCCGGCTGTGCCAGATCTGCGGTGACCCGCTTGACCGCGACAAGTTCGTGGTGTTCGGGCGGACCGCTGGCCGGGCCCGGGGGTACGTGGTCGAACCGGCCATGCACCCCGAGTGCGCCGCCTACTCGGCGAAGGCGTGCCCGATGCTCTCCGGGGACCTGGACCACTACCGGGCCCGCCCGGCAGACCTGTCCGAGCGGACCTCCCCGGAAGGCCATCGGTTGGTGTCCGCGCCGGACACCGCCGCTCGAGCGGGACGGCCCGCCGACACCTACTTCCAGGTGTGGGCACGAGGCACCGACTACGAACTGGCTCTCGCCGACGAGGGCGTGGTCCTCGTGTGGCCGACCGCCCCGCTGCGCATCCGCACCATCACCACCGGGGTGGCTCGCGACGCCCTGAACCTCATTACCGGGAGATAGACCATGACACGGACGTCACGGCCATCCGCTGAGACCGGGGGGCCTGCAGCGGGGGCCAAGGCACCACGGGGTGTCCAGGGGGGCCGCCCCGTCGGACCTGCGTCCGTTTCCCCGGCTGGGGCGGGGGGCACTCTCGCTCACCCTCCCGCCCCGGCCTCCCCCCACGTCACGGCCGGGCCCGCCGACCTGACCGAACACCAGCTCACGGTGCTCTACCGGAAGCTCGACACGCGCCGGGTCCGCCTGCACCGGGGCCACGCCCACCTGCAGGGGTGGGACACGCGCCGGGCGTTGACACGGATCTTCGGGTTCGGTGGGTGGTCCGACCAGGTGCTCGAGCTGACGTGCCTACGTGAGCAGACCGCTGTGGTGCCCCCGTCCGAGACGTCCGAAGGCGGGCTCCGCTGGTGGGTCACCTACCGGGCCCAGGTACGGCTCATCGTCCGCGCCATCGACGGCCAGACCCTGGGGTTCTGGGACGACGTCGCCGTGGAGGAAGCCTCCAAGCAGACCACCCACGGGGCCGCCCATGACCTCGCTGCGAAAGCAGCGGTCACCGGGGCGCTCAAGCGGGCCGCCGTGAATCTGGGCGACCAGCTCGGTATCAGCCTCTACCGGAAGGTCGCCGACAACCAGAAGGCCGAAGCCGTCGTCCTGTGGTCCGCCGCCCACCCGCCGAAGGACACGGACCTCCCCGAGGACACCGGCCCCGTCGACGACAACACGACCGACGACGCACTCGTCACCGGCCTCATGGCGTCCATTGCCTCCGCCGACAGCGCCGAAGAGCTGAATGCCCTCACCCGGCGCGTCAACGACGAGGCCCGCGCCGGCCTGGCTGACGAGTGGGTTGAACAGCTCCACGCCGCCGCCAAGCACCGGTACGCGGCACTGCCGCGCGACCCCCACCCGGAACAGGTCGCTGCTGAGCAGGATGCCGCCGCCGAGGCACCGCAGATCCCACCCCACATCAGAGGAGGCCGACGTGCCTGAACTGACACCCGCCGCGAAGGTAGCGGCCCTACGAGTCCTGTCTGACCGGGTGGGCGCTGAGTACACCGCCGCCCGCAGGGAGGCTGAGCAGGCGTTCAAGGAGATGCGCACCACCCTGGGTGTGAAGTCCCTGGACGTGCTCATGCCCTCCGGGGAGTCGGCCGGATCCCTGTCCATCACCGGCCCCAAGCGCACGATCACCTGGGACGAACCGGCGCTCGTCGACCTGGTCGAACGGGTGGCCCCAACCGAGCTGGTCGAGGAGATCGCCCCGGCCGCCCTCACGGACCGCGATCTGCTCGCCGTCCTGAAGGAGACCCGCCCGGACCTGATCCGCCGCACCGTGCAGCCCGCCCACCGCAAGAACCTCGCCGAGCTGCTGTCCGCCGACGGCACCCTCACCGACTCGACGACCGGCGAAATCGTCAAGGTCGCCGACGTGAAGATCACCCCGCCCACCGGCAGCTTCACCTTCGCCCCGGGCGACCGGGCCGAAGAGGCCGTCTTGGAGGCGTGGCACGCCGGAGAGCTCGCCGGGGTCGGCAGCTCCCTGGTGCCCGCGCTCGAACACGACCAGCCCGAACCCGTCACCGCCGCATCGGAGGCCGGTCCCCCGCCCTCCGACATCACCCCCCAGAAGGGAGACGTGTCGTGATCACCGCCATCGCCGCCGCCGTGGTCGGCGTCATCGCTGGCGTCGTCGCCACCCGCATGGTCGCCGCTCGCCGTGAGGACGTCGGTCAGCTCCACGAATTCCACATCCACCGCGAGGTGGCGACCCTGCGCGAGCAGAACGCCCGCCTGTCCCAGCACTGCGGACACTGCGGTACCGCCCGCGCCCTGCCCGCCCCCGGAGGCCCCCGATGACCGAGTTCGACCCCGAATCCGACGCCCTGGCCGACGCCCTGCTCGAGGCCCTGTTCCGACAGAGGGCCGACGCTCACAGCGCCGTCGTCCTCACCTCTGAGGAGTGGACGCCTGAGCGGGCCCTCGACATCGTCAGGGAGAAGCGGGCCCGCGACGCCGCCGAAGGGCGCACCGACGAGCACATGGACGACCACGCCCGCCACATCGCCGAGATGATCGTCGGCGACGCGGGGGTGGCCGCCGACGAGGCGTCGACCACGCTCCTGGCGATGGCCTCGCACGTGGGCACCGTGCTCGTCGCGCACGCCCAGCCCATGGACTCCACCGTGCTGCGCCTGCTGTGGGTGGTCGCCGACGAGATCGACCGCGCCCAGCACCAGCCCACGGACGGGCACTGCCCCCGCTGCGACGGCACCTGCGCCGTCCTGCGAGGACGGCCGTCATGAGCACCCGACTGCAAGCTCTGGTCGTGGTCGTGGAGATCGCCGTGCACGACCGGGTCGCCCGCCTGCGCCGCCACCTGCTGAGCACGGCGATCCACGAGGACATGCCGGGCCACCCCGAGCAGATCCGCGACATCGACCCGGAGGCGCAAGACGAGTTCGACGACCTGTGCATGGACGTCCTCGACGCCCGCCTGTTCTACCTGATGCTGCGCACGGGGTGGGCGCGGTGACCGCCCCGCCCGAGTGGCCCGCCCACATCAAGGTCGGCACGAAGGGGTTCGTCTGCTCCGGGTGCTTCAGGTACTCCGGGCTCAGCCCCGAGGACGCCGTCGCGCAGGCCCGCCTTCACCTGATCAGCCGCCACGGGTACGTCGACCGTGAGGACCTGGTCGCCGCCGTCACCGGGTGCGGGCTCGACCCCGGCGCCGCGGCGGCCGTCGTCGACCGCCTGCAGCAGCAGTTCCGGATCCTGCGGAGGTCGCGATGACCGTCACCGTGACCGTGTACGGCACCCCCGTGGGGCAGGGAGCCATCTCCTACAACAAGCAGGGCAAGGGCTACCACCGCAACGCCCGGGTGCTCGACACCTGGCGCGACACGGTGCGGGACGTGACCCTGCACGCGACCGGCCGTCACCTACACGCCGCGTGGAAGACCGCCAAGGCCCCGTGCGCACGGTGCGGGATCCGGGCCCGCGAGCACGCCGTGTTCCTGGGGCCGGTGGCCTTCGCCGCCGTCGTCACGCTCCCGCCGGTGCCCTCCGACCCCGACCGGGCCTGGCCGCTCACCCGCAGCAGCTTCGACTGGGACCACCACGGCCGCGCCCTCTCCGACGCACTGTCCGGGGTGCTGTGGGCCGACGACTCCCAGATCGTCGACGGGCGGGTCCGCAAGACCTACCCCGACCAGCTCTCTGACTCCCTCGACCGCCCCGGCGTGCTGCTGCGCGCCTGGGACCCCCGGGAGGCGACGTGACCCGCTTCCACCCCGACAGCCCCCGAGCCCTCGTCATGTGGGCCCTGCTGTCCCTCACCGTCACGCTCCTCGTCACGGAGGGATGCGCACCCGCAGACCTGCCCACCGTCACCCTGCAGTTCGGGAGGCCCTGATGTCCGCCCCAAATCCGCTCTTCGTCCAGCTCATCGAAGCACGCGAAGCCCTGGGGCTCACCCGCGCGGAGATGGCCCGACGCATGGGCTACTCCACGAGCGCCCTCCTGTACTGGGAGAAGGGGCGCACCTCGCCGTCCATCGACGTCATGCAGGACTACGCCGCCGTCGTCGGCATGTCCGTGACCGTGCAGCCCACCGAAACAACGGGTGCGGCCACCCACGACATGTTCGCCCGTACCCGCCTCACCGACGACCAGCTCGCCGCCGTCCGGCGCGCGCAGCACGAAGGGACCACCGCAGCATGATCCAACTCAAGATCATCTCGAAGGTGGGCGCCGCCGCCGAAGCCGCGCTCGAGCCGCACATCCCCCGCCTGTACGCCACCGAGGGCCTGCGCATGATGGCCATCGTCGAGCTGAAGCAGGACGACAAGAACGGTCCGGCAGCAGACTCCGACGCCGCCCGGTGGGTGAAGGTGAAGGTGACGCACCTCGAGGTGCCGGGGGAGGAGCAGGAGAGCATCATCCGCGAGGCGATGCGCGCCCTGTACCTACAGCGGACCGCGCGCGGCACCCTCACCGAGGACGGGCACATCGAACTGTCCGACGAGACGCTGCGCCTGACGGCCGGGATGCTCCACGCCGTCGAGACCGCCCGGCTGCGCGCCGGCCTGGACCACTGGGCCGGGTACATGCGCCGCCTGATGCGCAGCGGCGACCTCACCCTCACGGAGATGCGGCACGAACTGGACACCGTCGCGGACGGGCTGACCACCCTGCAGGGGCACGCCCTCGACGCCCCGGCCGAGGGGGAGTGAGCGCGATGAACCGTGACTACGTGGCGGAGATGACCGCCGCCGTGGACGCACAGACGCGGGGGAGCGACTGGGTTCCGGCCCTGGTCGCCGCCCAGCTCGTCGACCACCTGCAGGCGTCCGACCCGGACCTGTTGTCGGGGTGGCTTCACACGATGGCCCCGCACCTGGTGACCGACATGATCACCACCCGCGAGCGCAGCCTTCGCGCCACGTCCCGACGTCGGGCAGGGGCGCACGAGTTCGCCGATGCCGCCGCGGCCGGGGACGACGAGCAGCTGCGGTCGTTCGCGATCACCTACGCCGTCGACGAGCAGCACACCAGGCGCCGGGTCGCCGACATGACGGGGGCCGACCACCGGTTCGTCGCCGACGCCTACGCCCAGTCGGCGAACCGGGCGCGGATGCTCGCCACGTTCCACGAGGTGGTCGCCCGCAAGGTGGGCAGTCGCCGGACCGCTGACGTGATGAGCGAAGCCGAGTACGACCGGTTGCTTCGCTCTATCGCCCGCCCGCCCGCCGCCCCGGAGGCTGCCGCCGCCTGACTACCCGCCCTGGCACTGCCCCATCCGACCCGCGTCGACTATCCCATCCAAGCCACGCCCTCAGCTCCCCAGTGCACACCGACTACCCAGCCCACCCCGTAGCGACCCGGGGCCGACTACCCACCCCGCCGCCAACCGGCCCTCCCCGACCCTGCCCGACTGCCCATCTCACCCCAGCCCTGTGCCTGTCAGCGCTCTCCTGCCCGCTCGACTTCCCCTCCCTGCCCACCCGCGTCCCTGCCCGACTTCCCATGCCTGCCCACCCGCGTCCCTGCCCGACGTCCCGATCCACACCTGCGCCGCCCGAGCCCGAACCACCCGACTACCCAACCCCCGCCTGCCCCTGGTCTGCCCGAGCCTGCCCGACTACCCATCCCCGCTCCCCCCGCCCCGACCCGACAACCCACTGACCGAAAGGACCACCGATGACCAGCGTCTTCGCCTCCTACGCCGACAAGGCGTGGCCGTACCGCTTCGCTGGAAGCCTGCGCATCACCACCATCGCCGGAGGCACCCCCTCAGACCCGAAGGTTGCCGAGGGGTGGCTCAAGACGAAGCTCGCCGACAAGGACGACCTGATCCGAGAGAAGGTCGCCGAGGTGATGATCGAGCGCGGCATCACCGCCGACGAGGCCGCGCGCGAGGTCGACACCCTGAAGCACCTCAACGGGTTCAAGCGCGACGAGAACGGCCTCTACATCGAGGGCCGCCAGCTCAAGGCCGCCCTCAAGGAAGCCGCGTCCGTCGCCGTCGCCAGCGGCAAGCTCACCGCCCGGGGCTGGGGCAAGACCAACAAGGGCCTGTTGTCGTACCTGGCCGAGCACGTGGTCGTTGTCGAAGACCGCCTCCACCTCGGGACCTTCGAGGCCACCGGGATCATGCAGCGGTTTGTCCACACCTTCCGTGGCACCGGCATCCAGTACGAGGAGTACGTCTCCGACGCGCGTGTGGACTTCACCGTCATCACCGACCACGACTTCACCGCCGAGCAGTGGGCGCTGATCTGGCTCACCGGCGAACAGCAGGGCATCGGCGCGTCCCGCTCGCAGGGCTTCGGCCGCTACACCGTCACCCGCTGGGACGCCCAGCCCGCCGCATAGACCCGCGCCGGGGCGCGGCGAGCCACCGAGCCCGCGCCTCGACGCGACCACCCCACCCGTCCGTCCTCATCGAGGAGGAACCCCGATGCCGCGTATCCGGAGCGTCAAGCCCGAGATGTGGGACGACCGCAAGCTGGCCCGGTCGGTGTCCAGGGACGGCCGCCTGCTCTACATCGGCCTGTGGAACCACGCCGACGAGCACGCCCGCGTCCAGGGCGACCCGAGGTTCGTGAAGGGCCGGGTCTTCCCCTACGAGGACGACCTGGACGAGGAAGCCGTCGACGACCTCCTGGACGAGCTGGCCACCGCAGGCCGCATCGTCCGCTACACGGTGGACGGCGACCCGTACCTGTTCCTGCCCAAGCTCGACAAGCACCAGCGGCTGGAAGCGGCGAAGGTCCCGTCCCGCCTCCCCTCCCCGGCCGACGCCGACCCCGCGCAGATCCGCGCAGACGAGTCCGCGCGCGGCGAATCGGACATCGGAGGAGCCCAGGACCCCCCTGCAGGGGATACGGAGGGCACGTCGAGCGAGGGCGAGCAGGACCCTCACGCCCCTGACACGCCCTCTGAGGACCCCTCAGGGGAACGCGAGGGCACACCTGACCCTGCAGCGAGGGCACCCCAGGTCAACGCCCCTACGCAGGAGGACCCCGACGAGTTTGCGCGCGACGCAGACGAGTCCGAGCGGAATGTCGCTTTAGCAGGTGGCAGGGAGCAGGTGGCAGGGAGCAGGGAGCAGGGGGGTGCGGGGGGTGGTGCGCCCGAACCCGACCCGGGCCCCCACGCCGACCCCGATCCGGCCAAGAAGGCCCGGCGAGGCAGCGGCACCCGCTTGCCTGATGACTTCGCCGTCACCGACGAGATGGCCGCGTGGGCGCGAGAGAAGGCACCCTCGTGCGGCTCTGAGGACCATGCCGCGTTCTGCGACTACTGGCGGGCCAAGCCCGGCAAGGACGGCCGGAAAACCGACTGGATCGCGACCTGGCGGAACTGGATGCGACGCGAACACGAACGCCGCGCCTCTCGAGGCCAACCCCGCACACCCGGATCAACACCCCGCGAGACGGTCTTCGACCGAGCCCGCCAGCGCCTGAACGCCGCAACACCTGGAGGTGCACCATGACCCCGGACGAGGCCGTCACGCTCGCTGAGAAGGCCGCCGCGTGCTGCCCGCAGCAGCGGTTCAACGAGGAAACACCCGACGCCTGGTTCTCCTTGTTGGCCGACCTGCCCTTCGCCGACGCCCTGCAGGGCCTGTGGCGGGCCGCCCGTGAGAAGCCGTTCGTGTCCCCGGCCGAGATCCGCCACCACGTGCGGATGATCCGCCGCGAACGCCTGCGCAACGCCGACCGGATGCTGCCCGCCGTCGACCCCGACGCGAAGGACTACTCCGCCCGCTTCCAACGGCACCTGCGCGCCCTTGCCGACGGCAAGCAGGTCGGGCTTGCCCTGATGCCCGGGGCCCGCACCACCACCGGTCCCACGGAGGAGTACACGGCCGCCCGCGCTGCGCACGCCCCGCACCGGGAAGCACCCACCCCGCCGACCATCACCGTCGCCTCGTCAACGCCCTGGTGCGGGAAGTGCCACGACACCACCCGCACCCGCACGCGGGTCGTCGACCGCCAGCTGGTGCGCGTGCCCTGCCCCGTGTGCGGGCCCGACACCTCACCACCGGGGGCGGCATGACCACCCGGGACCAGGCCCGCGCCCAGGCCGTCAAGCTCATCGCCTCCCGGGTCTCCGAACGCGACCGCGCCGGCCGGGGGGACCGCGCCGACGCGGAGCCGTTCGCCGCGTCCGTGCTCGCTGAGCTGGCCGCGATCGGGTTCCGGTACGTGCCCGCCCTCCGCCCTCCGGGCCGGGCTGACACACCGCCCGCCACCCCGGAGCAGGCCCGCGCCTACGCCGACACCGCCCGCCGCAAGATCACCCACCCACGCGAGCAGCCATGACCGCAGACCACCAGCCCGCCCCCGCCGCCCACGTGCTCGCAGCGGTGACCGCCGCCGCCGACGCCATGGGCCACCTCGCCGAAGCGCTGCGCACAGGCGACCACGCCCACCTGCGCGCGTGCCACCGGGACCTCCGCCGCGCCCAGGGCCACGCCGACCAGCTCGAGGAGGACCGGTGATCCACCCCGACGAACCCCTCGGGGATCCCGGCGACTGGCCCGACGAGATGTGGGAGTACCTCGAAGAGCTGGAGGACGACGGCGACATCGAGGCGTGGGAGGCCGACATCCACGCCGGGCCGCCGCCGCGACCGGTCAGCAACATCGACCGCCCCGACCTGTTCGGTCCCGTCCCCGACGGGTGGCCCGCCTGGCGGCCACGCGAGACCGACTCCGCCCAGTGGAGGCGGCGATGAAACCCGACCATGCCGCGTGGGTGCGCGAGCACGCGTGGACACCCCCCATGCGCCGCACCTACCTGACCACCCCGGGCGTGTACACCCGGTGCGCCTGTGAGGGGGCCCAGACCGGGCACTGCTCGCAGGGCCGCCACCGTGCGTGCGGGCGCGGCACCCCCCTCCGTTCGGTGGAGACCTACGTGTGCACACCCGACGGGCTGGTCACCAACCTGCCCGAGCTGTTCCGCCACGCCACGGACACCAGCGCCACCGGCCCCTACCGGACCAGCGCTGCACAGGTCTGGCTCGCCGACCGGGTGTGTCGCTGGACCTGCCCCTGTACCTGCCACACCGGCCCCATCCAGATGAGCCTGTTCGACCTGACCGAGGAGATCCGTTGACGCACCCCACCCTGAACACCCCCGACCTCGCCGCGTTCGCCGCCGCCGTGGACGCCGAACGCCAGCGGCAGCTCGCCCAGCGCGGGGAACACGACCTCCCCGACGGCACCGGCGGGCAGGCCGCCCAGACCGGCCTCGCGCTGGCCCGAGCCGACTGCGAGACGGCCGCCCGCCACGGCCACACCACCTGGACACACCACCTCGAAGAGGCGGCCTGGCGCGTGTTCGCCGCCTCCGACCCTGAGGAGCTGCGCACCGGCCTGGTCCAGGTCGCCGCCGTGTGCGCCGCCTGGTACGCCCACCTCGACCGGCGGGGAGGCGGCTCATGACCTCCATCGAGTGGACCGGTGTCACCTGGAACCCCACCACCGGATGCGACCGGGTCAGCCCCGGGTGCGACCGCTGCTACGCCCTGACGATGGCCGGACGCCTCAAGGCCATCGGCTCACCCAAGTACCAGGCCGACGGGGACGCTCGCACGTCCGGGCCCGGGTTCGAGCTCACCGTCCACCCCGACACGCTCACCGCGCCCCTGCACTGGACCGCGCCCCGCACCGTCTTCGTCAACTCCATGTCCGACCTGTTCCACGACCGGGTGCCGCTCGAGTTCATCGCGCGGGTGTGGGCGGTCATGGCCGCCACCCCCCGCCACACCTACCAGGTCCTCACCAAACGGCACGCCCGCCTGCGGTCCGTGCTCACCTCAGAGAGGTTCCGGGTGGCGTTCTACGCCGCCCACCGCGAGTACGCGGGCATCGAGCTGTTCCCACCCCTGTGGCCCGCCCCGAACGTGTGGGTCGGGGTGTCCGCCGAAGATCAGAAGTGGGCGGACATCCGCATCCCCGCCCTGATGCAGACCCCGGCCGCGGTTCGGTTCGTCTCCGCCGAACCCCTCATCGGACCCCTGAGCCTGCACCGTGGCCACGCCCACTGCCCGACCCACGACACCCGAGGAGGACGCTGCTCGGGCTCGTGCTCCGACCTCCGCACCCCCGACTGGGTGATCATCGGCGGCGAGTCCGGGCCCGGCGCCCGACCCCTCGACCTGGAATGGGTGCGCGACCTACGTGACCAGGCCCGCCGTGTGAGCGCTGCGGTGTTCGTCAAGCAGCTCGGGAGCGGATGGGCCCGCCAGGCCGGCGCCCAGGGCAAAGGCACCCACCCCGCTGACTGGCCGCAGGACCTGCGGGTCCGGCAGATGCCACCCCGGGGCGGCCGGGGGAGGGCGGTGTGACGCCCATGACCCCGGCCGAACGCCGGATCCACGCCGCCCGAGGCCGCGCCCGCCGCCGGGCCATCGCCGAAGGACGACCGACCACCACCAAGATCGACTCCGCAGCGGCCCGCGCGCACATCCAGCAGCTCCAGCACATCGGGATCGGCCCCAAGCGCCTCTCGGAGCTGTCCGAGGTGCCCGTCGCCACCATCCACCACATCCTGTGGGGCACCGGCCGTGCCCCCTCGCGCCGCACCGAGGCGACGATCGCCGCCGCGATTCTCTCCGTCCCCGCAGACCCGTTCCTGGCCGCCCCCGGGGCCGTCATCGACTCCCCGGGCACCCGCCGTCGCCTGTGGGCGCTGATCGCCGCCGGGTGGTCCACCGCCGAGCTGGCCCGCCGACTGGGCGTGGCGGCACCCAACCTGCGCCCGATCCTCCTGCACCGGACCCGTGTGGAGTGCCGGACCGCGCTCGCCGTGCGCGACCTGCTCGAGGAGCTGTGGGACGTCGCACCGCCCCAGGACACCCCCCGGCAGAAGCGCGCCGTCCGCGAGGCCCGCGCCCGCGCCCGCGCCGCCGGGTGGCCCACCGCAGCCGGGTGGGACGACGAGGACATCGACCTTCCGGAAGAGGAGCTGCAGGCCAAGCTCGCCGCGCTCGCCGCGGACATGGACACCGACCAACTCGCCGCTGCCCGCCAAGCCCGCTACACGGGCCGCGACCTGTCCCCACGCATCAAGGCCGCCGCCACCGAATACGCGCGCCGCAAGGCCGCCGACACCCAAAAGGACCCTGACGTGACCGCCACACCCGAACCGGCCGCGACCCTGCCCGCGCTCGCCGTGCCCTGCCCCTACTGCGGGGCCGCCGCCGGAGACCTGTGCACCAGCCACTCCGGCACGCGCGTCCGCCGGACCAGCGTGCACCAGGACCGGACCGCCGCCTACCGCGCTCGGGAGGTCGCCGACGACGACTGCGTGGACCGCCACGGCGTCGTCTGGCCCGAACACGATTTCCCGCCTGCGGACCACGGCGGCGACTGCCGCCGCTGCGACGCCGAAGCCGCTGACGACCCTGAGACCACCGGAGGTACCACCGCATGACCCGCCTGATCGACCACACCACTGCCACGGCCTGCCACCCCTGGCCCGACGACGTCTACCTGCAGGGCGGGGAGCACGGCGTCGTCATGCGCCCCGACTCCGCAGGCGGTCCCTACACGACGGCGTTCGTCGAGATATTCCCTCTCGGGACGTTCCTGCGCGGGGAGGGGCCCACCATCGAGGCCGCCGAAGACGCCTGCTGGAAGAAGTACTTGACCTGGCGGGACTGCGACGGCACCGGTGAGCCCCACGGCCCGTTCGAGGCCCGCGGCTACGCCAACGGCTGCGGGCACTGCACCCGGTGCGGCACCTGGATGACCGGGGTCCTGCCCGTCCAACCAGCCGACCCCGACCGCGAGCCCGGCCCACTGGAGAACGCGCTCCTCGGCGACGACGAGGCCCTCGGCGAGATCCTCGGCACCGTCGCCCGCGCCGACGACCTGCCCGACGGTCCCCGAGGCGATGCCGCATGACCGCCGATGAGCTGTACGAGGACCTGCGCGCGGTCATCGAGGCGGGCAAAGGCGACCTGCGGGTGCTCCTGACCGACATCGACGACCAGGGGCACGGGCTCGTCTACGAACCCGTGGACGGCGGTGTCGGCCTCCTGCTGGGCGACGACGACCGCGACTGGGTCGGCATCGACCTGCGCCTGGCCGACACGAGCACGGAGGCCGACACGTGAGTCACTGCCGCATCTGCCGCCTGCCCAAGGCCGACCACGGCCCCCACCGCAACGGCCTCGTCTACGCCGACCCCTACGGGTGGCACACCTACACCAGCGACCACACGACCCTGACCGGGGCGCCGCCGCCTGACAGCCCGCGCCGGGCCGCAGCCGCCGCTGCCACGGCGCCCCGGATCAGCGTGCACCCGGTCGACGCGGACTCCCTCGCGCTCTTCTTCGGCACCGACGTTGCCCGCCAGGCCACTACGGCCCGCACTTCCCTGCCGCACCGGGTCCCCGGAGCGTCCCTGAACCCGCCCCCCGCCGCCCGCTGGTGGCACCGACTTCTCGGAGGAACCCGATGAGCACCCACCCGACCCTCGAAGACCGGCCCGCCCAGGTGCTGCCCACCTTCCTCATGGAGGTGTCGTTCACTCGCCTTGACCGTGAGAACGAGCAGATGCGCGCGTCCGCGTCCGGTAGCCAAACCTTCGTCACCCGCATGGCGGAAGCCGCAGCGAGTGCGTTCGAGGAAGAGGTGACCCGCTGATGCCCGAACCCGACGACACCCTGCGGAGCATCGACGCGACCGTGGAGATGTGGGAGCGGCGCAGCGACGCCATGGCGTGGCGGTCAGACGCCGTCGCCGCCATCGACCACAGCGGCCTGCCGCTCACCTCGGAGAACCCGAAGGGAGACCACACGTGAGCGTGTGCGAAGGCCCCTGCAACCGCGTCTGGCGTCAGGGGAGGGAAACGTTCGTCGCTGCCCTGACCGCCTGGGAGGAGACCACCCCCGACGAGCGTGGCGACCGCCCCATCCCACCCGACGTCATCCCCACCCCCGGAGAGCCCGTGTGGTGCCGGGGGTGCGCGGGCAGCATCCGCCGGGCCCTGGCCGACCTGGACAACCTCGCACCCTTGGTCGCTGCGACGTCCGACGGATACCGCACCCGCGCCGACGACTCCGACCGGGTCCGCACCTCCCAGACCGCCCCCTCGCCCAGCCCGGCCGCCGACGTCCTCGACGAGCTGTACGGGTACCTGTCCCGCATCGAAGCCCAGTGGCGGGAAGCACGAGGGTACGGGGCCCGGCCCGAACGCTCCCGTGGGGCCCCGGCGTTGACCATCGTCGTGTCCTGGCTCGGCGCCCACCTGGACAACATCCTCGCCGACCCCGGCAGCGTCGGATTCGGGCAGAGCGTCCTGCGGTGGCAGCGCCACCTGCAGACCCTCGCCAAGGCCCGCCCCGAGGGGCGCAGGAAGCCCGTCCCGTGCCCGCGCTGCGACCGCCGCACGCTCGTGCACGAGATCGACCGCGACCTGGTCCGCTGCGAGGCCGCCGACTGCGGCCGGGTCATGTCCACCGACGAGTACGACGCGATCGTCGCCGACCGCACCCAGCGGGCCGCCTCATGAGCGGCGCCGACGAGGTCCTGGACCTCATCGACACCACCCTGAACGACTGGACGGTCGGGCCCGACGCCATGCGCAGCGCCCCCGCGACCAACACCCCGCCGGAAGGGGCGGCGACCCTGTCCGTCGAGGTGTCCTTCGAGCACTTCCGCACGCAGATCACCGAGGCACGGGAGGCCATGCGGCCCGTCTTCGAGCAAGCACGCGAAGCCGTGAGGACTGCCTACCGACAGGTCCGCACAGCCCAGTGGGCCCTGTGCCCGCACCCACCACAAGACCCCGACCCGAAGGCGTGGACCGCGTTCACCGACAGGCCGGCGCTTCACTCGCGAGCCCACCGCCGCCGCGGCCCCGACCCCCGGCGCATCAGCGTCCGCCGCGTCCCCGCACGCACCGGGAGGAGGCCGTGACCGCCACACGAGCGCCCTGCGAGCACACCGACGCCCTACCGGTCGAATCCGCCGTCACCGGCACCACCCTCGCCTACCTGTGCCCGGACTGCGACGCCCAGCTCCCCGCCGACTTCGGGGTGGAGTTCGCCGCCCGCCGCGCCGCACGGGCCCGCCAGGAAGCGTGCTCGCACGAGGAGACCATCGAGATCACCTCTTGGGGCAAGCGCCTGGTCCGGTGGGCCTGTGCACGCTGCGGAATCACCCTGCCCCGCCACGCCGAAGGCGGACTCATCACCGAACCGCGCCACCCAGGCGAGGACGACATCGCGGTGTGGCTCTCACCCGGTGGCCACTTCGAGGAAGACCGCTGACCACCACACGACCGAAAGAGGAACCCGTGTCCGCACTGTGGATCACCATCACCCTGCCCGACGAAGCCGACAACGAGGACATGCGCCGACGCGCCGTCGACGCCCTCCACGACTCCGGGATCACCGTGTACCGCGCCTGGGTCGACCACCGCACCCCCGCCGACATCCGCGCCCAGGCCGACGATGCTCGCATCGTGCGCCGCGACCCGGCGGGCGTCACGCTCGGCGCAGGGGTCACCGCCCTGTTCGGCGGACTCGCCGTCTGGCTGTTCACCCTCGGAGGGTGGTGGGCGCTCGCCGCCGTTGCCTGCGCGCTGCTCGCCGTGTTCGGGCTCGTCGGCCTCACCGAGGCGCTGCACCGCAAGCCACGCACATCCCGCTGACCAGCTAAGTTGCCAAGCTACATAGCCCCTATGTAGAGTGGCAACTATGGAAGAAGTGAAAATGACGGTACCGGTGGCAACAGTCCTCCGGGCCTTCCTTGAAGACACCAGTCGGAGACGGTACGGCTTCGACCTGATGAAGGACACCTCCCTGAAGAGCGGCACCCTCTACCCAATCCTTGCTCGTCTCCAGAAGGCGGGCTGGTTGACTGCCCAGTGGGAGGACATCGACGAGAAGGCAGAGGGGCGTCCAGCCAGGCGCTTCTATCTGATCAGCCCTGATGGGGCCGCCGCAGGCCGGGTGGCCTTGGCTGAGTTGTACGCTCAGCTCGGCATGCAGTCGACCCTGGGTCTGGGTCTCCGCCCGATAAGGGGGAACGCATGAGCACGGCAGGGGTTGCCTTGCTCGGCCTGCTCGGTGGTGTTGTTCTGACTATCTGCACCGACATGCTGAGTGAAGAAGCGCGGACTCGCCTCGACCGGTTGCCTCAAACTCTGGTCAAACTCGCTGCCCGACGACTCCCGCCGCAGGTGCGCGGCGATATGGAGCTTGAGTGGATCGCAGAACTGCATATGTTCCTGCATGGGGATGACGCGGTTCCCGTCACACGTTTGTTCAAGGGGTTGCGTTTTGCTGGAGGGTTGTTCGGTTCTGCAGGGAAGGTCGGATATGAGTTGCAAGATGCCGAACTTAAAGCCGATGTAGATGTGGCGCGCAGCAAAGCCGTCATAGTCGTATCAGTTGCGAGTTCGCCGATCTTCATCGCCCTCGCTTACCTGGCAAGTATTCCAGGGTATTATTTTCTGGCGTCGACTGCTCTAATTGTCGGACATGCGATAATCGGCTTCAATGTCTGGAAGTCAATTGTCGTGATCAAGCTTACGCGAGTCACAACAGATATGTTGCAGCTTGCCGATATTACGACTGAGCTGACCTCGGATTGGAATTCATGGGTGAAATCAGCGTTGGAAATAAAAAGGCAGATTGCTGAATATGGTCCTGCTGATTCATATGTGGAGACTCGGCTGTTAGCCCTTGTTTCCATGGGCGATTCATGCAATATTAGGGCAGAGGTGCAGCAAAGTGAAAGCGTGGGGATTGCCGCGCGTAATAAAAATGTCGATCGCTGGCTCATGCCATGGACTCTGGTAGATGCAGCGGTGAGTCGTGCAAGTAACTGGTACCAAGGTTGCTCATAGGAACAAAATGTTGAGGTGCGGGTATGATCAGCAATTCTGACCCACGACGCCGCTGGTATACCCGTGCTGAGGCAGCTGCCGAGGCCAGGGTGTCCCCCCGCACCGTCCAACGGTGGGTGCTCGACGGTCGTCTCGTCGAGCGCCACGGGCACATCAACGCCGCCCAGCTGTTCGAGGTCGAACGCGAAAGACGCCACGCCCGCACCCGCCCCGCGCCCGGTTGCACAGCGTAGGAGGCGTGGCATACCCTCTGGTCAGAATCGAATACCTGTACCCCGACGCCCGGACCGCACAGCGGCCGGGCGTTTCGCGTACCCCGGACCGCGACAGCGGACCGGCCACCCGACACCACCCAGGCCCTGACCCGTCACGGTGGTGCCGGGCCACCCCGACCGAGGAGGCCGCCGTGCCGCGCGTCACCATCCCCGTCACCCGACTCTCCGACGCCGGATCCGCCGACCCCACCGAGACCAACGGCGACCCCGTCAACCAGCACGCCTTGCCCAACAGCGGCCGGACCGTGCTCCGGGTACGCAACGCCGGCGCGGCTGCGCTCGACCTCACCCTCGTCACCCCCGTGACCGTCGGAGGCCGCGCCGTCGAGGACACCGTCGTGTCCATCCCCGCCGGGGACACCCGCACCTTCGCCTCGCTCTCCCCAGCCCTGTACGGCACCAGCGTCCCCATCGACGTGGCCAGCGCCGACCTCAAGCTCATCGCCTTCGAGCCCTGACCCGGGAGGCCCGCCCATGACCGATGCCGTCTACCGCGAGCGCGCCGCGCTCATCGCGCACCTCGCCGCCCTGTACCCAGCCGTCATCGTCCGCAACGGCGACCCCGCCGACGACCCCGACTGGCCGCTGATCTACATCGACACCCCACAGGGCCAGATGAGCTGGCACCTCACCCAGGCCGACCTCGATCTGTTCCCCCACGTGCCGACCGTGGCCGAGGGCCCTGAATGGGACGGGCACACCAACGGGGAAAAGTACCGGCGGCTCGCCGCGCTCACCGCAGACGAGGCCGCCTCCCACGGCGCGCTCCTGCGCAGCGCCCACAGTGACCCCCAGTTCGTGCGCCCCGGCGACACCCTCATCCTGCGCAGCAAGGCGCTCATGACCGCAGAGGTGGCCGCAAGTCTCAAGGCCGCCGTCGCCCGACACCTGCCCGGCGTCGACGCCCTGGTCCTCGGCAACTTCGAGCAGATGGCCGTCTACCAGCCCGACCAGCACCGGCACGAGTAGACGAGCGCGGCCATGCCCAGCAGAGCACCCCGCCGGTGCACCCGCTGCAGGCAGCTCAAGGACGCCGACGGCCTTTGCTCACCCCAGTGCCGCACCCGCGTCCGCGCACGCAGCCAGAGGGCACGCGGCAGCAGCACCGCCCAGGGGTACGGCACCGAACACCGCGACCGCTTCCGCAAGGGCGTCCTCGCCCGCGACCCCGTGTGCGTCCGCTGCGGTGCCGCCCCCTCCACCCACGCCGACCACCACCCGCACTCACGCAAGGACCTAGTCGCCCAGGGGCTCGACCCCAACGACCCCGCACACGGCCGTGGCCTGTGCGCCCCCTGCCACTCCACCGAGACAGCCCGCGCGCAGCCGGGCGGATGGAACCGCAGGTGAGCCCGCCCCGACCGCAGCCCGTGACCCCGGGCGCGCTGGGGGGAGGGGGTGGGTCGCGGACCTGGGGGGGTAGGCCGAGCGAACGCCCCGGTGACTGCGCTTACTCGCTGACAGGTTTTCCGAAACGGGGTCACCGAAGGAGCCCGCCCATGGCCAAGACCGCGCCGCCGCCTCGCATCCATCCCGACATCCAGCACCTGGCCGTGCCGGTCGCTGACCTGCAGCCCTTCGAGCGCAACCCCCGCCGGGGCAACGTCGACCTGATCGCCAAGAGCCTGGAGGCCAACGGCCAGTACAGGCCCATCGTCGTCAACAAGGGCACGCACACCGGCCGCCCCAACGAGGTCCTGGCGGGCAACCACACCTACGCCGCAGCGAACCGGCTCGGCTGGGACGAGATCGCCGCGACCTTCGTCGACGTCGACGCCGAGACCGCAGCCAAGATCGTCGTCATGGACAATCGCGCGAGCGACCTGGCGAAAAACGACCCCGACGCGCTCGGCGCACTCCTGTCGGACCTGTCCGACCTGGAGGGCACCGGCTACACCGACACCGACCTCGCCAAGCTCCTCGGCACCGACGTCGCCGACGATGACGACGAGGTGTTCGCCTCCCGGTTCGAGGTCGTGGTCGAGTGCGCAGACGAGGACGCCCAACAGGAGATGTTCGACCGGCTCACCGGCGAGGGACACACCTGCCGGGTCCTGACGCTGTGAGGGTGGCATGCCGACCGCGCACGTGACCGTGTCCTCCCCGGTGCCCACCAGCTTCCGGGCCGCCCGGGTCGAGGGCCAGTTCGACATCCCCCACCAGACCGAGCAGACCCTCACCTTCTCCGCCGACCTGTCCGCCTGCGAGGACCAGCCGTGGTCCGTGGGCGCCATCGTCGGCGCGTCCGGCCGCGGCAAGAGCACCCTCGCCCGCGCCCTGTGGCCGCGCGAGTACCGCGCCGCCGCCTACCCATGGTCGGCGGACTGTCTGCTCGACGACTTCCCCGAGGGCATGTCGGCCGACGACATCGTCGGCGCGCTGACCGCCGTGGGGTTCTCCTCCCCGCCCGCGTGGCTACGCCCCTACCGGGTCCTGTCCACCGGGCAGCAGCACCGCGCCGACCTTGCCCGCTCCCTCGTCGGCGAGGACGAGCTGGTGGTCGTCGACGAGTTCACCTCCGTGGTGGACCGGACCGTGGCCGCGTCGCTGTCGGCGGCCGTCGCCCGGCACGTGCGCCGCGCCGGCCGACAGTTCGTCGCGGTCACCTGCCACCGGGATGTGCTCGAGTGGCTCGAGGTGGACTGGTACTACGACCTCGACGAAGGCCGCACCCACTGGGGGCGTCTTCATCGACCCCACATCCGTCTCCACGTCCGCGAGGGCTCTCGCAAAGCCTGGTCGCGCTTTCGCGGCCACCACTATCTGACCGGTCAGCTGCACAACGCCGCCCGCGTGTTCCTCGCCTACGCCGATCTCGGAGACGGGGTCGAGCACCTGGTGGGGTTCTTCTCCCTGCTGCCCGTGGCCGGTCACCGGGGCTGGTGGCGGGGCCACCGCACGGTGGTCCTTCCCGACTACCAGGGGCTCGGCGTCGGCAACGCCATGATCGAGGCGGTCGCCGAACAGCTGTGGCGTCGCGAGCAGAAGCGGTTCCGGGCCACGACGTCGGCGCGCTCGCTCATCGCGCACCGCCGCCGCCACCCCGACATGTGGCGGCTCACCATGGCCCCGAAGATGAAGGCCGCCGTCGGCAAGACCTCCACCATCAAGGGGATGGCCTCCAGCGTCGGCCGCCTGACAACCACGTGGGTGTACGTGCCCGAGGAGCTGAGGCGCTCCCCCTCCACATCAGCCACTTCTGAAGGGCACCGCTGAGACCGCGTCTGCAGGGAGCACCCCGCACCGCACACGATCACATCAGGGCGCAGCGGATCGCCCAGCACGCCCGGACTCACGGACTCGGATTCGGGAGATGGACCCCCATGGGACTCGTCGCAGGGCTGGACCCCGTGCGCGCCGCACGCCTGTACGGTCTCCCGCACGTCATCGACTACGGTCCCGACCGGGCGGGCGACGGGCTGCTCATCACCACCGGGGCCGGGCTGCTGCTCGCCGACATGGACGAGCTGCCCACCCTGCGGTGGGCGGTCGACATCGGGGCGAGCCGGGGCCACCTGCACGCCGCCGACTGGGCTGCGGTCGCTGCTCGCACGGTCACGCACACCGTGGCGCACCTGTGGATGGCCATCACCGACCCCGCGTGGATGCGCGGCGTGCTCGAGCCCTTTCCCGCCGACCGGCTCGCCATGTGCTCCCGGCCGCGGATCGACATCGGCCACCAGGCCGCCACCGTCGAGGAGCTGGCCATCTGGTGTGAGGCGTTCCGCCACGAACCGGTCGTGTGATCACGACCGGTCGGGCAGGGCTGGTGCCCTTAGCTGTCGATCGACTCGGTGTCGCCGTCGGTCACGTTGTTGCCGATGTCGGCGCGCTGCCCGGCCTCCCGACCCTCGAGGTGCCCGATCAGGCTGACCTTCACGCCGCGCGCGGTCTCGAGCTTGCCGACGTTCTCTTCCATCCACGCGTCGACTCGGGCGGCCCGGTCGACGAGGACAAGCTCGGTGGACTTGCCACCGGTCTCGGCGATGGTCTCGACTCTGAGCCCGGCGAGGCGCTCGCCCACTCCGATGCCGAAGCTGATGACGAACTGGCGGCGGGCCTTGAACCCGGCCCACCCCTTCAGGGTGGCGCTGTAGCCGCTGGTGCGCCACCACGTCTTCATGGCGGAGGCAGCCTGCAGGCGCAGGGAGGCGAGCAGCATCCCGGCGCGCTCGACGTCGGACTCGTGGCCGATGACGTAGACGAGGCGCTGGTCGTCGTGCTGGTGGCCCCGCTGGTAGTAGCAGCGCAGGTCCAGTCCCTCGACGATGGCGCTGGTGAAGGACACGTACGCGTCGGAGTACGTGTCGGTGTACTCGATACGCAGCGTAGTGATTTCCTCGGTGGACTGCTCGCCGGTCATCTGCGCGCGCACGACGGCTTCGTCGATGCCCCACTTGATCATCAGCTTCTCGGCTGCCTTGGTGAACGCTTCGGCCTCGTGCGGGTTGTCGCTGCCCTCGGCCTTCGCGAGGAGCTTCGCGATCTTCTCGTGGTACTCGGTCGACGTGGTCATCTCGCGTCCCTTCAATAACTTAACTCGTATGAAACTAGTTACGTTATAAGTATCGCGGAGACTCCGGAGAGTAACAAGAGCTGTGCGGGAGACATTTTCGGAGGTAGCCGTGCTCACCATCGCCACCGACCAGCGGGGCCGCACCGCCCTCCAGGCCCACAGCGGCGTCACCGCCGTCCCGCTTGGCGCACCCGCCGCCGCCCGCGCCGACATCCTGTGGCGCCGCGCGGGCACCACCGCCGCCGACGTCACCGACACGCTCACCCGAGCGCGCGGGCTGCGCTGGGTCCACACCGACACCGCCGGAGTCGACGACCTGCCCCTGGCGGATCTCGCCGCCCGCGACATCACCCTCACCAAGACCAGCGCGTACACCGACGCCGTCGCCGAATGGATCGTCACCGCCGTACTCATCGCAGCGAAAGGCACCCCCGCCTACGCCGAAGCCTCACGGGCAGGCCGGTGGGAACCCGGCGTCGGCGCACCCCGACTCATCTCCGGCACCCGCGCCCTCATCGTCGGGAACGGGGCCATCGGCCAGACGGCCGGCGGGGCGCTCGCCGCGATGGAAGTGCACGTGTCCACGGTCGGCAGCCGGGCCGCCGCGGGTTGGGAGGCGCTGCTCCCCGGCACGGACTGGCTGGTGCTCGCGTGCCCGCTCACCGAACGCACCCACCACCTGATCGGGGCCGCCGTGCTCGGGGCGCTGCCCGCCGGGGCGTGGCTGATCAACGCCGCACGCGGACAGGTCGTCGACGAGCACGCCCTGGCCGCCGCCCTCGATGCCAGGCGGCTCGGCGGGGCCGTGCTCGACACGTTCGCCGTCGAGCCGCTGCCCGCTGACTCGCCGCTGTGGAAGCGGCCGACCGTGGTCATCACCCCGCACGACGCCTGGCGGGCCTCCGGTGCGGGCCGCCGCCAGGCCGTCGACTTCCTCGACCAGCTCCACCGCTACCGCAGCGGGCAGCCGCTCCACCGAGTGGTGGACGCAGTCGCTGAGTACTGACGCCTCACTCGTCTACCGGCCTGAGTGCTGCCGCCCACAGCCGTGCGCTCTTTTCCGTGATTCGTCGAGCCCTCCTGAGATGTGGCTGGCCTGTGGGAAGTGGATCCCCCCGCAAGAAGGTAGACAGGAGTTCCTGTACTTCGTTCACCATGCAAATGATCAAGTGCCTGTCCGAGGACGCACGGTCTCTCGGAGCGCGAAACGCCGGGGAGCTACCGAAGGCCGATGCGACTGCAGCCTCAAGGGATTTCCGGATTTCCTTGTCTGATATGCGCTGTGCTTTCAAATAGATCTCGGTCAGGCATTCATCTATTGCTGAATCCCAATCGACGAATTGACTTGGTGAATTCTCTGTCAGATGCCGTAGCCTCTGTAGTTGTCCAAAGATTGCCTCGATGGCCTGTTCGGTAATGTCTCTGCGACGCGTTTCGACGGCTTGTCTGGTCTGTCGGTTCTGTTGGTATACGACCCCTCCGAACGTGAGGAGACCGCCCAGCAGGGCACCGCTCAGAGCACCGCCTGCGCCGATCAATCCGTTGAGGAGTTCAGGGGTCACGCACTCTCCAGTAGGTCGGTCGGCAGTTGCCGAGTGATCTCTTCGGGGACGCGCCACAAGCTGAGCGCCCCCTTGCACACGATCGGTTCAGCGAGTGGGCGCGGGTTGGTGAGCACCCAGTGCCAGTGGTCGGGGACCGCCCACGTGCTCGAGTGGTCGCGCACGCAGTCGACGACGTCCACCACTCCGACGATGGCGCCGGGTACGAGGTTCCCCGGGACGGTGATCCCCATGGCGGCGAGCCGCTGCCGGGCGCCCGGGGCGGTGGCGCTGCCCGCGTGGATGACCAGCGGGCCCCGGTGGTCGGTGCGCCAGGTGCGGTTCTCGATGTCCTTGCCCGCGTGCAGGATTGCCCACGCCCAGGGGTGGCGTACCGACAGGGCTCGCAGCGTCATGGGTCGCTCCTCTTGTTCTTGCGTGGCCGCCCGCCCCCGGCTCCGCGGCCGGGGCGGTTGGTCGCCCAGGCGTCGACGGTCGCCTCGAGCCACACGGGGGTCCGGGCGAAGTACTGGTCGGGCTCGGGGAAGTCGCCCGGCCTCGGGCACTCGTCGTTGCGGCGCTTGGTGGCGGCGTCGTGGTAGCTGCGCACCGTCGACTCGGTGAGGGGGCCTCCGCTCCGGCCGGTGAGACCGTGCCGGTCGTGAAGGTAGGCGGGTAGGTCCGCGATGGTCAGATACGTTACCGGTGTCATGCTGGTGATGATATCGGCTCGGGGTCGGAGACGTCCGAACCGGCGTCGCGCCCAACCCCGTCTGGGGTTGAGCGCGACGCGCAGACTTCGGCCGGTCACTGCAGGGTCCTGCTGGCCGGCGCACACGCGGGGTTGTCCCGGTGGGCGGCGGCGTGCAGGTGGCGCAGGTCGCTGAGGTCGAGCCGCTGGCCGACGGCTTCGAGTGCTCGGCGGATGCCGGTCAGCTCCGCCCAGGCGTTGCGCAGGCCGGGCCGCCAGGTGTTGAGGTCGGTGGTCTCGTAGGTTTCGCCGCGCTCGGTCAGGATCTCGTCGATCTCGTGCCAGGCGGTGACGGCGAGCTGGGTGAGGGCAGCGCGCTCGCTTCGGGTCGTCATGGGTCGGTCCCTTCGGGGTGGGGTGCCGCCCCCGGGGCGGGCGGGGGCGGCACGAGGGCGTCAGAGCCGGATGGGCTTGACGGGCTTGACGGGCGCGATCATGTGCAGGTGTTCGGCGCTCAGCGCGAGCGGCGCACCCTCGGGCACGAGCGAGGCGACCTTGCGGCCCGGCGACAGGTGCAGGGTGATGGTGGTGGCTCGCATGGTGGCGAGCGCGTCGGACAGGTACCGGGCGGTGAACGTCACGGGTGTGAGCAGGCCGTGGACGTCGGCGCTGATGGGTGTGCCCTCGACGGTCGGGTCGGCGGACACGGAGATGCTGTCGACGCTCATGCGCACGGTCACCTGTGGGTGCTCGTGGCCTGCCGTGTTCGTGTCAGCGACGGCGAGCAGCGCTGCGAACGCGCGACGGTTCACGGTCGCGGTCGTCTCGGACTCACGCGGCACCCACGGGGCGAGGGACACGGGAGTGGCGGGGATCAGACGCAGGGTCGCGACGAGCGCCCCGCTGTGGACGCTCACCCATCCCTCTCCGCGCGGGTCGGCTCTCACCCCGATGGCGGCGTGCTCGAAGGTGGTCTTGGACAGGAGCTTGGCGAACACGCGGCCGGGCACGAGCGCGGTCGCGTTCAGCCCCGGCGTCAGCACGGCGAGGGTGGGGGTGTGCACGCTCACGACCCGGTACCGGTCGGTGGCCTCCAGGACGATCTCGCGAGGGGTCATCCGCAGGTGGATCGCGGTCAGCACGGGCAGAGCATCGGACCGCTCGACAGCGCACGCGGCGGCGCGCGCCCCGCGGGCGAACTCGAGCCGGTCGACGCCGACATCGGGCGGCACCGGGGCGGGCATGACCGGCCAGTCGTCGGCGGGCAGCGTCTGCAGTTCGACGGTGGTGGCGCCCACGGTCACGGTCACGGTCTGCTCGTGGAGGGTGAGCGTGGCGGGCACGTCGGCGAGCGTGGCGGTGGACCCGCGCACGGCCTTGACTGCCTTGATCAGGGCGGTGTGGTCGACGACGAATCTCGCGTCGGGCCCGGGTGCCTCCCCGGGCAGGGTCATGGTGATGCACGTGTCGAAGTCGTAGCCGGTGACGGTCGCGGCCCCGTCCCGGGTCTGGATGAGGACCCCGGCGAGGATGGGCAGGGCCGGGCGGGCGCGGTGGATCAGGCTGGTGGCGGAGAGCGCGGTACGCAGCGCTGCCGCGCTGGTGGTGATCATCGGGTGGTCCCTTCGGGGCGGGGGCGCAGCACGGCGGCGAGCAGCCGGCGCGTGCGGCGGCGGTCGACGTCGGCGAGCAGGGCGAGCATCCGGGTGGTCAGGTCGGCCTGTGCCATGCCGGGGTGGTGGTGCCGGTAGGTCGCCATCGACAGGCGGGCGCGTGCGGCGCGCAGGCGACGGGCGGTCGGGTCCATCGGGTCCCCTCTCTGGGGTGGGCCCTGGCGCGGGAAGCGAGTCGGTGGGCGCGGGGCGCCCGGTCGCGTGTCCCACGCCGGGGCGGTGGGCCCGGCGCGGGGCGGTGGGACGGTCACCGACCCCGCGTCGGGGGTCTGGTCAGCTCGCGAGGACGAACGCGTCGAACGCGGCGCGCTTGAGCTTGGTCACGCTGGACTGGATGAGGACCCGCTCGGCGCGGATCGCGCGCGCGGTCTCGTCGTCGGCTCCCTGCACGGGCGCGAAGTGGTCGAGGTACTCGACCACGGACTGGTAGCCAGCCCAGCGCGAGCCCCGGATGTTCGCGTTCGTGTCAGCCTCGGAGTACAGGTAGCGGAGCTGGGAGATCACCGCGTCGTTGTTCTCCTTGGCGCGCTTCCCGGCGTCGGCGTCGATCGGGAACAGGCGTCGGATCTTGTTGGTGAAGTCGACGTCCCTCATGCTCGTCTGCAGCATCTTCTCCGCTTCGAGCTGGAATGCTTCGAGGTACTTCCAGGTCAGTCGCAGCGCTTCGCGCGCTTCGGCGACCTTGGAGGTGACCCCGCTCGTGTGGCGGATCGTGAAGGTGCTGCGTGCCTGCCTGAGCGCGGCCGCTTGGGTGTTCGCGCACACGATGCGGACCGGGGACACGACGGCGCGCATGGACGCGGTGCCGTCGTGCGCGTTCATCGCGGCGATGTACAGGTCGAGGTCGTCGGTGCCGTCCCCGATGGTCATCGCCTCGGGCATCTTCATCGTGATGAAGACGTGCCGCCCTTCCTTCAAGCTCCCGGCGGTCTCGAAGTGCGCGCCGCTCTCGTCGCTCAACACGTTGAGGAAGTCGGCCAACTCTTCGTTCTGGACGGGCTGCCACTGCTCGCCCACGTACCCGAGGACGTCGGGCTCCCCGGTCTTGGGGTGGGTGCGGACGGTGGCGTAGGCCCCGGGGACGGTCAAGGTGCGCTCGTCGACGGTGGTGGTCAGCGGGGACTTGCGGACGTTCCACCCGCCCAGGTGGGCGGTGGTCATGGCCTCTTCGGCGGTGAACGTGCTGGGGAGCACGGTGCCGAGTCGGTGCCAGGCGTCGAGTCGGGCGGAGACGAAGGCGGTGGATCCGTCGGAGAACTGCTCGAGTTCGTGAGCCACTGGTCTTTCCTTTCGGGTGCTGCGTCGGGTGTTCAGGTGGGGCGGGAGCGCCCCGGGCAGGCGTGCTGCCCGGGGCGCGAGATCAGCGCGCGGGGCGCGAGGGGTGAACGGTGATCTGGTACTCGGAGCCGTTGGAGAGGGTCAGCACGACTCCCGCGAGGGCGGTGATCCCGGCGTTCGCGTAGGTGACGGCTTCGGACACGTACACGTCGTCGGAGCCGGTGGTCTCCTCGATGGCGAGCGACAGCTCTTCGTTGAAGACGAAGGCGATGGCGGTGGCGAGTTCGGCGGGGTTCATGGTGGGCCCTCTCGTATTTTGACTAGCTCTGTACTGGTTATGTTTTAAGTATGAGGGGCTGTCCGGGATGGCACAAGACATGCACCGGGCCCGTTTTCGAGAGTTTTCCCAGGTGGGAAGGGGTCTGCTAGTCGCGCTCGTCGGGGGTGTGCGCGAGGCCGAAGAGGTCGCGGGCCATCTCGCGAGCGTGGCACTGGCACGAGAGCTTGACCGTCACGGAGTCGGCGGCGCGGAGGCCGACGACGTACCAGAGCTCCCCGGACCCCGCTACGGCGGTCATCGCCTGGGCGCCGATGTGGGTCTCGATGTTGTCATACAGGTCGCTCAGGGTCTCGATCAGCTGGGCGCCCTCGTCGGGGCTGCCCCACTTCGGCCGCTGTCGCAGCACGGGGAGACGCGAGGTGTCGCAGTAGGCGATGCCGTTGACGCGGTGGGTCGGAGGCTTCATGGGGACTCTCTTTCTTGACTAGTACTGTACTGGTTATGTTTTAAGTATGACGGAGACCCCGGTGAGAGCCAAGACTCAGCCGGGGTGAAATGAGTGCCTTTTCCCAGTTGAAAGGGGGTGGTGAGAATGGGCAAGCGCGGACCCCGGCCGACGCCGACCAACGTGCGACTGCTGCGTGGCGACCGCCGCGACCGGATCAACGTCGACGAGCCGGTGCCCGGCGACGGGCTCCCCGAGTGCCCCGACGACGCGTCGGCCGACGTGCGGGCCGTGTGGGACTACACCGTCGACCAGCTCGCCGCGATGGGCACCGCCACTCCCGCCGACCGCGACAGCCTGCGGGCCTACTGCGAGGCCGTGGTGACTCACCGGAAGGCGTGCTCGCTGCTGGCCAAGAGCGGGATCCTCATCCGCTCCGCCAAGGGCGGGGCGCTCGTGCGCAACCCCGTCGTCCAGGTCCAGCGGGACGCCGCGGCGACCCTGCGCGGCTTCGCCCAGGAGTTCGGGCTGACCCCGTCGGCGCGCTCGGAGATCCGTATGGCGAGGGAGACGGGCCGTGGCCGCAGCGCGGACAGGCTCCTCTCCTAAGGGCGGACACGCGCGCCGCGCACAGCGCCGGGCCCCGGACCACAACCGGCGGTGGCGGCCCCGGTCGCGGCGCGGCGGCGTCTGCGGGTACACGCTCGACGACACGGTCTGCGCCAAGCGGGGCGCGCACTACTGCGAGCCCCGCGCGGACAAGTTCGTGAAGTTCTGCGCGGAGCTGCTGCGGCACACCAAGGGCCCGCACGCGCGCAAAGCCTTCGTGCTCCGCTTCTGGCAGGAGCACGAGATCGCCCGGCCGCTGCTGGGCGAGGTGATCTGGTCCGAGGACCACGGCCGGTACGTGCGCCGGTACCGGATCGCGTACATCGTCGTCGCCAGGAAGAACGGCAAGTCGGAGCTGGCCGCCGCCATCCTGCTGTACCTGCTCATCGCCGACGACGAGGAAGCCGCGGAGGTCTACGGCGCGGCGGCCGACACCAAGCAGGCCGGGAAGGTGTTCGAGCCCGCCCTGCGGATGGTGCAGCTCTCCCCGCCGCTGAGCAGGCGGCTCCAGCACACCAAGAACGCGCGGCGCATCTACGACGAGAAGTCGGCCTCCCACTACGAGATCATCACCGCCGACGCGACCGGCGAGCTGGGCCACAACCCCCACGGCTTCTGTCTCGACGAGGTCTTGAGCCAACGTGACGGGTCACTGTGGGAGGCGATGACCACCGCCGTCGGCGCACGCGCGCAGGAACTCCTGTTCGCCACGACCACTGAGACGAACGATGCGGCCAGCTTCGGCGCGGACCTGATCGACGAGGCCGAAGCCATCCAGGCCGACCCGGCGAAGGCCCCGCACATCTTCGCGTTCGTGCGCAAGGGGCCACGCTCGGAGGACGAGCTGGAGCGGCTGCACCGGGCGTTCCCCGGCCACCCCGACCTGCCGGTGTCGCTCGATCGCTGGGACGAGGCGAACTGGAAATGGCCCAACCCCGCCCTGGGGGAGTTCAAGAGCATCGAGGCGATGCGCCGCCAGGCGCTCGAAGCACGGGACAGCCCGACGAAGGAGAACGGGTTCGCCCAGTTCCACCTCAACCAGCGGGTGCAGCAAGTCAGCCGCTGGATCACCATGGACCTGTGGGACGCCAACATCGGCGAGGTCGCTCCTACCCCGGACTGGGTGCTGCCCCAGCTCGAAGGCAAGAAGTGCTGGGCGGGCCTGGACCTCTCCAGCAAGATCGACCTCACCGCCTGGGCGCTCCTCTTCGCCGACGGGTCGGTGATCTGGCGGTTCTGGTGCCCGGAATCCATTGTCCCCAAGCTCGACGAGCACACCGACGGGGCGTTCTCCGAGTGGGTGGCGGCCGGGTGGGTGCGTGTCACCGACGGCGACGTCATCGACTACCAGGCCGTGTACGCCGACATCGAGGAAGACCACGGCCGGTACGCCATCACCGACGTCACCTACGACCGCTGGTCGGGTGAGCCCGTCCGCCAGGAGGTCCAGGCCCGCACCGGTCTGGAGATGGTCGAGTCAGGGACGACCTTCGACAAGATGACCGCCCCGATGACCGAGACCATGCGGATGCTCAAGGCCCACGAGCTGCGCACCTTCGGCAACCCGGTCGCCCGCTGGATGGCCGACAACCTCGTGGCCAAGAGCCCGAGGGACGACCCCGACCGCATCCGCCCGGTCAAGCCCGAACGCCACAAGAGCGGCCTGCGCATCGACGGGATGCCCGCCCTGTTCTTCGCCGTCGACGGCCAGCTCGCCAGCTCGGTCACCGACGCCGACTCCCTGCCCGAGGCCGACATCTTCTGAGGAGCACGCGATGCACCGATGGGCCGCCACCGCCTGCCTGGCCGCCGGGGTCTGGATTCTCACCGGCCCCGGGTGGGCTCTGCTCACCCTCGGCGCCCTGGTGTGGCTGCTCGCCCCCGCCGGGTCCGGGGAGCTGCGCGCCGACGCGCTGCGCGAACGAGCGGCCGGCGCCGCCGCGGCCGTGCGCGGCTCCTGGGCGCGGGCCCGCGCCATGCCGCGCCGGACGATCGCCGTCACGACGATGGTCGTCGGCGCGCTCCTGCTCCCGCTGGGGGTCGGAGTGCTCGCGGGCGCGGCCGTCGGTGTGGCCGTCGGCGCGGGCGCGGGTGCGGTGACCGCCGGGGCGGAGCTGGCGGGCCTGTCGCTCCTGACCGGGTGGGGTGCCTGATGGGGTGGCTCAGCGGCCCCTCCGAGACGAAGGCGGCGGCCGGGGCCGACGGTCTCGCGCCGACCCTGAGCCTCGGCCCGGGGGCTGCGCTCTACCCGGCCTCCGGGTTCCTGTCGGCCGCCAACCACGGGTTCGGCCGCAACGAACTCGTCTACGCCTGCATCATGGAGCTGGCGACTTCCATGCCGGAAGCGACCCTGCGCGTGTACGGCCCCGACGGGCTGGGGGAGCCGAAGGAGAACCACCCGCTCCGGGCGCTGTTGGCCGACCCGAATCCGATCCTGTCGGAGTTCGAGCTGTTCGAGCTGACCGTCATCCACCTCTACCTCGCGGGCACCGCGTTCTGGGAGGTCGTCCGCGACCAGGCGGGCCGCCCCGTCCAGCTCTGGCCCCTGCGCCCCGACCTGGTGCGGTTCTGGCTCCAGCCCAACGGGCAGGTCCGGTACGGGTTCTGGACCACGGCCGGGACCGTCGACCTGGGCACGGACGTGATCGCGTTCCGGCTGCCCAACCCCATCGACCCGCTCGTCGGCCAGCCGCCCCTGCGCCCTGCTCTGCGCGCGGTCGCCCTCGACAACGAGGCCACGGACTTCGTCAAGGCCCTGCTGCAGAACAGGGCGGTTCCGGGGACGGTCATCACCGTCCAGCAGAAGCTCGACGAGGGAGTCGCCGACCGGCTCGTCACGAAGTGGAAGCAGAAGTTCGGCGGCGGTCGCCGCGGCGAACCGGCTGTGCTGCAGCAGGGCATGGACGTCAAGGTCCTCGGCCTGGACCTGGAGAAGCTGGAGTTCCCGGACCTGCGCACCATCGCGGAGGCGCGCATCTGCTCGGTGTTCGGCGTGCCGCCGATCCTGGTCGGAGCCAAGGTCGGCCTCGACCGGTCGACCTTCGCGAACTACAAGGAGGCGAGGGCGAGCTTCTGGGAGGAGACGATCTTCCCGCTGCAGCGCCGCTTCCGCGACGTGATCGTCCGCGCTCTGCTGCCCGTCATCAACGACGCCACCTACTCCACCCCCCGCAGGGTGGCGGTGCGCTGGGACCGCTCCGAAGTGCTCGCCCTGAAAGAGAGCGAACAGGCCATCTGGGAGCGCGCCAACAGCGCGCTCCGGGCCGGGGCCATCACCGTCAACGACTTCCGGCGCACCATCGGCATGCCGCTGGTCGACGGTGGTGACGTGTTCCTGCGCCCGGCCGGAGTCGTGCCGACCCTCGCTGACGGCACCCCCACCGGCGGCGGCATCCTCGACCCCACCCCGGACACCCCCGACGAGGAGCCCGAGGAGGAAGAGGACACCGCCGAGGAGGACGGCGGCACAGACGTCGAAGGGGCGTCGCTGTCCGACGCCGACCTGGCGCGGATGCTCGCAGCCCTCCCCCCGGGGTGAGCTGAGTGGCCGCCCGACCGAAGGTCCCCGCCCGGCACCTACGCGACGCCACCCGCAGCATGGTCGCCTTCTTCGAGCTGCAGCGCACGACCGTCGTCGACCACTGGCCCGACCCGAAGGCGGACCGGCGGCCCGGAGCCCACAAAGCCCGCGTCGACGAGCTGTTCTCCCTGACCCGGTGGGACCGGGTGCTCACCCCCGAGATCTTCTCCATCGCCATGGGAGCGGCGACCGCCGCCGGGACCTCGATCATGGCCGGGCTCGCCGGGTTCGAGGAGGAGGACTACGACGCCGACATGACGGTCGGCTGGCTGACCGTGCACGCCGCCGCTGTCGCCGCCGGGATCAACATCTCCACACGCGCGGACCTGGCGACCGCGCTGACCGCCGGCCTGGCCGCCGACGACGTGGCGCAGATGTTCACCGGCTACCTGACACGCCGCGCCCCGCAGATCGCCCAGACCGAGGTGACCGCCGCGGCCGGGTTCGGGACGCGCGAGGCCGGACAGCAGACCGGCCGCCCCATGGTCAAGACCTGGAAGACCGGCTCCAACCCGCGCTCCACCCACGCCCGCCTGGACGGCGAGACCGTCGCCCTCGACGCCCTGTTCTCCAACAGGGCCAGGTGGCCGGGCGACTCCGTGCTCGACACCCAAGAGCGCGCCGGATGCAACTGCTCCATGGAGATCGACACCGAGTGAGGACACCATGAACAGGCAGACGCTCGTCGTGCCGGTCGAATGGAAGGCCGCCGACGACGAGGACGAGAACACCCTGGTCGGCTACGCGTCGACCTTCGGCAACGTCGACCTGCAGTACGACACGATGCAGAAGGGGGCCTTCAAGAACTCCCTTCCGCGTGTGGTCAAGGGCGAGGTGCCCTACCTCGCCGACCACGTCGCCTCGGTCCGCAACGTCATCGGCACCCTGACCGAGGCGGAGGAGGACAACCGGGGCCTCAAGATCAAGGTCAAGTTTGCCACCGACGCGGACTCCCAGGCCATCCGGCAGAAGATGATCGATGGCCACGTCCGCAAGATGAGCATCGGGTACGAGCCGCTGCAGTGGCGGTACGAGACCCGGGGCCAGAACCGGGTTCGCGTCCTGGAGGACGTGCGCCTGTGGGAGGTGTCGGCGGTGGTGTTCCCCGCCAACCCCCAGGCCGTCATCCAGACCGTCAAGAGCGCGGTCGCCGAAGCCATCGACACCGTCGTCGCCGGAGCGGTCGCCGCAGGGGGCGACGAGGTCGAGCTCAAGGCTCTGATCGCTTCCTGGGGTGCGCAGAGCCCCAACCCCGCAGGGGGCCTCGCCCCCAGCGACAGCACCGACGAACCCGGCACCGCGCCGGGCACCCTCGTCACCAAGACCACCACACCCCACCTGGACACCGACGCCGGGGCAGACGGGGGCGCCGAGCTGAAGACGGACACCGATCCGGGCTCGCTCACGCTCCTCATGCACAAGGCGGACGCCGTGCTCGCAGGCCGGGACCCGGACGCGACGGCCGACCCCGTGAAGCTCGCGGGCGTCGACGCGCGCCTGGAAGCGCTGGACACCTTCCTCCAGCGCCACACCCGCGCGGAGGAGCTGGCCGACGAGCTGGCCGCCCTGCGCGGAGACCGGTAACCGAACACGACACACGAGGGGCCCGCCACCTGCGGGCCCTGTCTCGTGTGCGCACGAAAGGAGGGGCCGACCATGGCCCACCCCCTGCTGGTGCGTGCCGCGCAGTGCATCGAAGCCGCGCGCGCACTCAACGACGAGTTCCCCGAGAAGACCCAGATGCCCGCCGAGGTCGCCCAGAAGATGGACGCCCTGCTGGGCGAGGCGTCCAAGGCCAAGGCCCAGGTCGAGCGTGAGGCCAAGCTCACCGACCTGGACAACTACCTGACCGCACCCCATTACAAGCACGACATGAACGCCGACGGCAACGGCGGCGCGACGGGGGCCGGCGGGCTGTCCGTCGACCAGATCGGCGGCATCTACACCACCGACGGCCAGCGCAAGCAGGCCAAGGCCAAGGCGTTCCTGGAGTACGTGCGCAAGGGCCAGCACATGGGCCACGAGCACAAGGCCGCCCTGGTGGAGGACGCCGACGGGCAGGTCCTCGTGCCCTCCGACTGGGTCGGCACCATCCTGCGCGAGCTGCCCCGCGAGGGCGTCATCCGCTCCCTGGCGACCGTGCAGCCCACCACCTCCAACAAGCTCGACATCGGCGTCATCACCGTGGCCGCCGCCGGGTGGGGCAAGCTCGAAACCGGTACCACCGCCACCGACGGCCTGCCCGAGGACCCGGCCGACAAGGACACCATCGAGGTCCACGACCTCAACGCGTTGGTCAAGCTCGGCGTCGACCAGCTCGAGGACGCCGACGACGACCTGGAGTCGATCATCACCCAGGCGCTCACCCTCAAGCTCGCCGAGCAGGAGGACGACGCGTTCGCCAACGGGTCCGGTACCGGACGACCGCGCGGGCTCGCGCAGGCCACCACCATCACCCAGGGTGTGGCCTCCGCTGTCGGGGAGACCGTCACCGGCGACGAGCTGAAGCGGGTGCAGTTCCAGGTGCCCGCGCAGTTCCGGCGCAAGGCCACCGCCGCCTGGCTCTACCACACGAGCGCGGAGGAGAAGATCGCGCTCCTGAAGGACAGCGAAGGCCGGTACCTGCTGCAGCCGTCCCTGTCCCTGGAAGAGCCCGCCACCCTGCTCGGGTACCGCGCGTTCACGGTCGACGGCCTGCCCGCCGTGACGGCCACCGTCGACGGCGGCAGCGCGGCGGGCAACGACAAGTCGATCATGTTCGGCGACCTGCGACAGGGCTACATGATCGCGGACCGCCGCCGGATCACCGTCACCCGCCTCACTGAGCTGTACGCCACCGAGGGCAAGATCGGGCTCCTGTTCCGCCACCGCGTGGGCGGCGACGTCATCCGCCCCAAGGCGTTCGCCTGGTACAAGCTCTGACCCTGCAACCCGAGGTGGGGCACCCGCGTTCACGGGTGCCCCACCTGACCCCGAGGAGATCGCTGTGAGGATCCGCGTCACGGAACCTGTCCGCATCAAGGTCAAGGGCGGCAAGGTCGTCAGCCTGGACGCCCACCACGAGTACTACCTGGAGGACGACAAGACGGCCGCCAACCTGGTCAAGGAGGGCCGGGCTGTCGAGCTGGACGCCCACGGCCGGGTCATCAAGCGGCCCGCGCGCACCCCGGCGGCCAGCAAGGCCCCGGAAGGCACCCCGGGCAAGCCCGGCGCCACCCGCACCACCAAGGCCGAGACCGGCGCCCCGGAGAACAAGGACAGCGGCGCTAAGAGCACCACGAAGGGCGGCTGACGATGAGCGGCTACGTCGAGTCCGACGGGACCTGGGTGCACTCCGAAGGCATCGGCGCGATGGGCACACCCCAGACCGGGGTGACCGACGCCGGGCAGACCGCCGCCGTCGAGGTCGGCGCGGCGGCGACCGCCCGCCTCACCCTCACCGTGACGGCCGCCTCCGGCACCACCCCGACCCTGACCGTCGCTGTGCAGACGTCCCGCACCGGTAGCGGAGGGTGGGCCACGGTCGCGTCGTTCGCCGCCGCCACGGGGGCCGGGGTGCAGCACAAGGCGTTCGGGCCCCTGGACCGGTACGTGCGAGCCCAGTGGGACGCCCCCGAGGGCACCGACGCCGCGTTCGACTTCGCCCTCACCGGAACCCTCCTCTGACATGGCCGCTCCGTTCGCGTCCCCCGACGAGGTGCGGACCTTCCTCGATGACGAGAGCCTGGACGACGACCGCCTCGTCCTTCTCCTGGCCGTCATCGCCGACGAGATCCGCAGCACGGTGGGGTGGTCCATCACCCAGGAGACCGACGTCGAGGCGGTCGTCGACGGGACCGGGGTGACCGAGCTGCTGCTGCCGACCCTGCACCTGTCCTCCGTGTCGTCGGTGATCGAGAACGGGCGTCTGCTCGACCCCTCCCGGTACCTGCGGTACCGGCACGGCGTCATCAAGCGGGTGGAGGGCGCGATCCCGGTCCGGTGGACGCGGCGACTGCAGGGCATCACCGTCACCTACACCCACGGGTACCCGGCCGACGCCATCCCCGGCGTGATCAAGGCGGTCACCTTCGACGCGGTCGGCCGCGTCGCCGACAACCCGGCCGGCGTCCTCAAGTCGCGGACCGTCAACAAGGTGGCCGTCAGCTACGCCGACATCCGCACCCTGGTCGGCCCCATCGACGACCGCCGACTCGACGTCTGGCGGCTCCCCGACGGCGGCCTCGCATGAGGTTCGGCAGGGAGGTCCTGACAGTGGTGCGCGGGCCCGGCACCGACCGCCACGGCGACCCCCTCCCCGGCATCCCCACCGAGACACCCATCAGCGGGTGGGACATCCAGCCCGGGGCCACCACGGAGGACACCGACAGCGGCAACACCGTCACCGCCGAGTGGATCGCGATCGGCCCGCCCGCCGCCGACATCACCGCCACCGACCAGGTGCGCTGGCGCGGCGACCTCTACCAGGTTGAGGGGGCCCCGGGCCGGTGGCCCGACGAGCGAGGCCGACCCCACCACACCGAAGTGGAACTGAGCCGGATCCGCGGCTGACCAGCGCACAGCCGTATCTCGCACCGTGTGACCCTTCGGAGTGCCTGATCAGGAAAGCAGACGGTTGATGTTCGCGTCACTGAGGGCCTCACGGGCCTGCGCACCGAGTTGCTGAGAAATGTCGGTGAGCTTCTCGCGGGCACTGGAAACAACATCGCCGGGCCATTCCGGCTGGCCGCTGGCGCGCGTCATATCGGCGAAGTACTCCTTGCGCCACGTGTCGACCTTCACGACAAGCTCCTGGTCTTCGATCCGCGCCAAAGCGAGCCGCAGCCGTAGGTGCACTTCTTCCATGTCCAAAGCGGAAAGACCAAGTGCGCTGGTGTTGAGATTGTGAATTTTCGCGGTGAATATCACCATGGCGTGGTAGAACTCCTCGGCCGCCAGCTGAGCAGCTATCAGGTTCTCCTGTTGAAACTCCGCACGTGCGCGTGCGCGCTCTCTGCGCTCGGCTTCCTTCTCCCGCCTGCTCGTCGCCCAGTGGATCAACCACTGCGCGAGCAAGGCGACTCCGGCACCACCCAGAACCAGTCCGAGGTCTCGGAGCAGCACACCCCACCACGGCCACGTACTCATCATGACCGCACCGTAGCGGACGGAGGTGCCACATGGCCGACCTACCGCCGTTTCCGGACATTGAGGACCTGCTCGCGGACGCGCTCGCCGACCTCGCCGAGACCGGGTCGGAGACCCCCGACGACCTGCAGGACCGCCTCCCGTTCATCCGGATCACCCGCATCGGCGGGTCCGACGACCGGCGCACCGACACCTCCCGTGCCGACGTCGACTGCTTCGGCCGTACCCGCAAGCAGGCGTGGGAGCTGGCGCGCGCTGTCCAGCAGCGGCTCATCTCCGGCCCGACCCGCGTGCCCGGGGTCGGCCTGATCGACCGGGCCCGCACCGAGCTCGGACCGCGCCGCGCCCCCCACCCCGATCAGACCCTCTGTCGGGTGCTCGCCACGTACCGCGTGAGCGCCCGCCGCTAAGGCCCGCCCGGCCCGCCCCGCTACCTGCGGGGCTTTCACGTGGAATTTCGCACGAGAGGAGCCGGGCTATGCCTGCATGGGAGTCCCTCCGTAACCACCAGAACCATCTGATCAGGAAGGCACTCGAGGGGTCGACGTTCATCGCGCCGACCACGTCCAGCGCCATCGCGTCCCTGACCGGGTCGGACAAGAGCCTCAACGCCCTCCCGGTCGGATACAACGACCTCGGGTGGATGTCGGACGACGGGCCCCAGTTCGCCGCCGACGTCAGCTCGAGCGACATCACCTCCTGGGGTGCGGTCGAGCCCACACGGCGCGACATCACCTCCGACGTCACCACCCTGCAGGTCGGCCTCCAGGAGACCAACCGCCAGACGATCGGCCTGTACACGGGCGCGGACATGACCGCCGTCGTCCCTGACCCGACCTCCGGCGAGGTCGCCGTGTCCAAGCCCGACCGGCCGCCCTTGAGGTTCTGGCGGGTCCTGACCATCGGCGTGGACCTGGCCGACGCGGGCGAAATCTACATCGCCCGCTTCCTGCCCCGGGCCAGCGTGACCGACAAGGACGACCAGGCGTTTCAGTCCAACGACGACTCGGCGTTGGGCTGGCCCGTCACCCTCACCGCCTACATGGACAGCTCCGTGGGCTACTCGGAGCGGTTCTTCTTCGGCGGCCCCGGCTGGGAAAGCCTCCTCAGCGCCATGGGGTTCTGAAGGTGGCCCGCGCCACGAGCCTGCGCGTCGAGGTCGGCGACATCGCCCCCGCCGACGAGCTGTGCACCTCCTGCCACCTGCCCGCGCTCGTGCGCGCGGACCTGGTGTTGCTGCACACCGACGGCGTCACCACCATCGGGACCTTCACGGTCTGCACCACCGACGGCTGCGAGGACGACGAGCCGTCCCCCTGATCGCCGCGGCGGCCGGTATGCCGGGCGGGCGCCGGCCGTCGCGGCCTCCATCTCCAGCCCGCCACCCACGAGGACACGCCATGACGGAGTACGTATCGCCCACGGGCCAGACCCAGTGTGCGGAAGATCCGGTCGTGCAGGTGCGTCTGCGCGCTCACGGCTGGATACCGCGCTTGGAGCTGGAGAAGGTCGCCGCCCACAACCAGGCCGCCGCCCAGCGCCTGGCGCTCGCCCGCGACGCGGAGGCGAAGGCGCAGGAGCGCGCCGAGCAGCGCCGGGCCGCCCAGATGGGAGAGGCCGCTGACACCGGGACGCAGCCCGCAGCGGCACCGGCCGCAGTCGAGCCCCCGCCCCCGCCTGACGAGACCCCGACGACCACCAGCGAGGAACCCGCCGGGCCGACCGCCCGCCGGACCCGCACCACCAAGACCAAGTAGAAGGAGAGCCCGCCCATGGCTGCCCGGTCACCACAGCGCCCCGCCAGGCCCAAGCCCGCCGTCCGGCCCAAGGACGTGTTCGACCTCGACGCCCTGGAGAAGGGCGGGGAGGTCAAGCCGTTCGCCGTCCGCCTCGGCGGCAAGGTCTTCACCCTGTCGGACCCCTTCGACGAGGACTGGCAGGACGCCGTCCTCATCGACATGCACGACATCGAGGGCTCCCTGAAGCCGCTGCTGGGCGACCAGTACGAGGACTTCAAGAAGATCCCCATGCCCATGTGGAAGATGAAGATCCTCAACGACCGCATGGAAGCCCACTACAGCCAGTACTACGGCGACCGGGGGGAAGGGCCCGCCTCGTCTGGCTCCTGACTCGATACCGGGACCAGATCGAGGCCGACCTCGCCCTGATCGGCTGGGACCTCGCCGCGCTGTGGACAGCCCGCAGGTGGCGGTTCCTGCTCAACCTGATCGACCACCTCCCGCGCACCTCCCACCTGACCGCAGCGATGGCCGACGACGACGAGCTGGCGGAGAACTCCCCGGAGCCCACCGGCTCGAGCGCGCCGACGCTCACCGAGTGGTCGCCCACGGTGGAGCGGCTCACCCTGGCGGTCGACCGTCTCGGCGAGCTGATCGCCGCCGTGTACGGAGCGGCCGGTGGCAAGGCCAAGGCGCCCAAGCCGCTGCCGAGGCCGATCACCGCGCGGGACCGGGTGCGCAGCAAGGTCCGCCAGCGCAAGCGGGCACACGTGCTCGCCGAGCTTGGCCGGGCCCGCGAGGAGCAGCGCCCGTCCATGGCCGAACTTCCGACTGCCCCCGACGAGCGGTACACCGCCGCCCGGACCCGCACACCACCACCCAAGGAGTAACCCGTGCTCGTCGACTTCGAGCTGGACCACGACGGCATCGCCGAGATCCTGCGCTCTGCGCAGATGCGCGACGCCATGAACGGCACCGCCGTGGCGGTGGCCGCCGCCGCCCGGGGCCGCGTGGACAAGGGCGACCGGGTCGTGTACCGGCCCTACACCACCGACCGGCAGGCGGCTACCGTCACTGTCCTGTCCTCGAGGGACCGCAGCGAGGACCTGTACCAGGCCGCCCGGTCGACCGGTCTGGATGTCAACGAGGAACGCCCGACCGCCACCGCCGAGTAACCCGCTGAGAGTGAGGCCCGCCCATGCCCGCAGACACCACGTTCGACCTCGACGCAGTACCGCCGCCCATGCCGCTGGAGCCGTTCCCCTTCACCTGGGGCGGCCAGTCCTTCACCCTCGACCACCTGCAGGGCCTGGACGCCTGGGCTCTGACAGAGGCCACCGAGGGCGGCGACACCCGCGCCATGACCGGTTCCCTGCGTGTCGCCCTGGGCGACCAGTACGAGCAGTTCCGGGCTCTGGGCCTGCCCCAGTACAAGGTCCGGCCGCTGTGGAAGGCGTGGATCGCCCACTGCCAGCCGCCCGCTGAGGACGACCCGCAGGACACCACCACCGCCTGAGAAGGCCCCCGCCCACCCCCTGTCCGCTCACCACATGACCACCGGATGGGGGGTGCTTCGCCATGCCCAACGTCGGATACGCATCCCTCCAGGTCATCCCGTCCATGCGGGGCATCAGCGATGAGCTCCGCCAGCAGCTCGTCCAGCCTGCGGCGGACGCCGGAGAGCGGGCAGGGCGGGCGGCCGGGGAGGGGCTGAAGGACCGCATCAAGGCGGGGGCGGTCGCCGCCGGAGTGGTCGCCGGGACCGTGCTCGTCGCCGGGATCACCGACGCCGTCGGCCGGATGAACGCCTCCAAGCTGCTGCAGGCACAGCTCGGCACCACCGGGCCGGTCGCCGAACGCCACGGGCGCATCGCCGGAGACCTCTACGCCTCCGGCGTGACCGGCACGTTCCAGGAGGCGGCCGACTCGATCCGCGCCGTGGTGCAGTCCGGGCTGGCCCCGCCCGACGCCACCAACGCCCAGCTCGAGTCCATGGCTACCAAGGCGTCCGACGTCGCCAACGTGTTCGGCCAGGACCTGGGCGGGGTCACCACCGCCGTCTCCCAGATGCTGCGCACCGACCTCGCGGGGTCCGCCGACGAGGCGTTCGACCTGCTCACCGCTGGTTTCCAGGGCGGGGTCGACCAGGGCGAGGACTTCCTCCAGGTCATCACCGAGTACGGCACCCAGTTCCGCAAGGCGGGCCTGGACGGCGGTACCGCCATCGGTCTGATGAACCAAGCCATCCAGGCCGGCGCCCGGGACGCGGACATCGCAGCGGACGCGATCAAGGAATTCTCGATCCGCGCCGTCGACGGCTCCGACCTGACCGCGTCCGGGTTCGATCGTCTCGGGCTGTCGGCCACGGACATGGCCGCCCAGTTCGGGGAGGGCGGGGCATCCGCGTCCGCAGCCCTGGACACCACCCTGGACCGGCTCCGCGACATCCAGGACCCGGTCGAGCAGGCCGAGATCGCCACCGCTCTGTTCGGGACCCAAGCCGAAGACCTGGGTGCCGCGTTGTTCGCCATGGATCCGTCCACGGCCGCCGATGAGCTGGGTGAGTTCGGGGGCGCGGCAGAACAGGTCGGTGAGACCATCCGGCAGGGGCCCGCACACGAGCTGGAGGTGTTCAAGCGGTCTCTGCAGGGCGAACTGGTCACCGCCCTGGGCAACGCCGTCACCCTGTTCAACGACGCCGAGCCCGCCACCCAGCGCCTGGCGCTCGGCATCGCCGCCGTGGCGCTCGCCGCCGGGCCGCTCAGCTTCGTCGCCGGAGGCATCGGCAGGGTCGGCGGTGCGGCCATCGGCGCGGTCGCCGGAACCGCGAGGTTTACCGGCGGCCTCATCCGCGGGTCGGCCGCCCTGGGCGAGAACGCGTCCCGGTCTGCGCGCGCCGGGGCTGCGGTGCGCAACTTCGGCGGTGCGGCCGGTCGCCAGATCGCCAGTATGGCCGGGTTCGTCCGCACCCTGGCCCTGGTCGGCACGGAGTACACCAAGGTCGGTCTCCGCGCGGGGGTGGCCCGTGCGCGCATCCTCGCGGTCGCCGCCGCCCAGAAGATCGCCGCCGCTGGTGGGCTGCTGCGCACCCTCGCGCTCGTCGCGCTCGAGTACACCAAGATCGCCGTCCGCGCCGTCGTGGCCCGCGCGGCCATCCTCGGGCAGGCCATCGTCCAGCGCGCGGTCGCCATTGCCACCGGCATCTGGACCGCCGCACAGTGGGCCCTGAATTTGGCCATGAGCGCCAACCCATTAGGGCTCATCGTCATCGCGATTATCGCCGTCATAGCAGCCATTGTGCTTTTGTGGCGAAATTCGGAGACCTTCCGCACGATCGTGACGGGTGCTTTTAATGCGGTCTGGTCGGCCATCAAGTTCGTCTGGAATTGGGTCAAGTCGAATTGGCCGCTTTTGCTCGCGATCATCACCGGGCCGATCGGAATCGCGATCGGATTGGTGATCCGCTACTGGGACCAGATCAAGGCGGCCACGCTCGCAGCGTGGAATTTCGTCAAGGCGTCTGTCCTGGCTGTCGTCGGATGGCTCGTCTCGCTCTTCCTGAACTTCACCCCGGTCGGGCTGATCATCCAGCACTGGGACAAGCTCCGGGCCGCCACACAGGCCGCCTGGATGTGGCTGCGCACGACCGTGTCCGCCCTCTGGCAGGGCCTGGTCACCTGGGTCGTCTCGCGCACGCTGAGCCTGCGCGACAGGGTCGTCGGAGGGGTGACGGCCCTGCGAGACCGGGCCGTGGCCCTCTTCACCCAGGCCCGGGACTGGGTCGTAGCGCGGGCGACCGGCCTGCGCGACCAGACCGTCGCACGGGTGGTCGGGCTGCGAGACCGGGCCGTCGCGATCCTGACTGCGCTCCGAGACCGGGGCGTGGCCGTGGCCTCCGCCCTGCGCGACCTGGTGGTCGGCCGGGCGCAGCAGCTCCGAGACCGGGTCGTCGGCGCGGTCGACACCCTGCGCTCGCGCGTGATCAGCGCGTTCGAGCGGGCGAAGGACGGCGTCGATAAAGCCTGGTCGAAGCTGGAAAGCGTCGCCAAAAGGCCCGTGCGGTATGTAATTCAGACGGTGTACAATGCGGGAATTGTACCCCTATGGAATAAAGTAGCGGCGAAGGTTCCGGGTATTAATAAGCTCTCGGAAATGAACCTTCCGCGCGGCTTCGCGAAGGGCGGAATCCTCGGAGGGTATTCGACCTGGCGGCAGGGAGACGACCAGGTGATCCGTGCTCGCAAGGGCGAGGGCATTGCTATTTCTGAGGCGATGCGTGTCCCCGAGTTGAGGTCCGAACTCCTCACGTGGAACAACGTCGGCGTCCGGGGTGGGGTCGCAGCGCTGCGCCGCTACGCCCAGGACCGCCGCGCTCGCGTGGCCCCCTCCCCGCGCGCCATCGCCCAGGGGCAGCCGCCGTTCCACGGGTTCGCGACCGGCGGCATCGTCGGCCAGTGGATCTCCTCCAAGTGGGACTCCGTCGTCGGCAAGGTGAAGGAGTGGGCCACCGCGCCCCTCAACGCCCTCCGCGACCGGGTGAAGGAGCGCTTCGGCACCGGCCAGGACTTCGAGGGCATCCCGTACCGGATGGTCGTCGCGATCCGCGACAAGATCCTCGACCGGTTCGGCAAGGCCGACTCCGACTACGCCGCCTCCTCCGCCGGGGGCGCTGCCGGATGGTCCGGCCTGGAGTCCGCGTCGACCCGCCTGCGCCGCGCTGCGAGCTGGGCTCGCAACCAGCACGGCAAGCCGTACATCTGGGGCGGTGCGGGGCCCAGGGGCTACGACTGCAGCGGCTTCACGGGCAGCCTGGAGAACGTCATCAGGGGCATCGGCCCGTACTTCCGCAGGTACTCAACGCATGGTTTCCAGGGGTCCTCGGCACCGGCAGGGTGGGTGCGCAACCTCGCGTCCCCCTACCAGGTCGGCATCACCCACTCGGGCGTCGGCCACACGAGCGGAAGCTTGATGGGGGTCAACGTCGAGAGCCGGGGGTCCCGGGGCGTCATCATCGGCCGCGGCGCCCGAGGAGCCCGCGACCGGCTGTACTCCTCGACGTACGGGTTCCGGCCGGTGGCCGGGGACTCCACTGCCGGGAGCAGCGGCGGCGGGGGAGGGGGCGGCCGGGCCGCGTTCTACGACTCGGGGGGCTACGCCCAGCCCGGTGTGACCGCGCTCCTCAACGGCACCCGCAAGCCCGAACCGGTGCTGACGCACCGGCAGTGGTCGGACGTGTCCACGCTGGCCGGGCGGGGAGCCGAACGCGGCGACACCTACAACCTCTACCCCCGCACCCTCGACATGACGGTGCAGGACCTCGAGGTACTGCAGCGCCGCCAGGAGGCGCGCGCTCGAGTCGGACGCCCACGGTAGGGAGGCTGCGCTGTGCCGATCATCGCGGGCGATCATGACCCCGGGGCGATGTTGCCCGAAGTCGGGTTCGCCACCGCCGCCTACACCGACCCCGTCGGCCGGGTGTGGCCGCTCACCGACACCCAGTCGGGGTGGTTCACGCTCGCCGACGGCGTCAGTGGCCTGGGGGCGGCGGTGTACGACCTGACCACGGACGCGCACCCGCGCGGAGGGGTGAGGCTGCGGCACGCCCAGCCCCAGGCCCGGACCGTGGTGTGGCCGCTGCACGTCTACGGCGACAGCCACACCGAGTTCATCGGCAGATGGCGACGCCTCGCCCGCGCGTTCACCGACACCCTGCGCCGCGGCCCCGGTCGGCTGGAGATCGCCCGCCCCGACGGCACCCGACGCCACATCGCCGTCCGCTACTCGGCCGGGTTCGAGGGCCAGGGCGAGCAGGGCACCGGCATCCACTCCGACACCGCCATCCTGTCCCTGCTGTGCGAGGACCCGTACTGGGTGGACTCGGTGCCGCTCACCGCCCGCCGCGAGCACGCCGTCGGGGAGGACTTCCTGCAGCCCTTCCCGTCGGTGTCCTCCTCCCAGGTCCTCGGCGAGACCACCCTGGACAACCCCGGCGACGTCGACGCCTGGCCCGAGTGGGTGATCACCGGGCCCGCCACGGCGGTGACCTTCACCCACACCGACACCGGCCGCTCCTTCACCCTGGACCCGGCCGAGGTCGGCGGGAGCCTGCTCGCCCACGAACAGGTCACCGTCACCACCCACCCACCCCGGGTCCGCAAGGCCACCGCCGAGCGGCAGACCATCAGCCTCGGCGCAGCCACCGCCGGGACCATCACCATCACCGCCTTCGGAGAGACCACGGCGAGCATCCCCCGCACCGCCACCGCCGCGACGGTGCGGACTGCGCTGGAGGCGCTGGTCGCTGTGGACCCCGACGAGGTCGTCGTCACTGGCGGTCCGCTTCCGGCGGCCGTCACCCTGACGTTCGTCGGCCGCTACCTCGGCACGAACGTCCCCCAGGTGGTGGTCGTCCCGACCGGGTTGACCGGCGGCACCGTCACCGTGGCCACCCTCACCCAAGGCGGCACCGCGAACTGGGTCGGGGCGCTCGACTGGCCCGGAGCCGACCTGTGGCCGCTGCAGCCCGGGGAGAACCGCGTCACCTTTCAGCTCGATGGGTCCGGGGCCGGGTCGGCTGTTGACCTGTCGGCCGCCGCCCGACACGAAACGGCCTGACCCCATGCCGATCAGCCTGCTCATCACCGACGAGGACCTGGCCGTGCAGGGCGACCCCCTCGACGGATGGGCTGCGCTCGACTCCACCCTGAGGTTCAACGAGCCCGCCAGCGGCAGCGTCCAGCTCACCGCCTACCCCGAGGTCATGGCGCAACTCCAACCGGGCAACCGGCTCGTGGTGATCCGGGACGGCACGATCTGGAGTGCCGGGCCGATGGAGATGCCGCAGGACTACGCGTGGTCGGTGGGCGACTCCTCCGAGCCCCACCCGGGCAAGGTCACCGTGAACTTCTCCGACGATCTCGCGAAGGTGGCCGGGTACGTCACCTGGCCGACCCCCACCGCGGCGTGGGCCAGCCAGCACGCCACCGACTCGAGGTCGATCACCGACACCAACGCCGAGACCATTATCAGGCAGCTGGTCACCGAGAACTGCGGGCCCGGTGCGCTCACCGCTCGCCGGATCCCGCACCTGACGCTCGCCCCGGTCGCCGGGGTCGGCACCAACACGACCATCACCACCCGGTTCGAGGGACTGCTGGTCGCGGCCCGCCGTGCTGCGCTCAACGGAGGCCAGATCGGGTTCCGCACCCGCCAGGTCGGCGGCCAGATCCTGTTCGAGGTGTACGCGCCGGCCGATCTCACCCGGACCGCCCGGTTCTCCGCCGGGCTCGGGAACCTCCGCTCGGTCCAGTACAAGCAGTCCGCGCCGACGGTGACCCACGCCCTCGTCGGCGGTGGAGAGGACACCGCCCGGGTGTTCGTGGAAGTCGCCGAGACGGCCGTCGCAGCGGAGTGGTGGCGGGTGGAGAAGTTCGTCGACCAGTCCTCCATCGCCACCGACACCGACGGCGAGCTCACCGGCGCGGGCCGCGAGGAGCTGGCCACAGGGGCGGCCCCGGTCGAGCTGGCCACCGTCACCGTCGACACCGAGGACCTGAAGGCCGGGCGCGACTTCGGGCTCGGCGACCGGGTGACGGTGGAGCTCCCGACGGGGCTCGAGGTGGCGGACGTGGTCCGCTCCATCCACCTGCAGGCGTCCCCGAACTCGGGGGAGTACGTGTCCTCCCTCATCGGGTCGGCCGAGGCCACATCTGACCCGGCGACCGTCCGACTGATCCGCGACCTGGGCCGACGGCTCGGACGCATGGAAGCGAGCAGGTGAACCATGGCGCAGTCCTCGTGGCCGTCCCCGGCCCACAACTCCCGCAACGTCACGGACACCGAGTACGAGATCCTCGCAGCACGGTTCTCCGACGACGGGCTGATCGGCGACCCCGGCGACAGCGCGGCCGTGCTCGCAGGGACCGGTCTGCAGGTCCTCGTCCGCGCGAACAAGTTCGGGTCGCTGCGCGGGCACGCCTGGTCGTCGGGAACCACCGACGTGCCCCTGGCCATCGCCCCCAACAGCTCAGGGCAGACGCGCGTGGACCGGGTGGTGCTCGCCCTGGATCGGGCGACGTGGACCGTCCGCGCTGTCGTCTCCCAGGGCACCGCCGGGGGCGGCGCGCCCGCTCTGGTCCGTGATGCGACCCGGTACGAGATCCCCTTGGGGAGGGTGACCGTGCCGACCGGCGCGGCGTCGGTGACGGTGGCCCGCGAGGAGCTGTACATCGGGTCGCGGGTGCGGCCCTCCGACTCGACCACCGCCAACCCCACCCCCGCGCTCGGCGAGCTGGGCTTCGAGCGCGACACCGGACGCCTGCGCATGTGGGACGGGGCCGCCCGCCGCCTCATCTACGAGGACACCGGCGACATCGCCCTCCCGGTCGGCTTCGACACGTGGGTGGAGGAGTCCGGCGGCAAGGTCGGCCGCAAGATCGGCTCCCTCGTCCAGCTCGTCCTCAACGTGCGCCGAGTCCGCTTGAACTTCCCGGCCTCGGACGCGGACGGGTCGAAGCTGTGCAACGCCATCCCTTCGGTGCTGCGCCCGGAGAAGACCCTGTACTTCCCCGGAGCGTTCACCGGCGGCACCTCCGCGCGCCTGGAGGTGCGCGCCGACGGTGAGATCTGGGTCAATCACCAGTCCGCGACCGTCACGGTCGGCCGCTACCTGCGGGCCACCCTCACCTACCTCAAGCCCTGAAAGGACGGTGGCTGATGGTCAGGCACCGGTTCGGCGGCATCGCCGACTACGTCATCACCCTGGGCGAGACCAACGCCGCCACCCTGGTACCCGGAACCCCGGTCACCTGTTGGAACGCTGCGAGCGGCGGAACCCAGTACGTCGACCTGGTCGACCTGGACGGGTCCACCGTCATCGCGGGCGGAGAGCTGACCACCGACGCGGTCGGCGCCCTGCCCGAGTTCCTGGGCCCCGACGGGGTCCGGTCGGTGTACCTGGACGCGAACGGCGGCGCCGGGCCGCGTCGGCGCGCGGTCGCCGTCGACGTCGGCGACGACCTGACCGTCGTCGAAGCTGCGGTGTCCGGGCACGCCGCCGCGCTCAACCCCCACGGGACCGGCATCGCGACCTTGGCGGACACCGCAGCGAACCCGGCGACCGCCGACGTCAAGGGCGGCGGAGTCCTCACCTACGACACCACGACCTCGACCTGGCGGCCGGACGGCACCACCTCCGGACTCATGGGGTGGCACGCAGCTCTCGCGGGCCGCCACTACGCGCGCGCCACCATCGTGGCCCTGGGCGACTCCATCACCGAGGGCCAGGGTGCGACGGCGTTCTCCAGCACCTGGCCTGCCCGCCTGCGGGCCCTGCTGAGGCACCGGTTCCCCACCGACGGAGTGGCCGGCGGCGGCCGCGGCTTCATCGGCGCGGCGTCGACCGGCACCCTCTCCTACACGTGGCCGACCTCTGTCACCGGGGGACCGGACTTGGACGCCGGGTGGGGGCCCAAGCGGTACGCGGTGTTCCTCGACGGTGCGGCCCCGGCCGACACCCTCACCTACGCCCTGCAGGGCACGGCCGCCGACATCGTGTGGGGGCGCAGCGAGTTCTCCGGGAGCTTCCGGTACCGGGTGGACGGCGGGCCGTGGACCACGGTCAGCACTGGGGGTGCCACCCAGGACGGGATGCTTACCCGTGTGGACCTCGGGGCGTCCGGCCCCCACGAGCTGCACATTGAAGCGGTCGACGCGACCTTCAAGCAGATCATCGCCGGGGTGGTCGAGTACGACGGAGACGAGGACGCCGGGCTCGTCGTGCACGAGTGCGCGCACTTCGGGTGGTCCTCCACCGCATGGGTGGGAGGCACCACCGCCCCGGCCCGGTGGCCGTCCGCGATCGGCGCACTGTCCCCGGACCTGGTCGTCATCATGCTCGGCGCGAACGACCAGTGGGCGGGCACGGACCCGGCGGCGTTCCGCTCGACCCTGTCCGCGCTGATCGGCGCGCTGCGCGCAGCGACCGTCGCGCCGATCCCGTACCCGCCGATCCTCCTGGCGATGCACGCTGCGCGCGGCGACGGACCCTTCGCGCACCCCTGGTCGGCGTACACCACCGAGGCGCACGCCATCGCCCGCACCGACCCCATGGTGTCCGTCGCCGACCTCACCGTCGGGCCCCGCTTCCCGGACCAGGCTACGAGCCCGTCCTGGGGCCTGTACGCCGACGCCGTCCACCTGTCCGACACGGGCCTGTCCTATGTGGCCGACCAGCTCGCCGCCCTGCTCGCCCCGAGGTGAGGCGTGGACGTCACCGCGCTCGTGCCCCTCGCTGACGTCGGCCTGGTCGGCGCGCTCATCTCCGTGGTGTCCTACGGCATCTACGCGCTGGTCACCGGTCGTCTCATCTCGTCCACCATGCACGACCGGATCGTGGCGTCGCGGGACGCCCAGCTCCAGCAGATGAAGGAGCTGTACGAGGCGGAGCGCGCGCGGGGGGACCTGCTCGCCCGGCAGACGGCGTCGCTCACCGAGGCCGCCAAGACCAGTGCGAGTGCGATGGACGCGCTGCGCGGGGTCGCCACCCCGCCCCCTCCGCCCGAGGAGGGCGATGACCGATGAAGTGGAAGCGCCTGCTCCGCGTATGCCGTCGACACCGCACCCCGGCCCCTCCCGTCACCGATACCGACCTGCAGCGGATGCGGGCTGACACCGAGGCGTCGATGGCGGACGCGCAGGCCCGCGACCCGGAGGTGCGCGAGGTTGCCGCACGGCACCGCGAGCACGGGGCCCGCAACCACTTCGGGGACCTGTTCATGAACCTGCTGGAGGGGGGCCGCGGCGATGTATGAGCTGGGGAACTGGGTGGCCATCGCCGCCGGAGTGCTCACCTGGGGGTTCTTGATCGACTACCTCACCGGCACACCGTGGCACCGCTCGAGTGGCGGTCGCCTGTTCGTCTGCGGGCTTGTGGTCCTCACCGCGATCCTCACACTCGTCGCCGTGCGCCTCGTCGCAGGCGAGTACCCGGGCCACGAGGTCATCCGCCTGGCCGTGTACTCGGCCGGGGCCCTCACCATCGCCGTCGCCTGGGCTGTCCACCGCCGTGTGCGCTGCCGAGATCGAGCGCACGACACCTCTTCTTCCAGGGGCCGACACCGGTCCTGATCCACCCCGCCCGGACCCGTCTGAGTGCGGGGCGTCTCAATGTCGGAGGCAACCTCGGTGCGAGGTGAAGCCCTTGGTCGGGCTCCCCGCACGACCGTGTCGGGGAGCCCAGCACCTACGGCCAACCGGAGGGGCCGGTCAGACGGGGATCAGCTTGAACTCGAAGCGCGCCACCTTGTCGCGCTCTTGCAGGGCATGCCTGACCATCCAGTCCTCGATCGGCCTCGTGACATCGGGCCAAGGCTCGGTCTCCAGCCACCTCTTGCTGCTCTTGGGCGCGTGGATGAGACGCTCGTTCTGGTACCCGTACACCATGATCCCGTTCTCGGTCGGGACCGTGTTCCAGAGGGTGGCGTCGTTGTAGTTGGTGAGGCGGACGCCCTTGGAATCCCACGACCAGTACGCGGGGCCAGATGCGTCGGGCCCGGTGTGCTCGACGATGTACTCGTCACTGCTGTCGTACTGGTGGAAGACGACCGGTACCCAGTTGTCGTTGTCCTGCTTGGACAGCCTGACCCAGTCCCCTTCGGGGCCCACCCCCCGGCCGTCCTGGACGAAGTAGTACTTCTTACCGCTGGTGATGCCGTCAGAAGCCATGGAAGCCTTTCCAGAGCGGTCGAACAATCAGTGATTGAAATGCTACCCACGGCAACTCTCCAGTGTGTGTCGTTCGCCTGAACACAGCCAGCCCCGACCAGTCGGCCGGGGCTTTTGCATGCCCAAGGAGGGCACCATGACCGATTTCCTGATGGGCCTGTACGGCCGATTCCGCCACCTGCTGCGCTACCGCCGCAACCCGGCCGTGTACGTGGCCATCGCCCTCGTGGTGGTGCTCACCGGGTGGCGGCTCACCAACGGGATGCCGCTCGAGGACATCCTCACCGAGCACTACGTGGAGTCCATGCTGATCCTCGCGGGCGGCGTCCTCACGCGCCTGCAGGTGTGGGCACCGGAGAGCGTCGAGGACCTGTTCGCCGCGCAGGAGGCGTACCCCGCACCGGAGGACCACGTCGAGTTCGACCCCCGCCTGGCCACACCGCCCGACGAGGGCACCATCCGCGAGGACTGACCCATGGACGTGATGCAGCTCCTCGCCGTGCTCACGACCCTGCCGCTCGTCATGGGCCTGGTCGTCGAGTCAGCGCCCACCGTGGGCATCCCGTCGGTGATCGGCACGTCCGGCCGCCCGCGCTCGGGCCGCGTCGTCCACTACAACGGCGGCCCCCTCACCTGGGGGTCGCACGCCAACTGCCGCGCCCAGGTACGGCAGATGCACGCCGGGCACCGCGCCCAGGGGTGGGCCGGGATCGGCTACCACTACCTGATCTGCTGGCACGGCATCGTCCTCACCGGCCGCGGCCTCAACCGGGTCGGCGCCCACGCCCCCGGCGCGAACAGCTCCCACATCGGAGTCCAGTTCATGCTGGGCGGCAGCCAACAGCCCAACGCCGCGCAGCTCGCCGCGTTCGTCGCCCTTGGGGGCTGGCTCGCCGCGCGCAGCGTCCGAGCCTCGGTGACCGGGCACCGCGACTGGATCTCGACGTCCTGCCCCGGCGGCCCGGTGTACGGGCGGGTCCGCTCCGGGAACTGGGGCGGGGGCTCCACCGGGGGCGGCGGAAACACGCCGGCCCCGGCGCCGAAGTTCTCCTACTGGTCGGTGGCCGGGGTCCAGGTGCCGACCGGTTCCCCGTGGCTGCTGCGGGGGATGACCGGCACCCCGGTCCTGCGCCTGCAGCAGGCCCTGCTGAAGTGGCGGCCCGGCATCCTTCCGAAGCACGGGGCCGACGGCGGCTTCGGCGCTGAAACGGAGGCGGCGGTCCGCGCTCTGCAGCGTGCCCGGGGCGTCAGCCTCGACGGCGTGTACGGCACCGAGTCCGCGGCCGAGCTCCGCCGGGCCCTGTCCTCGACCCCGGCTCCGCCCGCGAAGCCGTCGGGACCGGACCCGCTCGTCGTCGACGGGCGTCTGGGCGGCCTCACCGCGAAGGCGGTCCAGCGCGTCCTGGGCGTGAAGGCCGACGGGGTGTGGGGGCCGGTCACCGTGAAGGCCCTGCAGCGCCGGTGCGGGCTGACCGGTTCGGCGGTCGACGGCATCCTGGGGCCGCAGACGATCCGTGCCGTGCAGCGCCGGGTCGGTCTCACCGGCCGGGCGGTGGACGGTATCTGGCCGTCCATCCGTGCCGTGTCGGCGAAGGGGATCGTCACCTTCAACACGGGCGCGGTCTCCGAGACGACCCGCGAGCTGCAGAAGGCGGTGAACTCGGGCAAGGTCTGACGCAGCACGCTGTAGGGTCGCGTCGCCCATCAGGGCGGACGCAAGCGCCCGCCTCCGTTAAGGAGGCGGGCGCTTTTCGTGTGTCCGGGGCTACTTGTCCTTCTTCGCCTTCTTCTCATCCTCGGCCGGAGCTTTGTTCGCGTCGATCTTCGCTTGGATCTTCCTGATCCGATCCGCCGCGATTCCCTGCTCGATGACTTCCTTGAACGAGGTGGCAATTCGCTCGGCGTCTGGATCTCCCATGCTGTTCCTCTCTGGTGTGGTGCGGTACTGGCCTCTTACAGGCCGAGTTGGTCACGGGCGGCATCGATACGGTCCGCCAGCTTGTCCGGCCGGTCAGCATGGACCACCACGCTCGCCATGGGGTTCTGGGCCCACATCCCATCCAGGCGGGACACGAGGTCGGTGCGGATGAGGAAGCCCACGTACCAGTCCGGTCGGAGATTCTGTTCGATCGATTCCAGGGCTTCGAGGTCCGCGCGGACCTGGTCGGCGTCCAGGACGCGCAGGAAGTGCCTCTCCTTCTCCCACGGTCGACTGAAGCTGACAGCTGAGTAGCCATTCACGACAGTGGTCTCGATGCCCCAGGTCAGGTCGGTGAGGTGGGTCAGCTGTCGTCGGGTCATGAGCGTTCTCCGGTGCGCAGGGTTTCGATGAGGGCTGCGATGTGTCCGGCGTCGCCGACAGCCCCGACCTCGAGTGCGAGGGCGTGGACCTGCTCCAGGGCGCGGACGACCTCGCCGCTGCCCGTCCCCGCGTGCAGGACGTGGGTGATCTGGGAGCGGGGGTAGCGGCGGTGGCCGCCCAGGGTCTTGACCGAGGACAGGCGGCCGTCCTTCTCCCAGCGGGCGACGGTCTTGGGGTCCACGCGGAACAGGCGGGCGACCTCTCCAGGGGTGAGGAGGTCCTCGGCGGAGTCCATGAGGGTAGGGGAGGAGTTCAATCGGGTCTCCGTCACGGTGGGGGCCGGGGGTAGCCTCCGCCCAGGGCGGGGGCGAGGTGGTGCCCGCGCGCCCGGGACACGGCACCGGGCGCGCGGGGATCAGGGGGCGTCGAGCAGGTCGGCTGCGTCGAGGATCGCCATCGCGAGCGCCCGGTCGGCGCCGGAGATGATCAGCAGCGCGGAGAGCTGCCGGGCCTGGACGGCGTCGAGGGCGAGCTGGACGGTCTTCGGCCCGACGGTCGCGGCGATGACGATCTGCGGGTCCGTCGGGGGGCCGACCCAGGGGTCGTCGCGGAGCAAGCTGACGCTCACTCCGTTGTGGGCGGCCACCTCACGGGCGTGGCGCAGGGTGGATTCGGCGGGGTGGTGGTCGTGTCGGCACCACGGAGGGCATAGGTCGGGCATCAGGCTTCCGTCGTTGGGTGTGTGGCTGAAGGGCCCGCGCGCCCCGCACGCAAGGGGATAGGTGCGGGACACACGGGAGTGTGAGAGGCATCCTCGATCAGGTCGGCGGCCCGAGCCAGCGCTGCTGCCGCGTCCGTGAGGTCATGAGTGAGGGTGAGCAGCTGGGCCAGGGCGCGCGCCTGCTGGGGCGTCAGCTTCAGCTCCGTCCCAGAGGTAGTTGTCACCATCCCCACAAGGGAGGCTCCAAGGGGGCCCTCCTCGGAGTCGACACGCTCGACGAGGACGGTGACCGGTTCGCCGTCCTCGTCGTGAACCAGACACAGATGGTGCATGTCTGAGCCGTACGCCTCATGGTCGATGCTGCACCAGGGCGGACAGATGATGTTGTCCACCAAGGCCGCATCGTCGACGTGAGCCCGGACGTCCTCCTCGCGGAAGCGGTAATGCCCTGAGGGTGTCCGGAAGAAGGGGAGCTTGTCGCGCTTGGCCCACCGGGTGACTGACGTGGGATCGACCTGGAAAATCGCGGCGACCTGGTTCGTGGAGAACAGGCGTTTGCGGGTGCTGTTGGTGTCCATGGGTTCCTTGGGGAAGGGCCGTGCACCGGCGGTTCGGACGGGCCGGTGCACGGCCGGTCTTCACGGGGCGGGCAGCGTCTCGAGTGGGGACCGCCAGATCACGGGGTGCACCCGGCAGGGGTCGTAGGGGGCGCGGCAGACACGGAGCTGTGCTCCTCGGCGCGCCCCGAACATCTCCTCGTGGTCCCCGGTGGTGCCCATGTACCGGACCTGGGCTCCGTGGGCGCGCGCCCACGTACGCAGGGCGGCCAGGTTCTCCAGCTCGCGCAGCTCGAGGACGGTCTTCATCGCCGCATCTCCTCGTCCGCCTTGCGCAGTGCCTCAGCGGCCGTGAACGCGGCCCGCGCCAGGGTCTCGAGCGCGGCGATGCGCTCGGCGCGCTGGTGGGGGCGCATCCATTCCGGGGTGAGGTCGATGTAGCACCCGGCGATGGCCAACGAGTTGACCGGCCCGGCCCCGGCCGCCTCATGCACGAGGCGGATGTCGGAGGCGGTCAGGTCGGTGATCGTGACTGCGGTCGTGGCCGTCATCGCGTCACCGCCGACAGGGCGAGGTGGATGCTGCGCACGATCGGGACGGCCCCGGTTGCGACGCTCACCCACGCGGGCGGCAGGGTCACGAGGAAGGGACGGCACCGGTTGCTGCGGCGACGCCGCGCGGAGGCGTTCACCGGTAGCTCACCGCCTCGGGCATCCGCTCGCGGACGCTGATCAGCGCGGTGATGAGCGTGTCCAGGTACGGGGCGTCCAGGGCGTCCAGCTCGGTCTGCAGGTGCAGGGTCACGCCCGGGGCGAGAGCGACCAGGGCAGCGCCGGGTGTCAGCCCGGGGGCGTCCTTGGCCCACACGACCCGGACGTCGGAGGCGTCCGGCTGGCTGATCGACACGGCCTCGACGGCGACGCTCGTGGCGACGGTGGCGGTGCTCATGCTCGCACCCCCTGCGTGTGCCAGGCGCGGACGAGGTCGGTCAGCTCGGTGTGGAGCTGGGTGGCGGCGATGTCGGTGAGGACCCCGATACCGAGGCGGCTGCGGTCGGCCCGCTGCTGGGCCTGCTGCCGTTCCCACGCGAGGTAATAGGGGCGGATCACGTGCCGGTCCGGCATCAGGGACGGGCACGTCGGCCCCGTCGGGGCTTCCCACTGGAGGAAGGTCCGGGCGGGCGGGGTCTGGGGCTTCGGCCGGCCGGGGCGCGGCTGCGCGGGCGGGCGGGCGTGGCGACCCTGCGAGGGCGGCGCAACCGCCTCGCGAAGGAGTTCCTTGAGGCGCTTCAGGTATCGCACGGGGCGACCTCCTGGGTGGACGTCGGATGGAGAGTCCGACAGGAGTAGATGAGCCTCCATCATGAATCGGCACTGTCGAAAAAGCAATGCCCGATTCGCAATGTCTGAAAAGTCAGCATCCTTGCGAGCCGGGCCGTAGGATTTCGGCACACGGAGGAGGTGGTCATGACGGAACCCAGCAGTCCCGCCAGCCCCACGGCCAGGCGCAGGCGACTGAGCGCCGAGCTGGCGGGGCTGCGCGACGCGCACCGGCAGCCGGACGGGAACAAGACGACGCCGGCCCACGTGGCAGATGCACTGGGGTGGCAGCGGTCGAAGCTGTCCAGGATCGAGAACAACCAGTGGAAGCTCCCGAGCCGCCGCGATGTCGTGGACCTGCTCGACTACTACGGCGCCACCGACCCCGCCTACCGCGACTACATGCTCGGCCTGGTGAAGGAAGGCCGGAGCAAGGCGTGGTGGACCGATGTCGAGGACCTGTACGGCTCCACGGACTACATCGGGCTGGAGGCGTCGGCCGCGAAGGTGCGCACATGGCAGTTCGTCGTCCCCGGCCTCTTCCAGACACGCGACTACGCCGCAGCCATGGTCATGGGCGCTGACATCCGCGACCCCGAAGAGGTCGAGCGGCGCTTCGAGGCACGCATGACACGCCAGCGCCTCCTGGACCGCGAGGACCCGCCCCAGGTGTGGGCCATCGTCGATGAAGCGGCCATCCGCAAGCCGGTGGGTGGCCGCGACGTTCACCGTGGCCAGCTGCAGCACCTGCTCACCCTCACCGAGGCCGAGCACCTGACGGTTCAGGTGATGCTCGATTCGGCCGGTGCCCACGCGGGCATGAGTGCGCCGTTCTCCATGCTCGAATTCGGGGCGGGCGACAGGCCCATCGTTCACCTGGAAAATCTCACTGAGAGCCTCCTGTTGGAGGACCCTGGGAAGACCGACCGGTACGCCTGGCAGTTCCAGCACATATCGGCCGCTGCCGCCTCCCCTGCGGAGACGGCTGCACATCTCCACAAAATGCTGCACGACCTCTAAGGAAAGCCGTGACCCATCTACTCCACTCCGCCGACGACTTCTCGTTCCGCAAATCGAGCTACTCCAGCCCCCAGGGTCAGGACTGCGTGGAGGCCGGTGACCTCCCCGGGGTGTCGGCCGTGCGCGACACCCAGCACCGTGAGCTGGGTGCGCTCCTGTTCGAGTCCCCCGAGTGGGCCCGCTTCCTGAGGAGCACGAAGGCCAAGTAGTCCCGACAACGGGAAGGGGCCCCACCTGCCGGTGGGGCCCCTCATCTACTCCGCCGCCAATCGTACGCGCTCCCACCGCTGTCAGCCACCTTTATGGACGTCGTCTTCAGCGCCTCTGGTGGGCGCGGTGGCCGCTCCCAAGACACTGGACCCGTTGGTCTGGGTGAACCCCCGCCGGTCTGTGACAGGGATCGTTATGGTGAGACAACCATTTCCAGGCCCTGGTCGGCATGGATGTGTCGCCAGGACCTTTGCCAACGGTGCCAACGCCATTTCGGAGGGCGGAAGTGCGCAGCCCCAACCGCCAGCTCAAGGACCTCCTCGCTGAACTCGGCTGGACCCAGCAGCAGGCCGCGACCCGGGTGGGGCGAGTCGCCAGGGAGATGGGGCACGCGTCGCTGGAGACCGTCGGCCGGTCGACCATCTCCATGTGGCTCGCCGGAGCCCACCCCCAGGACCCGGCGCCTGAAGTACTCCGCGAGGCCCTGTCTCGCGGTCTGGGGCGTCCGGTGGGGTGGGAAGAGATCGGCCTGGATGCACCCCCGGTGCCGCCTCCGGCCGCCGGATGGCAGGTCGATACCCTGGCCGCGCTGGCCGACCTGGGGAGTGGCGTGGACAGACGGGGCTTCATCGGTGCCGCGATCTACTCCGTCGCGGAGCTGACGCTGCCCGACCAGACGTGGTGGCACCAGTCCCTGGAGCGGGCCCGCTCACGCCCAACCGAGCACCGGTCCGTCTCCGACGACGACGTCGAGGCGATCCGCGAAGCCACCACGCTCTTCCAGCGCCTGGACCAGACGCGTGGGGGCGGCTACGGGGCCAGGGCCGCGACCGTGCTGCTGAACGACGAGGTCCTGCCGACGCTCCGCCGCCGCACCACGAGCGAGGCACAGCGGTGCGACCTGTTCGCCGCGGCCGGCGAGTTGGTCTACGTGCTGGGGTGGTCCAGCTTCGACGCGCACCGGCACGGCACCGCCCAGCACTACCTGCAGCTCGCCACGAAGCTGGCGGCGGAGGCCGGTGACCGTGCGCTCGTCGGCCACATCCTCCGCGCCCTCGCACACCAGGCGATGGACCTGGGCCACCACCAGCAGGCCGCAGCTCTGACCGATGCCGCCACGTCCTGCTACGACATCGCGAGCTCCCGGGAACGGGCCCTGCTCGGCGTGGTCCACGCCCGCAGCCTCGCCCGCACCGGCGACCCCAAGGGGGCGTCGCGGGCTCTCCTGCGGGCTGAGGACGACCTGAGCGACGCGACCGGCGGCGAGGACGCCGAACCCTCCCGGGTGTGGTTCTTCGGGCAGGCGAGCCTGGCGCACGAGACCGCCCGCACGCTGCAGGCCATGGGAGACCTGACCGGGGCACAGGCCGCGTTCGAGCGCAGCGTCCAGCTCAGGGAAGGCTCCTTCTCCCGCACCCACGCCGTGACCCTGGGATACCTCGGGGAGATCCAGGCGGCCCGAGGGGAGATGGACGCGGCCTGCGCCACGTGGTCGCGGGCCCTGGACGCGATGGACGGCGTCCGCTCGGGCCGGGCGCGGGCCACGGTCCAGACCATGCGCTCCACGCTCAGCACTGTCCGCCGACGCGGCATCCCGGCCGCGGACGCCGTCGACCGCAGGGCCGCCGAGATCCTCCGGGGGTAGCCTGGTCCGTCCCGGCCCCCCCGAATCAGGAGAAGACCGTGACCGTCACCCTCACCCCCATCGCCACCGTCGTCGGCGGGCGAACGGAGGTCGCCGACGACTTCTGGGGCGGCGTCCGCTCACTCATCCGCCTCAACGACGACCTGCCCCTGGACACCCTGCAGGGGTTGGAGGAGTTCTCCCACCTCGAGGTCGTGTGGCACTTCAGCCAGGGTTCGCAGGCCGACGTCCACCTCGGCTCGCGCCACCCGCGCGGGAACGAGGCGTGGCCGAAGACGGGGACGTTCGTGCACCGCAACCACCGGCGCCCCGCCCGGATCGCGATCTCACACCCGCGCCTGCTCCGGGTCGCCGGCCGCGACCTTCACGTGGAGGACCTGGACGCCGTCGACGGCACCCCCGTGTACGACATCGCGCCCTGGTTCGCCGAGTTCGGCCCTCGAGGCGAAGTGCGTCAGCCCTCGTGGCCGGGCGAGATGCTGAAGGACTACTGGACCCCGTCGACGTGACGAGGAGGGCCGCGCCCCTCAGCCCGTCCTCCGCTCCTCGAAGGTCAGCTCCTCGAGCGTCCACTCCTCGCCAGTCTCGTCGGTAGCGATGGTGCACGTATAGGAGGCGCGCACGGGGCCGGTCCCGTCTTCGTAGTCGACGGTGCCGGTCGCCTCGTACGTCCACGCGTCCGGGTCGGCGACCGTGGCCTGGCTGTCGGAGATCTCGACGGCGGCGTCCAGCTCGCGCTCGACGAACTCCTCGCACATCACCTCGGCGTCGATCACCATGCCGTCGGGGGTGGGCTCGCTGCTCCCGCAGGCGGTCGCCGCGGCGGCCAGGAGGAGGGCGGCGGCAGTCGGGATCAGGGCGCGGGAGTTCATCGCGGCTCCATCAGTCGGGGGGACGTTCTCCGCATACTGACACGGCGGCTGCTGCGACGGTAGGAGTTCTCCGGGGGTTGCGGTAGCGGACGCTCGTCGCTACTGTCTGATCCACATTCCGCCTATGCGTTTCCCGCTCAGGTCGGACGTGGATTTATGCAGGTGGCTACATCGCTCAGGCGCTTAGACCTGAAAAGCGGAAGGTCGGCGGTTCGACCCCGCCCCTAGCCACCCAGTTTGAGCAGTACCGACGCCCGGAAGCCGACAGGCTCCGGGCGTTTTTGACAGCTGCGTGACAGCAACCGGGTCATCCGAGCGCGTCCCCGAGCTTCCCCAGTGCCCGCCGCTTGTCGGCGAGCGAGGCGTGCGCGTAGATCGTCATCGTGACCCCGATGTCGCTGTGGCCCACGATCTCCCGGACCACCTGCGGCGGCACCTCCAGGTTCAGCAGCAGCGTCACGCACGTGTGCCGCAGGTCGTGGAAGCGCATCCCCTCCAGGCCCGCCGCCCGGCGCAGCGGCTCCCAGCTCCGGCGCAGGTTGTCCGGCTCCAGGGGCGTGCCCCTGCGGGAGGGGAAGACCAGCCCGTGTTCCTCCCAGTCGGGGAAGGCGTCCGAGCGTTCCGCGAACTGGCGCCGGCGGTGGTCCTTGAGCGCGTCCACGCAGAACCCGGGGAGCGGCACGGTCCGCGCCGAGCCCTCCGTCTTGGGCGGCACCAGGGACAGCTTCCCGCCCACCCGTTGCAGCGTGTGGACCACCTCCAGGCGACCCGCCTCCAGGTCGACGTCACACCAGCGCAGCCCGAGCAGTTCGCCCCGACGAAGGCCCAGGCACAGCGCCAGGACGTAGAGGGCGTGGAACCGGTCGTGCTCCGACGCCTTGAGCAGCCGCCGGGACCGGGCCACGTCCAGGCCCCGGTTCACCGCGTAGCGCGGCGGCGAGACCTTGACCAGGGACGCCACGTTGCGCGGGATCACCTCCTCACGCACGGCCGTCTGGAGGGCGTTGCGCAGGACGGCGTGGATGGACTGCACCATGCGCGCGGAGAGCCTGTGTTCGCAGCATTGGGGTTGGGGGAGTGCGCAGCAGCGGGGTTCGTCCCGCGCGGCGTCGATGCCGTTGCGGCAGCACTGGCACAGTTGCCGAAGAGTCGTGACGAAGGTCCGCACGTCCCGAGCGGTGAGCTTGGCCAGCCGCTTCTTTCCCAGACTGGGGACGAGGTAGCGACGGATGACACCCTCGTAGCCCTGCACGGTCTTGGGGCGGCGCTCGGCCCGCACGACGTGTTCCAGCCAGTAGGCCAGGTACTCGGCCACCGTCCAGTTCTCTGAGGCGACGGGGATGCCCCGGTCGGAGTCGGCCAGGAGCTTGTTCAACTTCGCTCGGGCGTCGGCCTGGTCGCGGCCATAGCCCTGTACGCGCTTGTACGTGCCGTCAGTGGCCAACACGTATCCAGCGAAGGCCCAACGGCCGTCCTTGCGCTTCCAGATGCTTCCCTCGCCGTTGGCCCGCCGACGACTCTTGCGACGGTTGTTGTTGCTCTCAGAAGCGCTCACGCCGCGTCCTCCAGGGCTTCCAGGCACTCGGGGAGCGCGGCGACGGGGACCAGGCGGCGACGCCCGATCTTGACCGTGCGGAGGGTGCGGGAACGGATGAGGTTGTAGACCATCCAGCGGCTCACGCGCAGACGCTCGGCGGCCTCTTCGACGGTCAGGAGGAGTTCGGTCATGATCACGCTGCTTCCTGCTCAGGGGTTGCCGAATGTTCGGGAGTTCGAGCGGCGTCGAGTTGGGCGCGGCGTTTTAGCGCTTCGCCCACGGCTCGGAGGAGGCGTTGTTCGCGGGGAGCGACGTCCGGGTCGGTGGGACGTGCCAGCTCCCAGGCGAAGGAGCCCGAGGCGACCGACAGCAGTGAGGGACGTGGGTTGTCCTCGTCGCCCTGGCCGTCGTCGGTGGGGTCGACACCGAGGGCGTCCAGGACCCAGGCCAGCCGGTCCGCCTTGTGATCAGCGAGGGTCTTGCCCGACCACTTCCGGGAGACCAGAACGCGGCGGCCCGCGTAGCCCAAGTACTCACGTCGGTGCGCTTTGGACCGGCAGAACCCGGGACGCATCCCCGCCTTGGCGTTCTCCGGCTGGATGCCGTAGCGGAGCCAGTTCGAGCACCGGGACGAGCACGGCTCGAAGCGCAACGCGTCCAGGAGCCGGTCCACGTGCTGTTCCTGGCGACCCGTCTCGGCGGCATGGCAGTCAGCGATGTCCTTCGTCAGGTACTTGGCCAGGTAACGGACACACCGGTCAGCATCAGCGGAGCCCGCGACCACTCCCTTGGCATCCACCTGGCGCCCGAACCGCGCCACGTGATGGGGTTCGGCATCGGGGTCCTCATCCAGGGCGTCCAACGCCTCGTCCCACGTAGGCAGTACCTCGCCCGTGGTGGGGTCGAGGAAGGTCCCCGCGGATTCGTCCCACACCGGCAGGTGCTGACCCTCGAAGCGGACCGTGTCGGCATTCGGCCACCACACCTGGTGATACGTCGCGGCGGCGATCTGGCGCAGCTCCGCCCGGGGAATGGTGCCGCGTGTGGCCATGTGCAAGTGCGGAGCCAGACGCCGTTGCGGTTCCACTGCCGCGAAGTACTGCACATCGAAGCCCGCGACCCGCCGGAGGTTCTGCACGAACCGGTCCACCAGCTTGGAGAAGTGCAGCGCGTCCCGAGCCGCCCGCCGGTAGTCATACGTCGCAAAGTCGACCGGGGTCCCGTCCGAACGCACCCGCCCGTACGAGTCGAGCGTCAGCGTGATGAACAGCGAGGGCCGGAACACCTTGCCCGAGGTCGGATCGGTGAACGCGCGTCCGACCGTCTTACGCGTCATCGGCCGCTTGGGAAGGTCCGGGACGTCCTGTCGGCGCTTGGTCGAGCGCACCCGACGCGACCCCGACGACGAGGAATCGGCCGAACGGGTCACCGATCCCCGCAGCCCCGATGCGGTGATCTCCTCGTCCAGGTCAGCGATCACGGCGTCCAGCCGTGCCAGGTCCTCAGCCGACGCGGCACCCGTGGAGGCGAGCCGGTTCCGTTCGGCGGTCACCATGGCCCGCTGTTCCACCCACCCGCGCTGTTCCTCGGAGGGCGGATCCGGCTGCACCACGGGTTCCTCGGCCAGGTGCCAGCCCTCTTCGCACTGCGTCCGCCGCAGCGACCTCTTCCGCTTTGCACAAGCCGGACAGCGGGATTCCAGCGTGGACCCGCACGGGACGTCAATCACCTCGGTGGCACCGGTCGTGATGTCGGTGCGTCGGAGGGACACCGGCCGGATGCACACACCGTGATCGGCGGCGACCTGTTCGGCGACCTCACGGGCCAGAGGTTGCGCCAGCCGTTCAGCCCGAGTGCTCTTCCCAGTAGGGGTAGGCATCAGACCACCTCTGCCCCGTGGTCAGCGACCATGGCCGCGATGTCGTCATCGGAGACGTAAGAGGCCCGCACTCGCACCGGGGCCGGCGAGCCCTCCATCCGCACGTAGGCCACACCGGGAAGCGTGGGGTCGATCAGGTGCGCCTCAGCGCCGCGTTCCCGGGCACCCTCACCGAGGACCATGTCCACCTGCGATGCCTCGTCCAGCCGAAGGGCGACCTTGTCGGGGAAGAGGTTGCGCAGGTTCATGACCTCCTTACGGGGGTCCTGGAGAGCGGCCAGGACGGCGAAGCCGACCGAACGTCCCTGCGAGGTCAGAGTGGCGATGGCGTTCTCAGCGCGTCGCCGCACGTCACGGTCAGGGTGGTAGGCGGTCAGGAACGCGACCTCGTCCAGGAGCACGACTATGAACGGGTCATCGGTCGTGGGCACGTGAGAGCGCTGCTTGCCCGCGTAGCGCTGTGCCCGTTCCTGCATGTCGGCCACTGCCCGTTCGAGCAGGACGACGGCGGACTCTCCGTCGTCGGCGTACTGGGCGAACAGGTCCTGTCCGTAGGCGAGTTCCATTCGCTTGGGGTCGATCGCCCACACCTGTGCCGTCCCGTCAGCCAACGTGGGGAGCATGGCCCGGACCGCCGACCAGATCACCGAGCCCTTCCCGGCCCCGGTCACACCGACCACCAGGACGTGCGTGCCATGGAGCCTGAGCAACCAGGGCGAGCCGTCCTCACGCCGTCCCACGGGAAGGGCGTCGAGTTCTACGTGGTGGGTCATCGGGAAAGCGTCGAGGGGTTCGGCCAGGGTGTCGCGCCGAGGGAACTCCAAGGTGATGTCACGGGGTCCGTTCGCGATCACCCGGCAGGAGGGGGCGGCGAACCCGTGCGCCAGTTCGGTCACCCGGTGTTCGAAGTCGGCCGGAGCGGTGCCCGTGACGAGGGAGACCCGGACGCGGTCGGCCCAGGTGTCGCAGGTGACGCGACGAATGCGAGGCAGGTAGCGGCGTTCCTGGTAGGACTCGGCCAGCCCGGAGATCACCAGCACGGGTTGCCAGTGCCGCCGGTAGACGAACACGTGCCGCCACCAGGCGAGCATGCGCAGGGTGACCCAGGTCCGGTAGGAGTCGGGCCAGGTGCGCCACCACACCAGCGAGGTTACAGCGGCAGTGGCCCAGAGTCCGGCCAGACCCGGCCAGCCCAGCCACCACCACGCGGCGAACGACACGGTCACGGTGGCGACGAGGACGGGGAACCGGAACGGCAGCGCGACCAGGAACCGGGTCAGCCGCCAGATCCAGGAGGCCAGCACGACGATGCCCGGGGTTTCCACGATCGGCGTCGTGAACCGCACCCCCTGGGCGGGAGTGGGGAGCGTCGGAGAGGTCTGGGCAGCGCCCACCTTGGGCTGACGCAGCATCACACCTCACCGCCGTTCACGGTGTCGATCTCTGCCAGGAGCCGGTCACGGGCCACCCGGGCCCGAGAAGCGGCGCGGCCCGCTTCGGGGTTGTCGTCCCGCTCGGCGATGGCGGCGAACACGCGCGCCTTGAAGTCGAAGAACGCCGCACGCTCGGCCGTGGTCGTGCGCGGCTTGTCGAACTCTGCGAGGAAGGCCCGGACGAGCTGCGAGCCGGTCAGCGTGGACACGTCGGGTCGGTTTTCGGACATACTGAGGACACCTCTTCTGAAAGTTGGGAAGCTTCCGGGAGGGTTGTAGGGGCGGCTAGGTGTTGGAGCACCAGGCCGCCCCGTCTCATGTCATGCGGCGTTCAGGCCGCATCCTTGGCGGGGGCGCGACGACCGCCCGCAGCACCACCGGGAGCCTTCACGCCACGAGCCCGCAACGAGTACGCCACCCGGGGACGGCGGCCGTTGTCGTCGATGTAGGGCATGACCGCCATCGCCTCGAACTCGATCGGCCGGAACGGCAGCCCCGGAACCTCGTCGGGCAAGGTCGGGCAGACCTCGGCGGCGACCTTGACCTTCACCGACTTGGCCTTGCCCCGCGCCTCGGGGTCGGCGTCGATCACGTCCACCGCCCACAGCGGCAGACCGGTCTCCTTGTCCATCTGCGGACGCTTGGTCTCGAAGTCGGTGATCGCCTCCACGCCCAGTGCGAACGCACCGTGCGGGAACACCGTGCCGAAGGACACCGGCAACGCACCCTGGATAGCCATGCGGACTCCTCACCACGCCTGTTGGCGCAAACGAAAGTGTGTGGTCGGCCGCACCCCTCCACAGCAGGAAGGATCGTGCGACCTACCACACACTAATCCGCACTTTTTGTTTTGTCTAGTACATGAAGTACTAGCTAGCACTCAGAGTGCGCCTACCCTTCGAGCCAGGCCGGTCAGCGCTGTTCCGGCAGGGTCCTGGATCGCCAGGAGGTCACCGACGACCTGTCGCACGATCGGGTGCGAGTGAACCTGTTCAGGCGTGATCCGCTCGGCCTCCTCCAGCGTGGCCACGGCCGCGTCGGCGTTGCGGCGTTGGAGCTGGGCGCGTGCCACGTCGATGAGGAACCGGCCCCGGCGCTCCGGGGACAGGATGGACACGTCCACCTCGTCAGCCGCCCGCAGGGCCACGCCCGCGTCGCCTAGGTCCACGGCCACGGACACCTCGTGCAGGCCCACGTTCGCCGGACCGAACTCAGTGTTGAAGTCGTTGCGCTCTCCGCCGATGGCGTTCGCGATGCGCTTGGCCTCGGCCACGTGCCGATAGGCGATCGTGGCCTTGTTGCCGCGTGCGGCGGCGACCGCCCGTTGCAGGGTCAGTGCGCCATAGACGGACATCGCTTCGGGGTTGCCCTCCTCCACCAGGCCGCCCAGCGCCTCACACGCGGTCTGCGCGGTGGCCTCCACCTGGTCGTAGTGGCGAGCACCCTGGAAGGTCAGGCACAGGCGGAACTCACCAGCCGCCATGAGGAGCGGGTCTTCCGCCCGCTCGGCCGCAGTGATCGCGCGGTCGGCGGCGATCCAGGCCGCTTCGTACTCGCCCAGGCGGGACAGCGTGGACGAGCAGGCCCGGTAGGCGGCGTTGAGGAGCCGGAACAGCTCCAGGCGTTCGCCGTTGGGGACCGAACGCGCGGCCGACTCCAGGTCGGGGATCAGCGATTCCAGGATCTCGGTCAGCTCCATGTAGGCGCTGGCGTGCGTCAGCTCCCAGGCACGATCGACCCGCCGGCGGAGGTCGTCCATGTCGACCGTCGCGGGGTTGCGGCGCAGCAGCGCGGCCAGGGCGTGCGACCCGCTCAGGATCAACCGCAGGCGGCTACTGCCCGGAGGTTCCTCGTTGGAGGCGGCGACGATGGGAGCCTCGGCAGCCAGCTCGGACACGGGAATGTCCAGGACCTCGGCCAGCTTTTCGAGGACCACCATGCGGTCGACCTTGCGCACCCCGCGTTCGACCTGGGACACCCAGGTCTCGGAACGTCCGACGAGTCCGGCGAACTCGCGTTGGGACAGGCCGCGCTGTTTGCGGTGCTTGGCCACCTTGCGGCCCAGCGCCTTCTGGTAGTCGGTGCTCACTCCTGCACACCCTTGGCATCCATCAGGTCGAGGAAGTCCACGTCCACCGAGGCCAGGAACGCGCCGCGAGCATCCAGGAACCGCTTCACGTGCGGCTGTTCCTCGTGCACCTCGAAGGCGGCGCGGTCGGCGTACAGCTCGTAGAAGATCCGCTCCAGCGGCTTGCCCTCCACCGTGTGGACCGCGTACACGAGCGTCCCCGGTTCGCTCTGGCGGATGTGCGGGAGCGTCTCCGCCACCAGGGCGTCGAAGCCGTCGGCAGCAGCCTCGTCCTTGAGCGTGAACCGCACAGACAGTCCGAACATGGGGCACTCTCCCTCACTTCGACTACAAGACCCGTACTTATTGTGCGCGCAAACCAGTGCGCTACACACGCATTCAATGTACGGTAGCCGTACTAATAGTACTAGTCATGCAGCTCAGTGTCCGCCCCCGCGCTCAGAGCACGAGGTGAAACCCCATGTCCCTCCATGCAGACAGGCCCCAGCACACCGTGACCATCCATCACGGGTGGTTCTACGGTCGTCCCGACCAGGTTGCCGCCGTACGCGCGTTCGTCGCCGACCGTCTGGGCGACTGCCCGGTCGTGGACGACGCGGTACTACTCACGAGCGAGCTGGCGACCAATGCCGTCCAGCACACCCCGTCCAACCTCCCCGGGGCGGGGTTCGGCGTCCTCATCGAGCACGAGCACGGCCACAGTGTGCGCGTCACTGTCCACGACGGCGGTTCGTATTTCGACGCCCCATATGTGGCGCAACCCGAACCCGACGCCGAACACGGTCGCGGCCTGTTCCTCGTTGACGCTCTGGCTACCTCATGGGGCAGCCACGCCACCCTTTCCGGCCGCAAGACCTGGTTCTTGCTGAAAGGCTAGCTTTCCTTGCAAGAGTCAATGGGTCGCTTTCTAGTAAACCCAGTCGCTTGGGTTCGTTATGTCTATGCTGATCGCTGACTGTATGGGTGCCGATCTGGCATAGATCATATTGAATAGGTCAAGATCCATTTGATCTTCAAAAATTCGCCCTTCGCTGCAATCCAAGAAGGGTCCAGTGATAAATTCTTCAAGGCGCCATCCCTTGAAGGTGCCTGGATTTTCATCGCTTTCCTGGATGGCGGTTTCAATATCTCCCAGGGAGGGGGGTCGTGCGCTGCTCTGCGCCGACAGGAGGGATCTGACTGAACTGGCTGGAGTAATTTTGCACCCGAGATCGTACTCGGGCAAGCTGACCTCTGATAGGGCAGGGTAAGAGATCTCCCAAGGGCTGCGCACGGGGTTGTAGAGCAGGTAAAAAACGGGAATCCTACTATGTGATTCAAACTCTTCTATCCTTGCGTATTGATCCTTATTTGGGTTTAGTTCGTTATATTTTGAATCGTTGTCAAAAATGAACTTTCGAGGGCTTGGCGCGGGAGTTGGCAGTTCTGCCGAAACCTTCGTTTCTTTGACTTCTCTGGTATAGAGCTTTTTTGATTGGAGAAGTGCTACTTTGGTTCGGGCTATTCTTTGGTTGTGGTCAAGAAAGCGTAGAACGACTCCGATGTCCGCAATCTCCCATCGGCCTTGCCAGTGGCGGCCTTTGGCCATGGAGTTGGCATCGATTGTCACTTTCCACATTGATGGTGATGTGTAGGTTGATTGTTGGCCACGGAGGGAATCAATCAATGCGTAGTCCAGGCTCGGTTCTTCGATCGCATGTTGCCTGCTTAGATTCCTCGTTGCAGATTCGTTGCAGATGGCAAATTTCCCATAGATCCAAGTTTTAACGTCTGCAGGTATGTGAATTTTCCCTGACATGGAGGCTACTTCCTTGCCGAGTTGGGCTGTATGGGATCAAGCGCCGTCGCAGCGGCCCTCGGCCGCCGCTCGGGCTGCGGGCTGCCGCCCGGTCCCGAGCGCACGGCCGTTGGCCGTGCGCTACATGGCCGTTCGGGCCATGGTGATGCAGGCCATACCCGTTACGCTCAGTGTTGAGTGCCAACGGTTGATGACGTGCTCAGATCCCGAGGCACCCGATAGCGGAGTGCGACTGTCTGGGGTGGCCCGCCCCGGCGCTATCGGGCACCTCGGCACGGAGGCGTGGTGACCGGCGTCCTGTGGTTAATCGAGCGATGGCGGGGGAGGAGCGCGTGTGCGGCACCCCTGTGGCGGGCGGTCTGTGGCTCCGTCTGGGCGGGCGGGGAGGGCCGTGGTCTGACAGCAGCGGTGACAGCAACGACGGCAACCGGGGCTGGACTCACCCGGACCCACGCGGATATCCACCCCGCAGGCCAGCACGGCCACTCCGTCTTTACCCCGCCTGAAAAGCGGAAGGTCGGCGGTTCGACCCCGCCCCTAGCCACTTCCAGCAGACATGCACAAAGGCCCCGCCACCTGCGTATACAGGTGGCGGGGCCTTTTGGTGCGTCGGTGGTTGTCGGTGGACGGCGGCGTGTCCCGGTGAGTGGCCACCGCCAATGCGCGGCCGCGTCCGAACGCCTGCTCGCCCTGCTTCATGCCGACGGGCGGTGCGGTCGACGAACCTCGGTGCGTGGCGCAGGACGTCGGGAGGCGTAGTGAAGGTTCCCACGGAGCTGGCCGGCGCCCAGGTCACGAGAACGGCCTTCGACCACCAGGTCAGAATCACCTTCACCGGCCACGGCCCCGACGGCCGGATCCGCCTGGACGGGGAACTCGTCATCGAAACCGTGTTGTCCATGACGGACCCGGGCGGTGGCCGGGTCGTCCTGACTCCGGGGGCCGGCACCTCTCCGGCGCCGCTGCTCGGCCTGTTCGCCAAGACCGTCGCCGAGGTCGAGGTCACCGGGTGCGGCACCCTGTGCGTCGACTTCGACGACGGCACGGGGCTGAGGGTCGACCCGGACCCGGATTACGAGTCGTGGAGTCTCACCGGCTTCGGGTTCGACTCCGTTCTGGTGGGCCCGGGCGGGGAAGTCGGCTGGCAACGCTGATCAGCGGTGGCCCGGGGGCGTCGGTGCGCCTCCTCGCTCTGCTCCGCCGTCGGTCGTCGGGGGACCGTGTCGCTCACCACACGCGGCGGCTCTCGGACCGCGCAGGCACAGGTCACAGGGTTCCGGGACCGCGCTCCCCGACCGGCCGGGGGCCGGTTTCCCTCCACCGCTGTTGACCGTGCCCCGACGGCATGGTCTGCAATGGCAGGCACCGGCACGGGAGGCACCGTGCCGGAGCGAGGAGGGAGGGCCGGCCATGGCGTGGAGCACCCGTCAGCTCGCCGAGCTCGCCGGAACCACGGTGAAGGCCGTGCGGCACTACCACGAGCTCGGCCTGCTGGACCAGCCAGAACGCGCCGCCAACGGCTACAAGCGCTACGGGGTCGAGCACCTGGTGGTCCTGCTGCGCATCCGGCGGCTGGCCGGCTTCGGCCTGTCGCTGGCTCAGATCGCCGATATGGAGCGCACCGGGGAGCCCCCGGCGGAGGCCCTCCGCCTGCTGGACGCGGAGCTGGCGGAAGCGGTGGAGCGGCTCCGGCGGATCCGCGCCGAGCTGGCGGACATCCTGGCGCGGCGCCTGCCCCCGGAACTGCCCGCCGAACTGGCCCCGGTCGCCGGGCGGCTCTCCCACGAGGACCGTTCGCTGGCCCTGGTGATGACGCGGGTCTACACCCCCGAGGCGGCGGAGGCCTACATCGAGTTGCTACGGGACATCGAGCCCCATCCCGTCGACGAGGTCTTCATGAATCTGCCGGCGGACGCGGACGAACGGGCACGGCGCGGCGCGGCCGAGCAGATGCTCCCCCTGGTCCGCGGCGTGCTCGCCGACTACCCCGCCCTGGACCGGTCCGGGCTCCCCCCGGCGGACGCGGCCCGGACCGGCGAGGTGGTCACCGCGATGATGCGCGTCCTGTGCAACCCCGCCCAGCTCGACGTCCTGAAGCGCGTCGGGGACCGGCTCGCGGAGGAGCGCGAGCCGCCCCGGGGCACCTGGCCGGACACACGACCCGCCGGCGCAGACAGCCGTGAGGAAGACGAGGAACCCGCACCATGACGACCACCCGACCCGACACCCCGCCCCCGGAGCCCCCGGCCCCCGCCGCGACCTCGGCGGGCTCGACCCCGGTCTCGGAGCGGGCTCTGGCCCCGGACCTGGCCCGGGGCATGATGCTGCTGTTGATCGCGCTGGCCCACGTGCCGTGGTTCCTCTACGACGCCCCCGCCGGCCTGGCCATGCTCCACCCCGACCAGGGCAACCTCGCCGACCGGATCGC
>NZ_JBHSUF010000009.1:0-45207 GCF_042660575.1 Nocardiopsis tropica
GGGGCGCGCGTGCGGGGGGCCGGGCGGGGCACACGCAGGGTGCGCCGCCCGGCGGGCCGCCGGGCCCCCTCCGCCGGGGCGGGCCCCGGCACGCTCCCGCGCGGGGCACGGCCGGGCACGGACGAGCCCACGCTCGGCGAGTTCGTCCGCCGGCACGGGTTCAGCCCCTACATGACGGCCCACTTCCTCCTCCCCCTGGTCTCGGCGGTCTGGTCGTGCCCGCCCGGCGCCGCCACCGACTACCCCGCCCGCTACCTCTTCGCCTTCCTCGCCAACCACGGGATGCTCGGCGTGTGGGGCTCGCCCCGCTGGCGCACCGTCGTGGGCGGCTCCGGCTCCTACGTCGAGCGCATCGCCGGGAACCTGCACGCGGTGCGCACCGGCAGCCCCGTCCGCTCCCTGGCCCGCACCGCCGACGGCGTGCGCCTGCGCACCCCCACCGACACCCTCGACTTCGACGCGGCGGTCGTCGCCACCCACGCCGACCAGGCCCTCGCCCTGCTCGAACGCCCCACCGACGCCGAGCGCGAGCTCCTGGGGGCCTTCGGCTACTCCCGCAACCCGACCCTGCTGCACACCGACACCTCCGTGCTGCCCCGCGACCGCTCCACCTGGGCCAGCTGGAACCACCGGCTCGCCTCCTGCGAACCCGACCGGGACCCCGTGCGGGTCAGCTACCACATGAACCGGCTCCAGGGCCTGGACGCCGCCGACCAGTACGTGGTCACCCTCAACGGGACCGACAGGGTCGACCCCGCCCGGGTCGTGGCCGCCGCCGACTACGCCCACCCCGTCTACACGCCCGCCTCCCTGGCCGCACAGCGCCGGCTGCCGGAACTCGACGACGGCGTGGTCGCGTTCGCCGGCGCCCACCACGGCTGGGGCTTCCACGAGGACGGGTGCGCGTCGGGCGTCCGGGCCGCCGCCTCCCTGGGGACCCTCTGGTGAGGCCCGCACCCGCGCCCGCCCTGTACGAGGCGACCGTGCGCCACGTGCGCGTCGAACCCGTGCGCAACGCCTTCGCCCACCGCACCTACTACTGGCTGGTCGACCTGGACGACCTGCCGCGCCCGCCGCTGCCGCTGCGCCTCCTGGCCGGGTTCCGCGCCGCCGACCACGGGCCGGCCGGGGCCGCCCCCGCAGGGCCGCCGCGCGCGGACATCGACGGCTACCTCGCCGAGCACGGCGTCGACCTGGAGGGCGGACGCGTGCTCATGCTCGCCCACGCCCGGGTCCTCGGCCACGTGTTCAACCCCCTGACCGTCTACTGGTGCCACCACCGCGACGGCCGCCTCGCCCGCGTCGTCGCCGAGGTCCACAACACCTACGGCGGACGCCACCGCTACCTGCTGGAGGTGGACGGGCGCGGCCGTGCGCGGACCGGCAAGGCGCTGTACGTGTCGCCGTTCAACGACGTCGACGGCCACTACCGCGTCAGCCTCCCCGAACCGGGCGAGCGACTCGCCCTCACCATCGCCCTGCACCGCGAGGGCCGGCCCCCCTTCACGGCCTCCGTGCACGGCGTCCGGCGCCCCGCCACCGCCGCGTCCCTGCTCCTGCGGGCGCTGCGGTACCCCCTCGCACCCCTGGTCGGAGCCCTGCGCATCCGCGTCCAGGGCGTCGCACTCCACTTGCGCGGCCTGCCCGTCCGGCCCCGCCCCGACGGGCCGCCGCCCAGCACAGAGGAACGGAAGGCAGCACGGTCATGACCACGACCAGTCCCCACACGCCGCAGGCCCTGGACGCCCGCAGATGGCCCGACGTGGCCCGGGTCCCCGGCGTCCCCCTGCGCGCCCTCGCGGCCCGCGCCCTCACCGGGTACGCCGCCGCGCGCGCGGGAGTCCGCGTGCACACCGGGCCCGAGGACCCCGGCCCGGACCCGGGGGGCGACCGCGCCGGGGCCCCGGTCCTGTGGCTGCGCGACCCGGACGCCTTCCACCGGCGCCTGGCCGCCGGCGGACTCATCGGCTTCGGGGAGTCCTACATGGCGGGCGAGTGGGACTCGCCCGACCCCGTCGCCCTGCTCACCCGCCTGGCGGGGGACTACGCGAACCTCGTGCCGCGGCCCCTCCAGCCGCTGCGCCACGTCACCCTGCCGCGGCGGCCCCCCTCGGACCGCAACACCCGGGCGGGCGCGCGCCGCCACATCAGCCACCACTACGACCTGTCCAACGACCTGTTCGCGGTCTTCCTGGACCGGACGATGACCTACTCGTCCGGCCTGTTCGCCGGGGACGAGCCGCGCGACCGGGAGACGCTCGCCCGGGCCCAGGAGCGCAAGATCGACCGCCTGCTGGACGGCGCCCGGGTCACCGCGGGCACCCGCCTGCTGGAGATCGGCACCGGCTGGGGCGAGCTCGCGATCCGGGCCGCCCGCCGGGGCGCCCGCGTCACCACCGTCACCCTCTCCGCCGAACAGCGCGACCTGGCGCGCGCCCGCGTCGCCGACGCCGGGGTCGCCGACCTGGTCGAGGTCGAACTGTGCGACTACCGCGACGTGCGGGGCGTCCACGACGCCGTCGTCAGCGTGGAGATGGTCGAGGCCGTCGGCGAACGCTACTGGCCGGTCTACTTCGCGGCGCTGGACCGGCTGGTCCGGCCCGGGGGCCGGGTGGCCCTCCAGAGCATCACCATGGAGCACGGCATGATGCGGGCCTCGCGCGGCTCCTACACCTGGATGCACAAGTACGTCTTCCCCGGCGGGCTCATCCCCTCGGTCACCGCCGTCCAGGAGCAGCTGCGGGCCCGCACCTCCCTCGCGGTCGTCGACCGGCTGTCCTTCGGCCGCGACTACGCCGACACCCTGCGCGTGTGGCGGGAGAGCTTCGACGGAGCGGCGGACAGGGTCCGCGAACTCGGCTTCGACGACACCTTCCGCCGCATGTGGTTCTTCTACCTCGCCTACTGCGAGGCCGGATTCCTGTCCGGGATCATCGACGTCGAGCAGATCATCATGGAGCGTGCCCGGTGACCACCGATACCACCACCGCGACCACCGACCCTGTCGGCACGACCGCGGCGACCGCCCCGGCGCCCGGTGCGGCGGGGGGACCGGGGGCGGGGACCTCCGCCCCGCGCGGCGCCGCCCACTTCCTCGCGCCCCTCGTCGCCGGCCTGTTCAACGGGGTCATGCCCGTCCGGCTGCGCGCCTGGGACGGCAGCGAGGCCGGACCCGCCGACGCGCCGCGCGTGGTCCTGCGCGACCGCGACGCCGTGCGCCACGTCCTGGCCCGCCCCGGAGAACTCGGACTCGCGCGCGCCTACGTCACCGGCTCGCTCGACGTCGAGGGCGACCTCACCGACGGGCTGCGCCGCGCCTGGGCGAGCGTCGCCCGCCACGGGACCTCCCTGCCCGGGCCGGTGGAGGCCGCCAGGGCAGCCCGCGCGCTCGTGGCCCTGGGCGTGGTCGGTCCGCCCCCGCCCGCGCCCTCCGCCGAGGCCGCACTGAGGGGGCGCCGCCACTCGCGCGCACGCGACGCGGCCGCCATCGCCCACCACTACGACGCCGGCAACGACCTGTACGAACTCCTCCTGGACGAGTCCATGGCCTACTCGTGCGCCTACTGGACCAGCGACGACCCCGGCTACACCCTCGCCGACGCCCAGCGGGACAAACTCGCCCTGGTGTGCTTCGAACTCGGCCTGTCCGAGGGCGACCGCCTCCTCGACGTCGGCTGCGGCTGGGGCTCCCTCGCCCTGTACGCCGCCCGGCACCACGGGGCGGCGGTCACCGCCGTCACCCTGTCCGCCCGCCAGCGCGACCACGTCGCCGACCGCGCCCGCGCGGAGGGGCTCGACGGCCTGGTCGAGGTCCGGCTCCAGCACTACGGGGACGTGGACGACACGGGCTTCGACGCCGTCGCCTCCATCGAGATGGGCGAGCACGTGGGGCGCGACGGGTACGCGTCCTTCGCCCGCGCCCTGCGCGCGCGGCTGCGGCCCGGCGGGCGCCTGCTCCTCCAGCAGATGTCCCGGCGCGGCAGGCATCCTGGAGGGGGCCCGTTCATCGAGCGCTACATCGCCCCCGACATGCACATGCGTCCGGTCGGGGAGACGGTCGGCCTGCTGGAGGACGCCGGGCTGGAGGTGCGGGGCGTGCGGGCCATGCGCGAGCACTACGTGCGCACCGCCCGCGCCTGGTCCGCCGAGCTGGAGCGCCGCCACGGGGAGCTGGTGGACCTGGTGGGCGCCGAGTCGGCGCGCGTGTGGCGGCTCTACCTGGCCGGGGGAGCGCTGGCCTTCGAGGAGGGGCGCATGGGCGTGGACCAGGTCCTCGCCGTACGGCCCGGCCGCACCCCGTCCCCCTCCGGGCACGCCCGCGCGCAGGGGGCCGGCCGTCCCGCCGGTTCCGGTGGGACGGCCGGGGCCGGGGAGCCCTGCGGGGGCGCCCGGTGAGCGCCGCCGCGCTCCTCCCCACCCTGGCCGTGTCCGCCGCGGCCGTGGCCGCGCTCATGCTCGCGACCTTCGCCGTCGGCCTGCGCGTGGGGCGGCACAGCGTCGTGGACGCGGCCTGGGGGGCGGCGTTCGTCCTGGTCGCGGCGGCCTGTGTCCTGACCGCGACCGGCGACCCGGTCCGCGTCTGGCTCCTGTTCGGGCTCACCGCCGTGTGGGGCGTGCGCCTGGCCGTCCACATCGGCCGGCGGGGCCGGGGCAAGGGAGAGGACCCGCGCTACGAGCGCCTGCTCTCCCGGGCCCCCGGCAACCCGCACCTGTACGCCCTGCGGATCGTCTACCTCCTCCAGGGCGCCCTGGTCCTGCTGGTCGCCCTGCCGGTCCAGGCGGCCGCGCACACCACCGCCCCGCTCGGCCCGCTCGCCGCCCTCGGCGTGCTCGTGTGGCTGGCGGGGTTCGTGTTCGAGTCGGTCGGCGACGCCCAGCTGGCCCGGTTCAAGCGCGACCCGGCCAACCGGGGTCGGATCATGGACCGGGGACTGTGGGCGTGGACGCGCCACCCCAACTACTTCGGCGACGCCTGCGTGTGGTGGGGGCTGTTCCTGGTCGCCCTGGACGGCTCGTGGTGGGTGCTGCTCACGCTGCCCGCGCCGCTGGTGATGACCTACCTCCTCACCCGCGGGTCGGGACAGCGCCTGCTGGACGAGCACATGGCGGGGCGGCCCGGCTGGGCCGACTACGCCCGGCGCACCAGCGCGTTCGTCCCCCTGCCGCCGAAGCGGGGGAGAGGCGGGCCCCGCTGAGCCGCGGGCCGCTTTCCGGCGGCCGTCCCGGGGCCGCGTGCGCCGGGGCGGCCCGAGTCCTCGCCCCCGCATCCCGGTGGCGCGGGCGCGCCAGGGCCTCTGCGGCGGTGGCGGGCCCCTCCGTACCCGGGGTCCGGCACCGCCCCGCCGGGCCGCCGTGCCCCCGCAGCACCCGTCAGTCCCGGTCGGGGTTCCGGTCCGGGAGCCCGGCGGCGCGCCGCAGACGGGCGAACTCCTCGGTGAGCGGCCCCAGCAGCCAGTGCGCGTTCCGGCCGCTGGGGTTGGGCAGCAGCCACACCCGGGTGTCGCCGATCGACATGTCCTGGGGCCCCACCGCCGCGCGGCGGTCGCCGAAGGCCTCCCGGTAGGCGGTGATTCCCAGGACGGCCAGCCACCGGGGCCGCCTGCGCAGGACCTTGGCCCGGAGCCTCTTCCCGCCCTCGACGATCTCCTCCCGGCCCAGCTCCTCGGCCTGGGCCGTGGCCCGCTCCACGAAGTTGGTGATCCCCAGGCCCAGGGCCAGGAACTCCTCCTCCTCGTCGGGCCGGAGCCGTCGGGGGGTGAAGCCGGAACCGTGCAGGGAGGGCCAGAAGCGCGTGCCCGGCTTGGCGAAGTGGTGTCCGACCGCGCCCGCGGTCAGACCGGGGTTGATACCGCAGAAGAGCACGTCGAGGCCGTCCCTCACCACGTCCGGGACCACTCTGCCGCGCGCCGCCTCCAGCTCGGCCTTGCTCGGGCCGGGCGTTCTCCTGGAGGCGCGCGCGGCCGGGCGCGGGGGCCCCGCCTCCGGCGGTGCGTCTCCGGTCCGTCCGCTCGCGTGGTCCATGGACTCCCCTTCCCGTGGCCCGGGGCCGGCGGCGCGGGGAACCGTGCCGCTGTCGGTGCCCCTTCCCGGGGCCGCCGCGTCCACACCCCCGGGGCGCGCCACCGTGCGGGGGCGCGCCCCGGGACACCGCCCGGACCGGCGCCCGCGGGCGCGCACGCGGCACACCCCGGGCCCCGGGCCCCGGGCCCCGGCGGAGGCCGGGTCCGGCCTCCGCGGAGGACCTACACCGAGGGGATCTGCCCGCCGTCCACCCGGACCGTCGAACCGGTGACGTAGGCGGCCTGGCGGCTCGCCAGGAACGCGGCCACCGCCCCGTACTCCTCCGTGGTGCCGTAGCGCCCGGCGGGGATCTGGGCGCTCGACTCGCTGCGCACCTCCTCGAACGGGCGGCCCTCGCGCTCGGCGCGGCCCCGGTCCAGCGAGTCCGTGCGGGGCGTGGTGATCCGGCCGGGGACGATGACGTTCACGGTCACCCCGTCCGCCGCCACCTCGTTGGACACCGTCTTGGACCAGGCGTGCAGCGAGGCCCGCAGGGTGTTGGAGATGCCCAGGTTCGGGATGGGCGTGATCGGCCCGGACGAGGTGCTGGTGATGATCCGGCCCCAGCCGCGCTCGCGCATGCCGCCGACCACGGCGTCGGTGAGCCGGATGACGGGCAGGACCATGGACCCGTACATGTCCTCCCACACCCCGGCCTGCTGGCCCAGGGCGGGGGTGGGCGGCGGTCCGCCGGTGTTGTTGACCAGGATGTCGACCGGGCCGAGCTCGGCGGCCACCCTTTCGACGACCCCGGCCGCGCCCCCGTGGTCGGCCAGGTCCCACTCCACGGCCAGCGCGGACACGCCGTGCTCGGCGCACGCCGCGACGGTGGCCTCCAGGCGCTCCTTGTCACGGCCGGTCACGGCCACGTGCACGCCCTCGGCGGCCAGGGCGACGGCGATGGCCCTTCCCAGGCCGGAGCTGGCCGCGGTGACCAGAGCGACCTTTCCCGCGATCCCCAGATCCATGTCTCTCCTCACGGTTCCTACCAGTGCTGACGGCATCCTGGCAGCACGCCTCCCCCGCGGTGAAACCGGGGGCCGATCACCGGGCGGCCCCGCCGGGACCGCCGGAGCGACGCCCGCCGGGCCGGGCCGACCGGCGCCCGCGGCGCGACTCCGACCCGGGAGGGCGCCCGGCGGGGCGGCGGGGGCGGGCCGCCGAGCCGCGGGGGCGCATACGGGCAGGTCGGCGGGGTCGGGCCGGGTCGGGCGGGTGGGGGAGCGCCGGGCACGGGGCTTCAGGGGCCTGCGCACCGGGGGCGGGGCCGGGCGACCGCCCGGCCCCGCCCCCTGCCCGGCGGGTCAGCCCCCGTGCGGGACCACCACGGCCCGTCCGGAGACCTCGCCCGCCTCCAGCTTCCGGTACGCCTCCAGGGCGTCCTCCATGCCGAACCGCTCCACGTCGGGGCGGATCTGCCCCGCCCGGTACATGTCCACGACCTCCCACAGGTCCTCCACCGTGCCCCAGTAGGTGTTGGTGATGTAGGACTCGTAGGGGGTGGTGAAGAACGAGAACTCGCGGGTGCCGCCCGCGATGCCCACGACCGTCAGCCGGCCGCCCTGGGCCAGCGTGTCCGCCGCCGTCGCGATGGTCGGGGTGATGCCCACGAAGTCGAAGGCGGCGTCCACGCCCCGGCCGCCGGTGATCTCGCGGATCTCCTCCGCCTGCCGGGCGCCCGCCCCGACGGTGACCGCCCCGTTCTGCTCCGCACGCGCGCGGGCCTCGGGCTTGACGTCGGTCGCGATCACGGTCGCCCCGGTGAGCGCGCGCAGGATCTGCACGCCGATCTGTCCCAGCCCGCCCAGGCCGATGACCAGGGCGTGGCGGCCCCCGCCCTCCAGGTGCGGTAGCGCCTGCTTGACGGCGTGGTACGGGGTCAGCCCCGCGTCGGACAGCGGCGCCGCGTCCACCGGGTCGGCGTCGCCGAGCGGGACGAGGTGGTGGGCGGGCACGGTCACGTACTCGGCCATGCCGCCGTCGCGGCCGAGACCGACCGCCAGGTAGGGCATGGTCGCGACGTTCTCGCAGTAGGTGTCCTGGCCCTTGGCGCACTTGCGGCAGTGGCCGCAGCCGATCGGGCCGTAGGCCAGGTAGGCCTCGCCGACCTTCACGCGCTCGCTCACGCCCTCGCCGAGTTCCTCGACCCACCCGGCGTTCTCGTGGCCCAGGACGAACGGCGGCCTCTGCGCCCCCGGCTGCCCCTCCTTGAAGTGGCGGTAGACGCTCACGTCGGAGTGGCACGCGCCCGCGCCGGCGACCCGGAGCAGGACCTCCCCCGGGCCGGGAGAGGGCTTGGGGACGTCGGTGAGTGACGGAAACTGCTCGTAGTTCTCGAAGACCACGGCTCGCATAGGGCGCTCCCCCAACTGTCACAGGGACACGTCGGCGCGCACGTGCGGCACTCTCCGTGTCCGGTCGGCCGCTTGACGCTATCAGCGCAGTTGGCGGAAGTCTGTCAATGAACGTCCCGAAAAGCGTTCTTTGTTTTTGACCCGGACGATGAGTTCCCGGTCCCCTCCTGGTCCGTACACATGAACGAAAAATCCAGGAGAAAGGTCGCGATGAACGGCAAGACACGGACCGGCGGGGCGCCTCCGCGCGCGGACGGACGGACCTGGCTCGGCCTCGCGGTACTGGCCCTGCCCACCCTGCTGCTCTCCCTGGACATGAGCGTCCTCTACCTGGCCCTGCCGCACCTGGCGGCCGACCTGGAGCCCAGCGGCCCCCAGCTGCTCTGGATCATGGACGTCTACGGCTTCATGATCGCCGGGTTCCTCGTCACCATGGGGACCCTCGGCGACCGGGTCGGCCGCAGGCGGCTGCTGATGATCGGCGCCGCCGTCTTCGGGCTCGCCTCCGCCGCCGCGGCGTTCTCTCCCACCGCAGAGGCGCTCATCGCCGCCCGCGCGCTCATGGGCGTGGCCGGGGCCACCCTCATGCCCTCCACCCTCGCCCTGATCAGCAACATGTTCACCCACCCGGGACAGCGGGCGGTCGCCATCTCCGTGTGGACGAGCTGCTTCATGGGCGGCACCGCCTTCGGCCCGGTCGTCGGGGGCCTGTTCCTCCAGTGGTTCTGGTGGGGCTCGGTCCTCCTGCTCGGCGTGCCCGTCATGGTGCTGCTGCTGGTCTGCGCGCCCCTGCTCCTGCCCGAGTTCCGGGACCCGGAGCCGGGCCGCCCCGACCTGTTCGGCGTCGCCCTGTCCCTGGCCGCGATCCTGCCCGTCGTCTACGGCCTCAAGACCGCCGCGGGCGGAGGCCCCGTCCTGGCGCCCCTGGCCGCCGTCGCCGTCGGACTCGCGGTGGGAGCGGTGTTCGTCCGCCGCCAGCTGCGCCTGACGGAGCCGCTGCTGGACCTGAGGCTGTTCCGCCGCCCCGGGTTCGCCCCCTCCCTGGGGGTGATGATGGTCGGCGCCGTCGCCATGGGCGGCACGTTCCTGCTGCTCAGCCAGTACCTCCAGCTGGTCGCGGGACACTCGCCGCTGGTGGCCGGCCTGTGGCAGGTGCCCCCGGCGCTCGCCATGGTCGCGGCCACCCTGGTCGCCGCGCCCCTGGCGGCCCGGATCGGGCGCGCCAACGTCATCGGCGGCGGCATGTTCGTCAGCGCCGCCGGGTTCGTCCTGCTGTTCCTGGTCCCCGCCGAACAGGGCACCCCCCTCCTCGTCACCGGGCTCCTCCTGGCCTCGATCGGCCTCGGGCCCGGGGCGGCCCTGCTCACCGACATCGTCGTCGGGGCGGCGCCCAGGGAGCGCGCCGGCGCCGCCGCCGCCATGTCCGAGACCAGCGGGGAGTTCGGCATCGCCATGGGCGTGGCCCTCCTGGGCAGCCTCGCCGCCGCCGTCTACCGCACCGGGACCGCCGTCCCCGAGGGCGTCCCCGACCAGGCGGGGGAGACCCTCGCCGGGGCCGTCGCCGTCGCCGCGGAGCTGCCCGCCGACCTGGCCGCCCAGCTGCTCGGGCCCGCGCGGGAGGCGTTCACCCTGGGCCTCAACGCGGCCGGGGCGGTCGGCGCCGCGGCCATGGTCGTCTTCGGGACGGTTGCCCTCGTGCTCCTGCGCTCCGCACCGTCCGCGGAGGACGCGGTCGGGGGAAACGGGGACGGTCCCGTGCCCGGAGCCGGGGCGCCGCCGGCGGACGACGGGTCCGCGAGGGTTCGCGCGGCGGCCGATGAGTCCTGACCCCCGACCGTGTCTGTACGGGTGGGAGCCCGGAACGCCCGGGACGACACCCGGCCGCAGCCCCTCACGGGGAAGCGGCGCCGACGACCCGCGGAGGACACCATGGCCCGCCCCAACCTCGACAGCATGCTCCTGGCCACCACCGACCCCGACCGGCTGCACGCCTGGTACGCCGCCGTCCTGGACCCCCGGGCAGACGACTCCATGGACGGCTACCGGGTCCTGCGGTTCGGCACCTTCCACCTGCTCATCGACCGCCGGGACGACGTCGGCCCCGTCTCCGCCGACCCCTCCCGGATGATCCTCAACTTCGACGTGGACGACGCCCGCGCCGTCGCCGCCCGCATGGACGCGGCGGGGACCGAGTGGCTCGCGCCCCTGGAGGACCGCGACGGCAGCCTGTTCGCCACCGCCAAGGACCCCGACGGCAACCTCGTCCAGATCGTCCAGCTCAGCGATGAGCACCGCGCCGAGATGGAGGACGGCGCGTGAGCGGGACACGCCCCTCCCCGACAGCAACACTGTGACCAGCACAAACGCAAACATGAGGGAGAACGCCATGTTCGACACCACGAGGGCCTTCGCGTCCTTCGCCGTCCCCGACGCCGCGAGGGCGCGCGCCTTCTACGGCGACACCCTCGGCCTGGCCGTGGGCCCCGTCGAGGGCATGGAGGACGAGGGCCTGTTCGACATCGACCTGGGGGAGGGGCGGGCGGTCCTCGTCTACCCCAAGCCCGACCACGAGCCCGCCGTGTTCACCGTCCTCAACCTCGTCGTCGACGACGCCGAGGCGGCCGTGGACGAACTTGCCCGGCGGGGCGTGCGGACACTGCGCTACGACGGCTTCGACCAGGACGCCAAGGGGATCGTGCACGGCTCCCCCACGGTGGCGTGGTTCGCCGACCCGTTCGGCAACGTGTGTTCTGTCATCCAGGAGGCGTAACGTGACAGCCGTGGTGGAAAACGCGTCCGACCAGGACTTCGCCAGGCTCGCCGACCCCTACCGGCGCGAGCTGTACGCGCACTGCTACCGCATGCTCGGTTCGGTGCACGACGCCGAGGACCTGGTCCAGGAGACCTACCTGCGCGCCTGGAAGGGCTTCGACCGGTTCGAGGGCCGCTCCAGCCTGCGCACCTGGCTCCACCGGATCGCCACCACGGCCTGTCTCACCGCCCTGGAGAGGCGCCGCAGGCGCCCCCTGCCCACCGGGCTCGGCGGGCCCTCCGCACCCGACGGGGAGCTCGCCGACCGCTCGGAGGTCCCCTGGCTGGAACCGGTGCCCGACGCCCTGGTCGGCGCGGACGACCCCGGCTCGGTCGTGGCCGCGCGCGAGAGCGTGCGCCTGGCCCTGGTCGCCGCGCTCCAGTACCTCCCGGCCAAGCAGAGGGCGGTGCTGATCCTGCGCGACGTCCTGCGGTTCAGCGCCGCCGAGGTCGCGGACGTCCTGGACACCTCCGTGCCCGCCGTCAACAGCCTGCTCCAGCGGGCCCGCGCCCACCTGGCGCGCGAGGCGCCCACCGAGGAGGCGGTGTCCGAGCCGCCGCCGGGCCAGGGCGAGATCCTCGCCAGGTACGTGGAGGCCTTCGAGGCCTACGACATCCCCGCGATCACCGAGCTGTTCACCGCCGACGCGGTGTTCGAGATGCCGCCGTACACCACGTGGGTGCGCGGGGCGCGGGACATCGGCCGCCTCATCTCCACCCACTGCCCGGCCTCCGGCCCCGGCGACATGGTCCTGCTGCCGACCCGCGCCAACGGACAGCCCGCCTTCGCGGTGTACATGCGCGGCGGCGACGGCGTCCACCGGGCGTTCGGGCTCCAGGTCCTGGACCCCGTCCCGGAGGGGGTCGCCCACACGGTGATGTTCTTCGACACCTCCCTCTTCCCGCACTTCGGCCTGGCGCCGAGCCTGTAGCGGCCCGGCTCCGGGCACGCGGGGCCCGGCCCGCCCGAGCGGGGCGCGGGCCCCCGCGGAACGGCCCGCCGGGGCCCGCCGTGTGGGATCCTCACCCCGCGCGCAGCGCCCCGTGCAGGGCCTCCGCGAACTCCTCCGTGTGCGTGTCGTACCCCAGGTGGTCGCCCGGGAAGGGGACCGGCTCCGTCCCGAGCCGACCGGCGAGCGCGAGCCCGATGTCGTGGATGAGCGCCCCCTCGGACCCCGTGCCGAGCCCCACCACCACCCGGGCCCCGTTCTCGGACAGGGCCTCCACGTCCGGGCGGTACAGGGAGATCGGCAGGAGCCCGTGGGCCAGGAAGTACTCGAAGTTGGCGCTGACCCGCTCGAAGGTGGCGGCCTCCTCGGGGTCGGAGGGGACGCCGTCGCCCTGCGCCCCCTCGCCGGCGTCCAGGCCGTTGAGCCCCAGGAACTCGCGGATGGCCGCGTCGGCGCCCTCGTTCAGGTAGGTGTCGTACACGTGCCGGTCCGCGGCCACGGCGTCGGAGGGGTCGTCGAGCATCAGCACGCAGGCCGGCTCGTGCGCGACGAGCACCCTCACCAGGTCGGGGCGCCCGGCCGCCAGGGCCAGGCCGATCTGGCCTCCGCCGCTGGTGCCGAACACGTACGCGGGGCCGCCGCCCAGCGCCTCGACCAGGCGGGCGGCGTCGTCGCCGTGCACGTCCACCCGCTGCTCGACGGGGTCGCCGTCCAGGGCGCTGCGCGAGTTCCCGCGCGGGTCGTAGGCGACGGTCGTGTACCGGTCGGCGAGCCGCCGGGCGAGGCCGGCGAGGACCCCGGCGTCCTGCGGCCCCCCGGGGATCAGCAGCAGCACCGGGCCGGAGCCGCGGACCTCGTGGTGGATCGTGGCGCCCGGCACCTTCAGGGTGCGGACCTCGGGCTCGTGGTGCGACATCGGAATCTCCTCCTCGAAGGGTGTGCGCGGACGCGGGGCGCGGCGGCGTTCACGCGCTGCTGCTCACCACCATGCGGTTGCCCTCGCTGTCGCGGAACTCGGCGACCGTGAGCCCCGGCCGGTAGGGCGCCTCCTGCGGCTCGGTGACGATCTCGACCCCCTCGGCCCGGAGCGCGGCGACCGTCCCCGCGACGTCGTCGTCCACCAGCACCATGACGGGTTCGGGGGAGGGGGTTTCGTCGCCACGCCGGATGAAGTGCAGGGACGTGGTGGCGCCCGGGAGGCCGAGTTCGATCCACCGCCACCCGTCGTCGCCCATGGGCGCGTCCGCGACCACCCGGCAGCCGAGCTTGCCGGTGTAGAACGCCTTGGCCCGCTCCTGGTCGAACACGGGAAGCTCGGCGAACTGTACGTGCATCGTCGTCACATCTCCTCGGAAGGCCTCTGCGGAGGCCGGTACAAAACTAGACTGTCCAGTACCGTACTTGCACCAAACTAGACCGTGCAGTACCAATGGGTCAAACGGGACGGACGACGAGGACGGGCGGTCGCGCGACGGTGTCGGACACACAGAACCCTCCGGGCGGGGCCGAGGGCGGGGGCCGCTCCGCGCGCAAGCGCCGCGCCATCCTGGACGCGGCGCGGGAGGTCTTCCTCCGGGGCGGCTACCTCGGCACCAACATGGACGAGATCGCCGCGCTCTCCGGGGTGTCCAAGCAGACCGTCTACAAGCACTTCGGCAGCAAGGAGTCGCTGTTCGTCGAGATCGTCACCGGCATGACCTCCGGGGCGGGCGACACCGTCCACGAGCGGCTGCCCGAGCCCACCGAGGACGACGACCTGGCCGAGTACCTGCGCGACTACGCGTACCGCCAGCTCACGGTGGTGCTCACCCCCGACCTGATGCGGCTGCGCCGCCTCGTCATCGGCGAGGTCGCCAGGTTCCCCGAACTCGCCCGGGTCCTCCACGAGAACGGGCCCGCGCGCGCGATGCGCGCCATGGCCGGCCTGTTCGAGCGCCTGGCCGGGAGCGGGCGCCTCGACGTGGCGGACCCGGCCACCGCCGCCTCCCACTTCAACTGGCTGGTCATGGCCGAGCCCGTCAACCGGGCCATGCTCCTGGGCGACGAGGCCGTCCCGCCCCCGGAGGAGCTGCGCCGCCACGCCGAGGAGGGGGTGCGGGTGTTCCTCGCCGCGTACGGCCGCGGGTCCGGGCGGCCGGCGGAGTAGTCAGGGACGGGGCGGGGCGGCGGGCGCCGTCGGCACTGCCGCTCGCCCGGTCCAGGGAGGCCGTCCGACCGGGGCGCTTCCGGCCGGGGAGCTTCCGGAAGGGAACGGCCCGGCCGGGCCCCTCGCGGGGCGGCGACGGCCGTGTTCCCCGTGCGGGCGCGGGTGCACCTGCGGTGCGCGTGCAGGTGCACCCCTCCCGCGTACGTGCCGGCCTGGTACGGGGCCGGGAGGCTTCGGTCGTGAGGGGCGCCCGCGGAGAGCGGCGGGGCGCCGGGTCACTCGGCGGGGACCGTGAACTCCGCCCAGATCGCGGCGCCCACCCCCTCGTCGGGGAACAGGGCCCGGCGGGTGCCCCAGCGCTCCGCGAGGCGGTCGATCAGGACCAGCCCCTGCCCCAGGGCCACGTCCGGCCACACCTGGCCCAGGCCCTCGCACGGGAAGTGCGGCACGGTGCTCTGCTCGCCCTCGCCGACCATCGACAGGCACAGCACCGACCCCCGGCCGGGCACGCCGTACAGGGTCAGCGTGCGGAGCATGCGGCCCCCGCGGGCGTCGGGCCCGGCGTACTCCACCGCGCTCGAGAACATCTCGCTCGCGCAGAGCACCATGTCCGAGACCAGGTCCTCCGTGACGTTCGTGAGCATCTCCAGGTCGGCGCGCAGCTCGGATCTCACCCGGCTCGCCCCCGTCGGGACGCGCGGGTACACGCGGGGGCTCCACCGCCATCCGGGGGCGGCGGTCTGTGGACTGTACGGCGTGATGGACATGAGACTTCTCCCTCTGGAGCTGTGCGGCGGGCCGTGGCCCGGGGCTGTCTGACAGGGGCCGGGGCGGAGGGGCCCGCCCCGGCGGGGATCACCGGCTGGACGCGAACACGGCGTGGGGGTCGTCCAGCCACACGAGCTGGTGGTCGAAGGCCACGGTCAGGCCGAACCGGGTGCGCTCCGGGCGGCCGGCCTCCACCCACAGCTCGTGCGCGGCCTCGAGCTCGTGGAACAGCCGGCGCGGGCCGTGCTGGCGGACCTCGTAGCCCTCTTCCTTGAACTCGGGGTCGATGTGCCACGAGGCCCACGACCACGTGTGCGGATCGATCAGGTAGACCGTGTACCTCGGGTCCGCGGGGTCCTCGGCGAACCGCGTCCGGTGCACCACCGTGGGCATGCGCACCCCGACCGCGAAGGACCCGTGGGGGTCCCGGATCGGCTCCTCCGGCCCCAGGCGGGTCCGGGTGACCGAGAACTCCGCGTCCGCCCGCACGTAGGTGTCCACCAGCGACAGGGGGTCCTGGGCCGGCCGGACCCACGCGTGCCCGCCCCCCACCACCGGGCCGCGCGCCGTGCCGTACGCGCCCACCTCCAGGTCGACCAGCACCCCCTCGTGGAAGGAGTTGGCCCACGTGGTCAGCACCCGCCCACCGGGCTGTGTCTGCGCCACCCACGCGTAGGGGACCCGCCGCACGGCCACACAGCTGAACACCCGGTCGAACGGGGCCCTGGCCGCCCAGCCGTACTTGCCGTCCCCGCTCACCACCAGCGGGGCGAACCCGGCGGCCATCAGCGAGACCCGGGCGCTCTCGGCGAGCGCGAAGTCGATCTCCACCGACGTCACGGCGTCGTCCCCGAGCCGGTGCGACAGCAGGGCCGCGCCGTAGCCCGTCCCCGTGCCGATCTCCAGGACCCGCATGCCCGGGGACACCTGTAACAGGTCCAGCACCCGGGCCAGCCCCGAGGGGGCCGGGGAGGCCGTCACCGGGTGTCCGGGGCCCCGGCCGTCCCCGACGCCCCCGCCGACCCGGGCGGCCACCGGGAGGTCGGCGTAGGCGGCCTCCCACCACCGCGTCTCGTCGTCGCGCCGGTCCACCGGGAGGCCGCCCCCGCCCCCGTCGATGACGTCCGGCAGGAACAGGTGGCGCGGCACCGCCTCGAACGCCCCCCGCCAGTCGGGGGACAGGTCGCCGTCCACCGCCAGGCGGGCGACGAGTCTCCGGTGCGCGGGGATCATCGGTCGGCCCCGCCGGAAGCCGGGTCCCCGTCCAGAGACGGAAGGGAGTATTCGCAGGTAGCGGAAACGGAGAGTGCGCACGTGGCGGAAACGGCGGCTCCGGGCTTGTGGCCGCCACCGTTCCTGCCGTGCCCGTCGTGGGGGGTGGGGTTCATGATCTCGCTCCTCGGCGCTCCGCCGAAGAAGACGGAAACAGGGTCTTCCGCCCATTTCGGGGGCAAGCGATTCCGGGTAAGGATGTCTATGGAGATGTAACGACGTCCGCCCCTGCCCCTGGAATTCCGAGCCGATATACACCGGCGGTATGAATGCCCGAGTTACCGGTCACCCCCCGCCCGACTCCGCCACGCACCTTCTGGTCCCGCGCCGACGTGCGCCGATCCCTCGCCGACCAGGACGCAGGCGCCCTGTTCCGCCTGGTCAGGCAGTACACAGGCGCCAGCCAGCAGGCGATCGGCGCCGCCACCGACCTCGCCCAGCCGCACGTGAGCGCGATCATGGCCGGACGGCGCTCCGTGACGGCCCTGCGCACCTGGCGGCGCCTCGCCGACGGGCTGTCGATGCCCTCCGACGCCCGCCGGCTTCTCGGACTCGCCGAATCGGACGGTGGCGATATCGGCGCGGATCGGGGTACAGGCACTTCAGCGCACGGCATGGACGAATTGTGGTCTGCGCCGAGAACAGCGCAGGACATCGCCGAGATCACGCTGAAGGATCTGATGAAACGCAGGGACGCATTCGCGGTCGGTGGTGCTCTCATCATGGGCGCCACATTGACGGAAGTGCTGGAACACTGGCTGCTTCCCACACTGGCCGGTTCCGGCCACGGGCCCAGCACCATCGGGGAATCGGAACTGGGGAGGATCGAGGCCGCCACCGTGGCGCTGCGCCACTGGGACGACAGGTGGCGCCTGGGAATCCGCCGCAAGGCGGTGATCGGACAACTGTCGGAGGTCTCCGAACTGGTCGAGGAGGCCCAGCCCGCACCCGTCCAGGCCAGGCTGTTCACGGTCATGGCCGAACTCTCCAAGATCGTCGCGGCCATGTCCTACGACGCCGGGGACCACCCCACCGCGCAGAAGTACTACACCTTCTCGCTGCGGGCCATCCACCAGGCGGGACCCGAACACCGCCTGTACGGGGTCGGCGTGCTCGCCGACATGGCCCGCCAGATGCTGGACCTGCACCGCCCCGACGACGCCCTCGACATCTCGCGGCTGGCGCTGGACAGCGCGCACGCCCACCGCGCCCCCGAACGGGTCCTCGCGATGCTGCGCACCCGCGAGGGCTGGTCGTACGCCCGGATGGGCCGGACCGAGGCCTACCGGCGCACCGTCTCCCAGGCCGAGGAGCTGCTCGACGGGGGAGGGGGCGGGGAGGTGCCGGACTGGGCGCGCAACTTCGACCACGCCGAGCTGTCGGGGGTCGTGGGGGCGCGCTACCGGGACCTCGCGGGAGGTCAGGAGGACCGGGCCGCGCGGCGCAGGTTCGCGGAGGAGTCCGCCCGGCACATCGGCCGGGCGCTCAGGCTGCGCGACCCCGCCAAGAAGCGCAGCCGGGCCTTCGACCTCGTCGGACTCGGGCGCACCTACCTGCTGCTCGACGAACCGGAGGAGTCGGTGCGGGTCGTCAGGCAGGCCGCGGACATGCAGCGCTCGCTCGACTCGGGGAGGGTGCGCCGGCGCATACACGACTGGTACACCGAGTCGGCCGCGTTCCACCGTCAGCCCACCGTGGCCGAAGCGCGTGACGAGTTATCGCGTACTCTGCTTGCCCAGTAGACGGAAAGGAATGGGACAGAGTGACGCGCATCGGAATCACTGGCCACTCGAACCTCTCCGCTGACAGTGCGGAACTGGTACGAAAAGCCCTAGTAGACGCACTGGAAGACTACACCGAGGGCGGTCTCGTCGGAATCTCCTGCCTCGCGCGCGGCGCGGACCAGCTCTTCGCCGAGGAGGTCCTCGACCTCGGCGGGCAGCTGGAGGTCGTGCTCCCCTCCGCCGACTACCGCGAGGCCAAGGTCGGCCCCGAGGCACGCGGGGGCTTCGACCGGCTGCTGGTCCGCGCGCACCACGTGCGGTACATGAGCCTGACCGCGGGCCGCCAGGCCTACGAGGAGGCCAACGAGGCGGTGCTCGGCGGTGTCGACCTGCTCTTCGCGGTGTGGGACGGGCAGCCGTCCGGCGGCGGGGGCGGAACGGCCGACGCGGTGCGGCTCGCCACCGAGCGGGGGATCCCCGTGAACGTCATCTGGCCCGAGGGGGCACGCAGGGAGTAGTCCGGGCGGGACCCGGCCGGGGGTGCGTCCCCCGGCCGCCGGTCCCGGCGGGAGTCAGGGGTTCAGGGGTTCCGGCCGTGGTCCGGTGCGGCCGCGGAGTTGTTTGCAGTCATATGGGTTGATTGACGGTTTTCGGGTCAGGTGTCCAATTTTTGAGAAGTTGGAAAAACGACCGTTCACCGTTGGTAGAGTCCCAGGTCATTCACTGTGCTCCCCGCGCACGCGGGGATGGTCCCCAGTGCCTACCGTACCGCGCCGTACCCGACGCGTGCTCCCCGCGCACGCGGGGATGGTCCCTGGACCCAGGTGGTCGCCGACTCCCCGGTCGAGTGCTCCCCGCGCACGCGGGGATGGTCCCAGTCGAGGGGCCGCCCGCTGAAGGCAGCTGCGGTGCTCCCCGCGCACGCGGGGATGGACCCGTCCGGCGGAGGTCCAGGAAATGAGAGAACACGTGCTCCCCGTGCACGCGGGGGATGTCTTCCTCCGGGGTGCGGCGGCTGCGGTCAGTCGAGATCCCAGCCGTAGCGTCCGCGCGGTCCGTCGAGGCAGAGACGGTGTTCACCGGAGCGGTCGACCGTCAACCAGTAGCGATCGATACCGGGGCGGCCCTCCCGGGCCCACACACCCAACATCTCGGCGAACAGCTTCCACTTCTGCGCGCTTCCCTTGAGGGCCACCGACACCTGTCCGTCCGGGGACACGATGGCTCGGAACCACGCTCCTGAAGCGCCGTCCAGCACACAGTGGACTGCACCGCCCGGCTCGTGCCGAATGACACGAAGCCCGGAAGGCAGAAGCAGGGACAGCCGGAACTCGGACATGAAGTGGTCGTCGAGTCCCGGTACATCCTCGAAGTGCTGAACTTCATCGGGGTCACCGCCTGTGGCGGCAAGCACCCTGTCGAGGGTGGGAACCCCGGAGGCGAGAGGGGATCGCAGTCGCATGAAACCCGCCGCCTGCGGCAGAAAAGGTCCCTGAACGAACTGGTGGCTCCTGCGGGTCAGGCGTACCAACCCCAGTCCTACGTTCGCGAGGATCATTCCATCAGTGCTCAGCTGGCTCAGCCAGGACACCGGCACACGACCGAGGCCGCAGGTAGCCAGTAGCCGGTCGTAGGGTGCGTTGCCCGGGTAGCCTTCCGCCCCGTCTCCGATGACCACGGTGGGCCTGTATCCAGCTGCGGCCAAGGCGGCGCGAGCCTGTTCGACCAGGTCGGGATCTCGGTCCAGAGACGTTACGAGTCCTGAGCCCAGACGCTCGCTCAGCAACGCGACGTTGTAGCCGGTCCCTGTCCCTATCTCCAGGACCCGCATGCCGTCTTCCAACTGGAGGTTCTCCAGCATCAGAGCCATCAGTGAGGGTTCGGTGGAGGAGCTGACCGCCAGTCCTTCGTCAGAGAACCTGGTGATGAGTGTGTCGTCACGGTAGACCGCCTCCAGCCAGCCCGGTGCCTCATCGGTGTAGGAAGCAGTGCCCTTCGCGGTGCGAACGTGGAATGCCGGCACGAACAAGTGCCGCGGAACGGTGGCGAAGGCGTGACGCCACACCGGGGAACGGAGACTGCCCTTGGTGACCAGTTCCGCGGCCAATCGGTCGGCGTGCCCGGGGGGAGCCGGTGTCTGTCCGGAAGAGGGTGAGGGCATCACAGACTGCTTTCTCGTAGGTTGTCGGCTATCGCCTCGGCGATGGGGAGGCCCGTGGCGAGCTGTATCCATCCCCATTGGCCGTTGGGATTGAGTTCCAGGAACACCCACCTGCCATCAGGTGTCACTACGAAGTCGAGGGCCCCGAAAGTCAGATGGAGCTCACGCATCAGCTTCCTGACCGCTTTGGACACCTCTGCGGGAGGCTCGACCGGCAGGTAGGAGAGATGCCGGTAGTCGGCCCTCCAGTCGATGCGCGCGGTCGGGCTGGCGGCATCGATGCGAACCGCGAACACCATTTCCCCGGCCACCGTGACCCGTACCTCGTAGGCTTTGTCGACCCACACCTGGAACAGGTGTGCGGTGTGTCCCACGCCGGGTGTCAGCTCGTCCGCAGTGACGATTGTGGTGTAGAGGGCCTCAGCTCTCTCAAGGGCTTCACCAGGGGTAGGACCACCTGTCATGGACTTGTAGACCATGGTGCGGGCTGTGGCGGCGAACTCGCGCGCGGCCTCCACCGTGTTGGTCACAAGGCTTTCCGGCACGCTCAGCCCGACGCGTGCCGCTGCTACGAGCTGTCGTGGCTTGCGTTCTGCTGCAGTGTTGTGGCGCGGGCGGTTGATCCATCGGCAGTTGAGCGCGTCGAGTACACCGTTGAGCCCGGCGCCGGCCTCACGCTCCGACCACAGCCGATCGCGTTCGTCCAGTGCCGGATGCGAGCGTGGAGAGGTGGGACGCCGGTGATACACCGAACGAATCTCTGCGAGGTCCACTTCGCGCTCTTGCGTGCGCAAGGTGCCCGTGACCGCTCCTGTCGTCGAGATGCGGGCCTCCAATTCGAGCGTTCCGGGAAAGTCCCCGGGATCACAGCGGAGAACCGGTGTTCCGCTCCGGTGGAGTTCGTGGATGACCAGGTCGGCGGTGGGATCCAGCGGGCGGGTGAGAACCAGAACGGTCACGGGTGTCCTCTTCCGCTCAGGAGTCCGAGACCTGGTCGGTCCACGCCTGCATGTCCTCGGTGGTGGTGACCGTGCACTGTACGGCGGTGCCGAGGATCGGCTGCTCGATGAGCGGCCTGCCGGAGAGCAAGGACATCTGGGACTTCGGGTCGTAGGTGATCCCGGAGACGTCGTAGCCGGAATCGTGCTGGGGAACCGTGCAGCGGCTCAGGCCGAACGGACGGAAGTTTTCTGTCGCGGACGAGTCGTCAGTTTTGGTTTCCTGGTTGAGCATCCTTGGAAGTTCCCTTTGTGGCTATTTGTTCCTGTGGTAAGGCGTGTCCTGTGGACGCTATGAGCGTATGGGAAACAGGTTCGGGGTTCGGTGGCATTCCCGAAAAGGAATATTTTCGATCCCTGCGTCGTAAGCGAGGTGGAACGACTTTATTCCACTTCGGGAATTTTCCTCGTCCGTAGTGGAAGGTGGATGGGTCGCTTGGGTATTGTTGATCGAACCCCTTCGGACCACCTGGCAGGAGTGTGCGTGGTGCACAAGCCCGGTCTCACCCGTCTCACTGGTGGTGGCGGCCCCGTCTGCGACGACGATGACTGCCCCAACGTCTACCTCTCGGAGGGCGGGGGCGTTGTTGTCCAGGGCGCCCTCTACGCCGGTTTCACCCCGCCCGACGGAGAATCCGCGGTCGAGATACCTCAGTCTGTTCTCAGGGAGGCTTTCGATGCTCTTGGATGGTGATTCGTGGAGAAAGGTGTTCGACGGTTTCGGTTCGGAGGCGTGGAGGCTAGAAGTTCAGTCCACCTACACCATGCCGGGAGAGGTCGGGAGCTTTTCCCGTTTCCTCCGTGGTGAACCGAAGCCGGAGGGGCACAACTCCAGGTGGCATGAACGGATCAGGGGATATCTGGCTGATGGCAAGTACGTCGGGCGTGTCCGTGTCGTGCGTCGGCCGTTGACCGATTATCAGCGCTACCAGTTCGCCTGGGGGATTCCCGGCAACATCGCAGCTGGTGAGGACATCCGGATTCTCGACCTCACCGGGCGAGATCTGGGACTGCCGGACTTCGACTTCTGGATGTTCGACAGGGAGCGGATCGTCCGCCTGAACTATCGCCCTGACGGTACGCAGATCAACCGCGAACTGGTGGACGAGGCTCCTGCCGAATACCAGGAGTGGCAGCGGATCGCGGTCGAGGAGAGCATCCCCTTCGCAGCCTACGTAGAGTCGCAGGGTGGCGCTAGAACCTGAGGAACTCGCAGCGGCCCGGGACGATCTCGGGGCGGAACTGCGTGAACTGCGCCGGGCAGCCGGTCTCTCCGGAGACCGGCTGGCTCGGCGCTGTTCCATATCGCAGAGCAAGATCAGCAAGATCGAAACGGGCCGACTCACCCCTACCTTGGTCGACCTGGATCGTATCCTCACCGCGCTCGGTGCTACGGCTGAACAGGCTGCGCGGGTACTGCAACGGGCCAAACTGGCCAACACAGAATGGCAGGACAAGCGGACGCTCTGGCGTAAGGGGCTGGAGACCCGTCAGAGCGAACTCAAGGTTCTGGAGTCGGCGGCGTCGGAGATCCGCTTCTTCCTCCCGACGATGGTGACCGGGCTGCTGGCCACGCCCGCCTACATCAAAGCGAGCCTCACCCACTCTCCCGGGGATGTTTCCTCCACCGTGGCGAAGAAGATCGACCGGCAGGCCATCTTGAGGGAAGGCACACGTTCTTTCACGTTCCTGCTGACGGAACAGGCTGTCCGATGGGCGATCCTGCCCCCGGGCGGTATGGCTGCGCAGAGGGAACGACTGCTCGAGGTGTCCCGATGGCAGAACGTTCGCCTGGGCGTGATCCCACTCGGTGTGCTCCTGCCGCGCGGTCCGATGAACACGTTCACTGTCTACGACGACCGCCTTGCGACAGTCGAGATCTTCACGGGTCGGTTGGCCTTCCGCGATGCGCGTGATGTGAAGGCGTACCGTGAATTGTTCGCGATGTACGAGGAGCATGCGCTGTTCGGCGACACCGGCCGCGATCAGATACGCGCATGGGGGCGCTCGTGACCTTGAGGGGCGATCGAAGCTCAAGGTGCCCTTGCCCCCAGGGAGACACGGGCTGTCGGGTAACCGGTCATGCAGATCTGGTCGCCATGTACTCCGTGAACGTCAGGGCATGGTGCCAGGCCGCATCGCGTGCCTGCAGGGCGCGAACGACTTCGGCGGGATCCTCGCTCAGAGCCGCGCCGAGCACGTTGCCGTCCTCGTCGAAGTGGAGCCGGGCGACCGTTCGGCTGTCGAACACCCAGAAGTCCTCGTCAGGGAGCGAGTCGACCACAGAGTGCTTCCTGGGGAGGTAGCGGATGTCCTCTCCCACCCCCAGGTTGTAGGGAGTGCCCCACAGCTCCCCAGCGCAGGTAGTCCGAGGGAGGGTCGTCGATGATGCGGACCCGCTCCATGCGTTTCCCGGTGGCCAGCTCGTCGCGCATCATGCTCAGCCACGGCTTGAACCACTCGATGTCGGAGTCGTCGCCGGTGAGCCACCTCTGGAAGGGCTCGTTCTCCTCCAGGACTCCGTAGAAGCTCCGCGTCTCCAACCGCCACGCGGTATAGCGGTAGGCGCGGAAGAGATCGTTGAAGGCCTCGCCGGACACGAGATCGGGCACGTCACTCCTTGGGGGCGAAGCGGGTCAGAAGTTCACGGGGCACCACGACGAACTGCTCGTCGGGGAGGACGTCCGACAACTGTGCCAGAGCCTCCCGGTCCGTCAACCGGTAGCCCTGGACGACGACTTCTGGATGTTCGACGGTGAGTGAATCGTTCTCCTGAACTACCGTCCTGACGGTACGCAGATTAGCCGAGGGGCCGTGAAGGAGGGCTCGGTTGCCTATCTGGAGTGACAGGGACTCGCGTTGGAGGAGAGTGTGTCCTTCCCGACCTATGTAGAGTCCCAGGGTATGACGGACATCAGTGGATCATGACTCGGGTCGGACTGGAAGGCGTTCTGTGTCCTTATGGGAGTGAACTTGGCGGAAGTGAATTTCCATGCCTTCTTGGGGCGATTGTCCGAAACCCAATAAGTTGGAAAAATGACTGCTTGCCGCTGGTAAGTTCCCTGGTTATCCGCTCTGCTCCCCGCGCACGCGGGGATGGACCCTCGCTGCGCTGCTTGATGAGATCCAGCGCATCCTGCTCCCCGCGCACGCGGGGATGGACCCGCGCCTGCCATCTCACGCAAGGGGATGCTCTCCTGCTCCCCGCGCACGCGGGGATGGACCCGGGCCGCTGACCGGCCCGAACGTGCCGATTTCCTGCTCCCCGCGCACGCGGGGATCCACCCTCCATGCCCACACCACGCCCCTCGACCTTGCATGACATCTGTCATGCCCGACCCATGCGGATCGCAGACGAATCCCGTGATCGGTGGCACTCGGTTACGGGCTCGCGCGGAAATACGTTCGTGGCATGAGCCGCAACGACGACTTCTCCGCCCCGACGACACCGTCACGACCAGCGGTTTCACCGCCCCCCACGGCCCGGGACGCTAACTCCGTGGAGACCCCGCCGCCCCCGCGCCGTCGCGGCCCACGACCGTTCCCGCCGGGTGTGGAGTACCACCGTGTGCTCGCCGACGACAAGCGCCGTATCGGTCGCGGCATCCTGGCGATCGTGCTCCTGGTCGGCGGGCTGTTCGCCTTCAACATCCTGATCGCCCTCGCTGCCGCCTTCGTCGATGTGCAGACAGGCAGAATCCCCCCGACGCTGGGCGGAACCGACTACACACCGCTCTTCCACGCTGCCAACCTGGCCTCGGTCGCCCTGCTCATCCCGTGGAGCATGCTCCTCCAGCGGTGGCTCTACGGGGTGAAGGGCGCCTCGCTGCACTCCGTGGTTTCGTGTTTCAGGTTCGACGTGTTCGGCCGGGCGTTCCTGATCATCGGTCCCCTCTGGCTCCTCCTCTCGCTCGTCGGCCTGAACTTCCTGCCCGTGGAACAGGCTCACCGGTCGATCGCCGACCTGATCGCCGTATTCACCGCCACCCTCCTGCTGACGCCCCTGCAGTCGGCCGGGGAGGAGTACGGCTTTCGCGGACTCGTCTTCCGCGTCGCCGCGAGCTGGGGGCACGGGCCGCGCACGGCGATGGTCCTCGGGGTACTCGTCTCCAGCGTGGTGTTCACGGCCGTCCACCTCTCGACCGATCCGTGGTTCAACCTCTGGTGCTTCTCGCTCGGTGTCAGCCTGGCCCTCATCACCTGGCGCACCGGCGGCATCGAGATCGCGGTTGTCATCCACGCCTTGAACAACACGCTCACCTTCCTCCTGCTCACCGTTCTGCACGCAGACCAGAACGCTGCGTTGGAGCGGTCGGCGGGCTCCCAGTCGGCCGCTCTGCTCATCCCCTGTCTCACCCTTGTCGCCATCACGGCGGTGGTGTGGCTGCGCACACGCAGGAGGGGCCCTACCCTGACCCCTGCGGACCCGCAGCCGGTGCGGGTGTGACGGGACAATGGCGACCATGAGTGATCTACCGCTGGTCGGGGCACGCAGGTTCGAGGCCTACATGCGCTGGTCCACGTACTTCGCCGTCTCGATCCCGGTCGGCACCCTCCTCCGGAGCGCGATCGAGGCCGACGGACTCACCGGAGCGCCCCTCGCCGCGGTGGTCACGGCCATAGCGCTGTCAGTCGTCCTCTTCGCCGGCAACATCCTGGTCGTGAACTGGAGCATCGACACCCTCGTCGGGCGCGAACGACGGCTCCTTACCGGCGGTGTCGTCGCGTGGGCGCTGGTTCTCGTCGCCCTCGTCTCCGTGACCTTCCTGATTCCCCTTCCCGCGATGGGCATGACGGTCGCGGCGGCGATCGGCTCGGTCGCCGCCAGCTTCGTTCCCGTCCTCGACGCGCGCCGGGCGCTGCTGCTCAACGTTGCGGCCGTCGTCCTCTCCGTCCCGCTCGTGGGCGTCGAGGACATCGTGCTGGTGCTGGTCGGAGCAGTGGTGATCAGCTTCGCCATGTGGGCCTGCTGGTCGTGCTCGTGGATGCTGCGGGTACTGCTCGAACTGCAGAAGGCGCACGAGGTCCGTGCCGAGCTGGCGCTCGCGAACCAGCGCCTGCGCATCTCGCGAGACCTGCACGACGTGTTCGGCCGGACCCTGGCGACGATCGCGCTCAAGAGCTCACTGGCGTCGGAACTCGTTCTGCGCGGTCAGGACGAGAGGGCGGCCCGTGAGCTCGGCGAGGTCCGGCGGCTGGCAGAGGAGGCGGGAACCGAGGTCCGCCACGTCGTGCGCGGCGAGCTCCGCACCACCTGGGACAGCGAGCTGGCGGGGGCGCGGTCCCTGCTGGAGTCCGCCGGCATCCGCTGTACGGTGACCGGGGACCCCGTGCCCGAGGGGCGAGCCGAGGACCTCGCCTGGGTCGTTCGCGAGGGCGTCACGAACGTCCTGCGCCACTCGGCCGCGGCACAGGTTACGCTCGCGACCGCAGTGGAGGGCGGGCAGGTGCACCTCACGATCGCGAACGACGGTGCCGGATCCGAGGGGTCGGGGGAAGCCGGCGCCGGAGGGGGAACGGGACTGCGCGCGATGTCCGAGCGGATCGGAGCGCTCGGCGGGGAGGTCACCGCGCGCCGCGACGGAGACTGGTTCCTGCTCGACGCCATGATCCCGCTCCCGGAGGAAGAGACCGCATGACCCGCATCCTCGTCGCCGACGACGAACACCTCATCCGCGACGCCATCGCCGGACTGCTCGACCTGGAGGACGACTTCGAGGTCGTCGGCCAGGCGGCGTCCGGTGACGAGGCGCTGGCGACGGCCCTGCGGGTCCGCCCTGACGTGGCCCTGCTCGACCTTCAGCTGCCCGGGCCCGACGGCATCGAGGTGGCCCGGCGCCTCGCGGCCGAGCTGCCGGACTGCCGCTGCGTCATCGTGACCTCGCACGGGCGCCCCGGCTACCTGAAGTCCGCGCTCGCCGCGGGCGTGCGCGGTTTCCTGCCCAAGACCGTCTCCTCGCGCACCTTCGCCGAGGTCGTGCGCAAGGTCGCGGGCGGAGGCAGGTACGTGGACCCCGAACTCGCGGCCGAGGCGATCGGCGCGGGCGACTCCCCGCTCAGCCCGCGCGAGGCCGACGTGCTCGCTCTCGCGCGCGACGGCGCGCCCGTCGAGGAGATCGCCCGGCGCGTCTCCCTGTCCCGGGGGACCGTGCGGAACTACCTCGCGGCCGCCATCGCGAAGCTCGACGCGGCCAACCGCCACGAGGCCGCTCGCATCGCGGAGGAGCACGGCTGGATCTGAGGGGACACCCCCTTCGCAACCCGGTCCGGCCCGGAGCCGCGGCCCCTCCCCGCACGGGAGAGGGGCCTGCCGGGTTCATGCGCTACTTGGACTCGACCCGCCCGAAGCCCTCGGGGCCGCCGGTCAGCGCGTCCTGCGCCTCCTGCCACGCGTCGTCGCCGGGGCGGAACCGACTGCGGAGGTAGGCAGCGGAGAGCCGTCCCAGTGCGGCGACCCGCTCCGGGCTCTCGTCGGTGGTCTCGTCGGCGTCGTATCCGGCGACCCCTCCGAGCCCGTGCTCGGCGCCGAACAGGGTGAGCAGGGTCTTGGGGCCGGGGGAGAGGCGGTAGGGGTCGGCGTACCAGTCCGGTCCCATGTCGGTGAAGTGCCGGGGGTCGTCCTTGTCGCCGGCCACGACCAGCGCGGGCGTGGCCATCGTGGAGAAGTCGGTGCTCCGCAGGACCGGGATCCGCTCCACCATGGGGCCGGTCAAGGCGTCGCCGCCCCGGCCCGGCGCGGCCAGCAGCACCCCCTGCCCGATCCGGGGTTCGACGAGGTTCACCTCTTCCCCGGTGTCGGGGTCCGTGACCCGTGCGCCCAGCAGGAGGGCGGCGGTGAAGCCGCCGAGCGAGTGCCCGGCCACGGCGACGCTGCCGTGGTCCACGCGTCCGGCGAGCTGCGGCACGGTGTTCCCGATCGTGTCGAGCCGGTCGAGGACGTGGGTCATGTCCTCGGCGCGGGAGCGCCAGGACATGGGTTCCGTGGGGGTGTCCGCGAGCGCGTGCTGGAGCGTCGCGGAGCTGAGGTGGGTGGGCTGGACGACGACGAAGCCGAGCGCTGCCCAGAGGTTGGCGAGGGGGCCGTAGCCGTTGAGCGAGGACAGGTTGTTCGAGAAGCCGTGCCCGTGGGAGAGGAGGATGACCGGCAGGTCGGTCCCGTTCAGGGGTGCTGTGACACGGACCTGCATGTCCACGGGGCGTCCGGGAACGGGCAGGACCACGGGGCTGAACGACAGCACGGGGGCGGGCGGGACGACGGTGACGCGGGTGGAGGCCGCTGAACTCATGGTGTGCCTTGTCTTTCGGGGTTCGTGCCGGAAGCCTTCGCTGCTGCTCTCGTGGCGCCGGTGGCGTGTGAGGGCGGCCGGGCAGAGTCCGGCGTAGGATGAAAACAATCGGAACCTTGCTCCGCTTACGATACGGAGCGATGTTCCGTTTTGCAAGTGGAACAATGCTCTGCTTCATTGGCGGCTGGAGGAAGGAGGGCGTATGCCCGCATCGGACAAGGCAGGGAAGGCCGCGGGGCCGAGCAAGCGGGCCGACGCGGTGCGCAACCAGCAGAAGCTCCTCGCCGCAGCGGCCGAGGTCTTCGTGGTCTCGGGCGTCGACGCGCCGATCCGCGAGATCGCCGCCAAGGCGGGGGTCGGGATGGGGACGATCTACCGCCACTTCCCGACGCGCGCGGACCTCGTGGTCGCTGTCTTCCGCCACCAGGTCGAAGCCTGTGCCGAGGCCGGCCCGAGGCTGCTGGCCGAGACCGACTCGCCGTTCGAGGCCCTGGGTCGGTGGATCGACCTGTTCGTCGACTTCCTCGTCACCAAGCACGGACTCGCGAACGCGCCGCAACCGGACAGCAGCGGCTTCGCCGCGCTCCACACGTACTTCCTCGACCGCCTGCTGCCCGTCGCCGAGCAGTTGCTCGACGCGGCGATCGAGGCGGGGGAGGTCAGGCCGGGTGTGCAGGCCTACGAACTGATGCGCGGCGTCGGCAACCTCTGCATCGGATCCGACGGGGACCCGCGCTACGATCCACGCAGGCTGGTCACGCTGCTTCTCCGGGGGCTCCAGGAATCGGACGCTTCCTGAAGCCTACGGCTGGTTCGGGGGAAGGTTGAGCATCCGTTGTGTCGGCTGGCGTCGCCGGTATTCCATTTGGGACTTTTGTTGCTTATGACTGTTTTTCGAGAAGTTGCAAAATCGGCTGCTTGCCGCTGGTAAGTTGCCAGGTCAGCGAGTCTGCTCCCCGCGCACGCGGGGATGGACCCCGGCGCTCGGGCAAGACGCTGTCGCGCACGTGCTGCTCCCCGCGCACGCGGGGATGGACCCCATCCGATGGAGCGGCGCATGGCCATGCGGGCCTGCTCCCCGCGCACGCGGGGATGGACCCCGGAGCCGACCCCGGAGCCGGAGCCTCCGGCCCTGCTCCCCGCGCACGCGGGGATGGACCCCGCATGGCCCAGTGCGGCGCGACCGTCCGCGACTGCTCCCCGCGCACGCGGGGATGGACCCCGGGCGACTCCTACGACACAGCTACACATACGCTGCTCCCCGCGCACGCGGGGATGGACCTGCCTTCCCAGGGGTCCGCAGAGCCCCACATCTCTGCTCCCCGCGCACGCGGGGATGGACCCCCGGGGCGTCCTGGTCAACGACCACCGCGGCCCTGCTCCCCGCGCACGCGGGGATGGACCCCCGGGGGCGCGCTTCCAGCCTGGTGATCGGGGCTGCTCCCCGCGCACGCGGGGATGGACCCGAACCCCAGGGCGGGACGCTCACGGGGCAGCTCTGCTCCCCGCGCACGCGGGGATGGACCGGGCGACACCGGCAGTGGCGGAGGGAATGGGGGCTGCTCCCCGCGCACGCGGGGATGGACCCGAACCCCAGGGCGGGACGCTCACGGGGCAGCTCTGCTCCCCGCGCACGCGGGGATGGACCGGGCGACACCGGCAGTGGCGGAGGGAATGGGGGCTGCTCCCCGCGCACGCGGGGATGGACCCGGGCTGCCCATCGGGACCACCACGGCCCGGGGCTGCTCCCCGCGCACGCGGGGATGGACCACTCGGGGTCGATGTCGGCGCACAACGCGGGGTCCTGCTCCCCGCGCACGCGGGGATGGACCCGCCTCCAGCACACCCGGGACACCCACGCCACCCTGCTCCCCGCGCACGCGGGGATGGACCCTACACGTGGCAGCGGCTGGGCGGCGGTCATCGCTGCTCCCCGCGCACGCGGGGATGGACCCGCGATGTGCAACGAGGCGACGGTGGCCCCCGCCTGCTCCCCGCGCACGCGGGGATGGACCCGCGAGGCGACGCCGGGCATGGAGGACTACGAGCTGCTCCCCGCGCACGCGGGGATGGACCCATCGGGTTCAGCCATAGTCACTCATCTACTAGCTGCTCCCCGCGCACGCGGGGATGGACCCCCCGGCGGGGTCCGGCAGAAGACCGTAGGCCACTGCTCCCCGCGCACGCGGGGATGGACCTTGGGGCGGGCTCGGCGGACGCACGTCGCCCCCGCCAGACGCGCCGGTTTGGGCGCCTGGCGGGGGCGACCACCGCCTACCCGCGACCGCTTCCCCTGCTTCCACCGGTGCCAGCTCCGCCCCCGTAGGTGAGGCGGCGCAGCGCCACCTCGGCCGGACCGCGCATGCCCCGGCGGCGCATGAGGTCGGCGAGCAGCACCGTGGTCAGCCACACGGCCACCGCGATGCCCACGCCCACGGCAGGCGACGTCAGGTGCACGTCGAGCGTGTAGGAGGAGAACAGTACCGCCCACGCCACCGACTGGGCCAGGTAGAAGGTCATGGAGCGCTGTCCGAGCGCGGCCAGGGCGTTGGTCACCGGCCCCTGCCTGCCGCTGAAGCGGACCGCGATCAGGCCGATGAGCGCCGCGTAGCCCAGGGCGCCCGCGTAGCCGCTCACCTGGTGCAGACCGCTGGTGAGCAGGACGTCCCCGGGGGTGGCGTCGGTCCACACCCCCGCCTTGTCCAGCGCCAGGGGGAGGCCGCCCAGCGCGGCCAGGGGGATGCCCACGAACGCGGTCGTGCGCAGGAGTCGCAGGTGTTCGTGGGGCCGCTCCAGGAGCCGGTGCCGGGCCGCCAGGACGCCGATCATGAACGGCACGAGGGTGCTGATGAACATGATGACGACCAGCACCGCGAACAGGGTCAGACGGAAGAGGAGTTCGTTCGCGAACCCGTCGGGCATCAGCGGCATGCCCCCGCCCGTGATGGCGTTGTCGCTGGCGACCAGGGCGTGGACGGCGGCGGCCACGGGGAGCCAGAGCGCCGCCAGGATCACCAGGGTCCGGTCGCGCAGCCGTAGAACACCCATCAGGAGCAGCGTCACCAGGCCGTACACGGCCAGGATGTCCGCGGGGAAGAGCAGCACCGTGTGCGCCAGCCCGAAGACGATCAGCCACAGGCCACGCCGGCGCAGGAGGCCGCGGGTCCGGGGCCAGGCGTACCCCTGTTCGCTGCGGCGGCGGTGGATCTGGGCCAGACCGTAGCCGAACAGGGCCGCGAACATGGGGTAGCTGCGCAGGTCGACGAACATGGTCGTGCCCGCGACGGTGAGCTGGTCCGCGGCGGTGGCGATGTTCTCGGGTCCGCCGATGAACACCGTGAACAGGTGCGTGTGGGCGAGCGCGATGAAGAGCAGCATGACGCCGCGTGCCAGGTCCGGGGCCAGGGAACGGCGGTCGAGCGGGAGCGGTCGGTCCGGGGCGGACGCGGTGCCGGGCCCGGCAGTGGATGTATGGGTCATGGTGGCCTCCGAATGGGCCGTCGATTTCTGGGGGACGGTGTACGCGCCGAGGTGCACGCCTCCGAGTGGTGCGCCTTGCGTACAGAGTACACATCCTCTGGCTTCAAGAAACCCTAACTTGGAAGGCTTTTTTCGTCGTTCAGTACTAGTGCACTAGGGGGATTGAAGGGCTTCTCGGATTGCCCTGGCGTCTTTGTCGAGGTGCTCGATGCTCCGTTGTGCACTAGTACACTCTGGGCAAGCGGAGAAGGATCGAGGGGTCTGTGATGTCCACTACTGCGGAACAAGAGCTGCCGCCCTACGCGCGCGTCGTCGCCGACATCCGCGCGCGTATCGACGCCGGGGAGCTGCGGCCGGGGGATCGGGTCCCCTCGACCAGGGAGATCATGCGCGAGTGGGGGGTGGCCATGGCCACCGCAACCAAGGCGCTCGCGGCCCTGCGCCAGGAGGGCCTGGTCGAAGCGGTGCGCGGGGTGGGGACCCTCGTACGGCAGGAACCGGCCTCCGCACCGGACCCACGTGCCCCCCAGGGCCAGCGGGAATACCGGCTTCCGAGGGAACGCCCGCGTCCGGCGGAGCCGACGGAACGCCGCCCGGCCGCCGACACCGCCCTCACCAGGGAGGTCATCGTCCGGGCCGCCATCACCATCGCCGACGCCGAGGGCCTCGACGGGCTGTCCATGCGCAGGGTCGCCACCCAGCTGGGGGTGAGCACCATGGCCCTGTACCGCCACGTCGCCAACAAGGACGCACTGGTGACGGCGATGATCGACCAGGTCTACACGGAGCACGCGCTTCCCGAACCGCCGCCCGCCGACTGGCGGGAAGCCCTCGAACTGGCCCTCCGCACGGAGTGGGGCATCTACCGGAGGCACCCCTGGGCCGTTCGGCTGACCATGCTCGCCGGAGCCGTCCAGTCCCCCCAACTCCTGGAGAACGCCGAGTGGATGATGAGGGTCGTCAGCGCCCGGGGCCGCTCACCGGACGAGGCCATGGCGGTGCTCACCTTCGTGTCCGCCTACACCTCGGGGATGGCACTCCAGGCCACGCGGGCGGTGGTGGAGGACTACGAGTTCGGGATGGACGCCGAACACTGGTGGCGGTCTCGGGGGCCGGAGTTCCTTCGGCTCGCCGAACAGGGCCGGTACCCGCTCACGTTCAGCATCGCGGGGCCGCCCGACGTGCACGGAGTCTTCGAGCTCGGCATGAAGCACCTGCTCGACGGCCTCACGCCCCTGATCGAGGGGGAGGGATCACCACAGGAGGCAGCGGTGGAGCCGTGACTCGCCCAGAGATTCAGGACTCCTCTCCCGGTCCCGGTTCGTGCCCGCTCCGGCACGGGTAGGCGGCCCCGCGGGTCGGGCCATGCCTCTCGCGGACGGCTCCCACCACCCGCCCCGCTTCCGGCCGCGTGCGCTCCGGCACGGCACTCCGGTCCTGCCACACGCAGGCACGCCCTTCCGGCTTCCGCCCGTGATAGGGAGTTGCGCATGAAGACCTTCACTCTGCCCGGCACCAAGATCACCGCACCCAACGTGGTGCTCGGTCTGATGCGCATCCAGGAGAAGACCGACGAGGAGGTGCGCACCCTCGTCCGCACGGCGATCGACGCGGGCATCACTTTTCTCGACCACGCCGACATCTACGGCAGCGAGCCGCACGGTTGCGAGCGCCGCTTCGCCGAGGCGATGCGGCTGAGCCCCGCCGAGCGCGAACGGCTGGTGATCCAGACCAAGGCCGGGATCGTCACCGACGGCCCGTACTTCGACTTCTCCTACGAGCACATCATGGAGACGGTGCACGGATCGCTGAAGGCGCTCGACACGGACTACATCGACATCCTGCTGCTGCACCGGCCGGACGCCCTCGTGGAGCCGGAGGAGGTGGCGCGGGCGTTCGATGACCTCGCCGAGTCCGGCAAGGTGCGCGCCTTCGGCGTCTCCAACCACACGCCGAGACAGATCGACCTGCTGCGCCGGTACGTGAGGCAGCCGATCGTGGCCAACCAGGCGCAGCTCTCCATCACGCACGCCCCGCTCATCGCCCAGGGCGTGGCCGCGAACATGCAGGGGCTGGAGCAGTCGGTCAGCCGCGACGACGGCCTCGTCGACTACTGCCGACTGCACGACATCACCCTGCAGGCGTGGTCCCCGTTCCAGGCCGGTTTCTTCGACGGGCCGTTCCTCGGATCGCCGCGCTTCCCGGAGCTGAACGCGGTCATCGACCGTCTCGCGGCGAAGTACGGCGTGCCGCCGATCGCGATCGCCACCGCGTGGATCACCCGGCACCCCGCGCGGATGCAGGTGGTCATCGGCACCACCACGCCGGAACGCGTCACCGCGGCGGCCCAGGGCTCGGACATTCCGCTGACCCGGCCCGAGTGGTACGAGGTGTTCCGCGCTGCCGGGTACACCGTGCCGTAGCCACGTCTCGGGCGGCCTGCCGGACGGATGCCGTGCTCCACGGCTGTCCGTTCGGCAGGCGTTCCGGTGGCCTTCCGGGGACGCGGACGCCGGCGCGAATGTGGATCCGTCCGCTCGGGATAGCCTCGCGTCTCGGATTCGCCGTCCTCGTCGCGCTCGCCGTGTCCGAACGCCGAGAAGGGGCGTCGCTACGATGACCGCATGCGCGACGTGTCGGCGAACCCTCCGCCGCAGGAGCCCTTCCCTTCCTCCACCGACCACAGGACCGACGAGCGCGCGGGCGCCTTCACCGCGGTGCTGGTGGACTGGCGCGGCACCCTGGCCGTGACCCTGAGCCCGGAGCAGTGGATCACCACCGCTCTCGAAGAGGTCGGGCGTTCGGCCTCCCCGGCCGACGCCGCCCCGATCCTCGAGCGCCTCGACGCGGTGAACGCCGACAAACGCCTGCTCAGCCCCGGTATGGACGCTGACCCGGCCCTGCACCGGCGCGTCTTCATGGAGGTCCTGGACGACGCGGGACTCGACCACGAGCTCGCCGAGGCGCTCTACCAGGTGGAATCCGACCCCGGACACGACCGCTTCGCGGAGGACGCCCTCCCGTTCCTCGCCCGCGCCCGAGCCTCCGGTGTCCGAACCGTCATCGTCAGCGACATCCACGTCGACATACGTCCCAGGTTCGAGTCCGCGGGCCTCGGCGCGTACGTGGACGCCTACGCGCTCTCCTGTGAACAGGGGGCCGAGAAGCCCGACCCGCGTCTGTTCGAGGCCGCGCTCAGCATGGCGGGCGCCCGCCCCGACGAGGCGCTGATGGTCGGCGACCGGCACACCCACGACGGCGGTGCCGTGGCGCTGGGCATCACCACGCTCATTCTTCCTCCCCTCCGCGACGAGAGCGACCGCCGGTTGAACCTCGCGGAGGCCCTTCTGTACCGGCACACCCGCCAGGTCTAGACGCGGGGACCACGCCCCGAAGGAGTGCGCTTCCGGTTGTCGAGGAGGCGGGAGGGGGCGGTCTGAGTCCATCGTCACTTTGCTTAACTCAAAGGCAAGTGAAACACTTAACCCCATGGAAAGTCATGAGTCGCCCCACGACAGGACCCCCGACGCTGCCCGGGAGGCCCTCGACACGCTGAACGCCGACCGCTCGACGCTGGCGGACCACATCGTCACGCCGCCCTGGTTCTATCCGGCGCTCGCGGCCATCACCACCGCCTTCGTGGCCTCTCCTGCGGCCCCCACGCCGTTCGTGCAGAGCATGGTCGTCGTCGCGGGAAGCGTCTCGCTGATCTTCCTGGTGCTCGCCTACCAGAAGCGGACCGGACTGGCGATCAGCCGCACGGCAGGTCCGCGGAGCCTCGGGGTGCTGATCGTGGTGGGGGTGGCCATCGTGGTGCTCCTCGGTCTCTCCCAGGCGCTGACGCTCATGGGCATGCGGCCGTGGGTGGCCGCCGTCGCCGTCTTCACCTTCGTCATGGTGCTGGCCGGATGCCGTGTCTACGACCGCTTCTACGACACCGAGCTGCGCAGTGGCCGTTGATCCCCGCTTCGACGACGCCATCCACGCGCCCAACCGCCTGCGCATCTGCGGACTGTTGCGCCCTGTCGACAGTGCCGACTTCGCGGTTCTCCGTTCGGCCCTGGGGCTGAGCGAGGCCAACCTGTCCAAGACGATCCGCAGTCTGGTCGACCTGGGCTACGTGCGCACCGCCAAGTCCGCTTCGGCTTCCCGTGGGGATGCGCGCCGGACCACGACGGTGTCCCTGACCTCCCTGGGGAGGAGGGCCTTCGACGGTCACCTGGCGGCGCTGCGTGATCTGGCGGAGGGGCGACTCTCTCCGTCCGTTGAACATGGTGACGGCTGAACTCTGGCGTGTGGTCTGTACTTCTGGTGTTCGGTGGTGGGCGGAGTCGTTTCCTCGCGCTCATCGAAGGATGGGTTGACCGGCGGCGGCCTGGAACTGTTCGCGACGTATGGGAGAGTTCCCTGTGGCGCTGCTTCGGGTGTGAGCATGGGAATGTTGGGGTGTCATATGGGCGTGTGGGTGACAATGGGCCTTTCCTGTGTTTCGTTCCGAGTGTCTAATTCTCGAGAAGTTGGAAAATCGGCTGCTTGTCGCTGGTAAGTTCGCAGGTCATCGACTCTGCTCCCCGCGCACGCGGGGATGGACCCGCCTCGGCGACGCCGTCGGCATGGTGTGCTCCCTGCTCCCCGCGCACGCGGGGATGGACCCAGGGGGTCCACACCGAAGTCCGCAGATACGACCTGCTCCCCGCGCACGCGGGGATGGACCCTTGATGAGCATGCGGTCGTTCACGCGATCTCCCTGCTCCCCGCGCACGCGGGGATGGACCCCGCGCTGGTCGCGTGCGGCCATTCGGTTGCTCCTGCTCCCCGCGCACGCGGGGATGGACCCCACCGCAGTGAACACCCACAGTGAGGAACACACTGCTCCCCGCGCACGCGGGGATGGACCCATCAACCACGCCATTCACCGGCCCGAGGTCAACTGCTCCCCGCGCACGCGGGGATGGACCCGCCCTGATCTTCGCCGTGGACTCGACGGGCAACTGCTCCCCGCGCACGCGGGGATGGACCCCGCAACGCGATCACCTCGTGGTTCGGGATGAACTGCTCCCCGCGCACGCGGGGATGGACCCGCCCACGCCCCGGTGTCAGAGCGGCGGATGAGCTGCTCCCCGCGCACGCGGGGATGGACCCCCCTCGAGGGCCGCCTCGTCCAGCCGGACGAGCTGCTCCCCGCGCACGCGGGGATGGACCCCTCGCGGACCGGGCAGGCTCACGCACCGACGCCTGCTCCCCGCGCACGCGGGGATGGACCCAACTCCGGGCCCACCGGCGACCACGGCACCATCTGCTCCCCGCGCACGCGGGGATGGACCCGCGCACAGGTTCGGCGCCCCGGTGTCGAGCCCCTGCTCCCCGCGCACGCGGGGATGGACCCACCAGCGGGGCCCGTACCGAGTCGCTCGGCACCTGCTCCCCGCGCACGCGGGGATGGACCCCCCCTGAGGGTACGTAGAAAACTTTCCCACGGCTGCTCCCCGCGCACGCGGGGATGGACCCTCCGGCGGTACCGCGCAGACCATCGCGGACATCTGCTCCCCGCGCACGCGGGGATGGACCCGCCTGGATCTCCTCGGCCGTGTACCAGCGGGCCTGCTCCCCGCGCACGCGGGGATGGACCCGACCGGCATCGGCCCCCCTTCACGGGCTGGACTGCTCCCCGCGCACGCGGGGATGGACCCACGGCTCGCTGCCCAGATGATCGGCGCTACCGCTGCTCCCCGCGCGCGCGGGGATGGGCTGCCATCCACGAACCCCAGCCGTTTCGCTGACTCAGCCTCCGCGCTGGACGGACGTGTCGAACGAGATCCACACGTCAGGGGGTAGATCCTTCCGCCCCGGCACCGGCCGGCGTTCCTCGGACCAGGCGTCACCGGCGATCTCCGTCGCGGCGCGGCGCCAGAAGCGCACCGCGGCCGTGTTGGCGTCCTGGAAGGCGACCGCCCACGGCCCGGAATGCCTGGCCACGACCTCGCGGACCATGTGCAGCCCGACCCCCGACCTTCGCGCGCCCCGCACCACGAAGAAGCTGTTCAACACCCGTTCCCGTCCGCCCAGCCCGCGCACGAACACGAAGCCGACGGGTCGGTCTCCGATCGTCGCCACGTACGGTGCCCAGTCGGAGTCGGTGAAGGCCGCTCGGAGCCGTTCGCCGCGGAAGGCCCCGTCCGGGCCGGGCAACAGTCCGCGGAACTCCGACATGTCATGGCTGAACATCAGCCACAGCCGCTCCACGACCAGGTGATCGGCGGTGTGTGCGAGGCGCACGGAGACGTCTGACATGGGACTCCTCTGCGTGAATGGCTGACCGGCGGCCCCTTCTCCGCCGACGTCACGCGCTGGCGTGAACGCCCTCGGAAAGGAGAGCTGACACCCCTGAATCGTCGATCTCGGGCACGAAAAAAGCCTCCCCGGCGGAGGTGTGTCCGGCCCGGGGAGGCCTTGTCGTCGGTGTGGATTCTAGCAGTGGCAGGCTTTCCTTCCAGGTCGGAAATCAGAGCCCCAGAACCCTGCCGCCTACCCCCGACACGGGGGTGACCCGTCAGAGAAGGGGCGAGAGCACGTGGTGCGCGAAGGCTCCGAGTGCCGCCGCGAGGACGTGGCAGCACAGGGCCAGGCCAAAGCTTCCGCTTTCACGGACCTTGCGATGGGAGCGATGACGGGGGCGAGTCGGCGGGGCCGCAATCCGTGTCTCCACGGCGTCGGGGGAGAGGCGGGCGTGCTGGACCTCCATCCACGCGGGCAGGATCCCGTGGCGCTGCCGGTAGGCCACGCGCGGGTTGTCGCCCATCTGGGCGAGGAGGAGCTCTTCCCTGGTGGAGACGGCAGGAATTCGCGGATGTGAGAAGCGCTGTCCCCGGGGAGCGTCCAGGACGGAGCGGACCCCGGGAGCCAACCGTGCGGAGGAGACGGTCATCGTCCGTCCCCGGAGTTCGAAGTGGTGCCCAGGGCGAATTCGGCCCAGATCACGGTGCCCAGTCCTTCGCAGAAGGGGAAGTCCACGACCCGGCGGGCTCCCCACGCCGTGGCCAGGTGGTCGACGAGGAGCAGGCCGCGTCCGCGTTCGGCTTCCTGCCACTCCTCGCGGGTGCGCTGGCGAGGAATCCGGGGGCGGGAGACCCGTGCCCCGTCGTCGATGATCGACAGGCGCAGGGCGGCCCCGGCCAGGGAAGCGGCAGGAACCGTCAGGGTGCGGATGACCCGTCCATCGTTCTCGCCCGACCGCGAGTGCTCGACAGCATTGGCGAACATCTCGCTCGCGCAGAGCACAACGGTCTCCACCAAGTCAGGTTCGATCCCGGCGAGCCGGCCCAGGTCGGTGCGCAGGTCGGAGCGGACCCGGCTGGTGGTGGCCAGTGTTCCGGGGTACAGGCGCGGTTCCCAGCGTGGGCCGGGCGCGGCTGGGGCGGGGGAGGCTGCAGGGGGCTGCGGCACAATGGTCATGTCGGCATCTCCTTGGGTAAGGCGAAATGGGTGCTGGCCGAGCCCTGGGGGTGCTTTTAACACCCGCCGGGGCATTCGTGTGTCCGGCCAGGGACACGGGGGAGCGGCTGTCAGGCCGGTGCGGCTGTGCTCTGCGAGGGACGAAGCGCCGAGCCGATCCCGTCGTCGGAGGGTCCGGTCGTGATGGCGCGCGGCCTGAGCTTGTCCGGGAAGCGTTCGATCGCCTCGTCCAGGACCCGCAGGGAACTCGCGGCGGGCAGGGAGACGCCCTGGAGGGTGGCGAAGAGGTCGCTGTAGCTCTTGACCTGGGTGGCGTCGGTGACGAGGTGGCCGGGACCGTGGGGGAGCGGGGCGTAGGCCAGGTTGTGCCGGGGTGAGAAGGACAGGGTCCAGAACGCGCCGCGCAGACCGGGGTGGGGAGCCGTTCCCTCCGGGATGACGTGGACGGTGACGCTGTCCGTCATGGCGAGCTTGCGCAGGTGGGTCAGTTGTTCGCGCATGACCTTGGGCGGGGCGACAGGCCGGGTGAGCGCGGCTTCGTCGACGATCAGGCAGTAGTAGGGCGCTCCGGAGAACAGGCCCGAGACCTCGCGCACCGCCGGGCGGTCGGTGAGGAAGGAACTCGACTCCATCGGACGCTCCGTCTGGAGAAGAGCTCGGGCGTACTCCTCGGTGAGGTAGCCGTCGGGCAGGACCAGGGGTGCGTAGTGGCGGACCTGGTAGGTGTGGAACAGGAGGTCGGCGACGGTCGCCCCGGCCTGGAGCCGCGAGCTGAGGAAGATCTGCGCCCAGGCGTCCCACAGGACGCCCTCCGCTCCCAGGACCTTGTCCAGGTGCCGGATGACGGTGCTGTCCGGCTCGGAGGTGCCGGCCTCGATGTCGCGGACCATGTTCGCGTACGTCAGGGCTTTCTGAGCGACGTACTCGACGGAAAGGTCGAGTCGTTCGCGGGCCGCTCGCACCCGCTCACCGTACCGCTCCCACTCCGAAGCTGACGTCAGCGCTGTTCCCGTGTCCGTTGTCCCCGCTCGTAGCTGGCGGCTTGCAGCCATGACATACCTCCTGCGTGTGGAAGACATGAGCCTCGCTCGTCACTGAGAGGTCGAGGTTGACTACAAGTAGAGCCTACGGAAACCGCAAATGCAATCCGCATCTACAGATTTCTGGCTGCGTTTGTGGGTGGTGCCTGTGCGCGTCACTATGGGCGCATGACTATGAGTCCGACTGTCGCTCAATGGCAACTTGCTACCGAGATGCGCAATTTGCGCGGAGATCGCAAGCTTGCGGATGTGGCCAGAGCTGTCAAGGTCAACGTCTCCACGGTCTCTCGTTGGGAGACGCCGGGGGTAGAAGGCGTGATCCCGGGACCTGGCAGTCTTGAGCGCCTGCTGGAGTACTACGAGCTGGGGCCGGAGGCCATCCAGCGCTTCCTGAACATGCGCAAGGAGGCGCGTTCCTCCGGCTGGTGGCAGTCCAGCGGTGTTGCCGAGGACTACGGCACCTACATCGGTCTCGAAGGTGCGGCCAACCGGATACGAACATACGAGCCGGTTCTCGTCCCCGGGCTGCTGCAGACCGAGGGTTATGTGCGAGCCCTCTTCAAGGGCACCATGCCCAGCGCTCTGCCCGAGACGGTCGACGCCGGAGTCACGGTTCGGCTGGGGAGACAAGAAGCCTGGGCGGCCAGCGGGGCCCGCCTGTGGGCCATTGTCAGTGAGGCCACGATCCGCACAATCGTCGGTGGGCCTAAGGTGATGGCTGAACAAGTCCGCCATCTCATTCGGGCTGCGGAGCGACCGAACGTCACTCTCCAGGTCCTGCCGTTCGAGGCGGGCGCCCATGTGGCGCTGGAGATCGGTAACTTCACCCTGCTCACGCTGGACGAGTTGATGGTGTTGGTGACCGTCACGGATAACACAAGTCTCTTTTGGGACGATCCGGGTTCCGTCGGGCGCCACGAGGATGTGTTCGAGCGTCTGCTTGCGGATGCCTGGCGTCCGACGCAGACAGTCGACTTCCTGGAAGGAGTCGCTCGGGCCTTGGAGAAGGAGTAGTCATGAAGTCGCACGCTGCGACCTGGTTCACGTCGAGCTACAGCGGGACCTCGTCCAACTGCGTTGAGGTATCCGACCTGGACGATGCCACGGCGATGCGAGACTCCAAGCATCCAGAGCTCGGTTTTCTTGCCTTCCCTGTCAGGGAGTGGGACGCCTTCATTCGCGAGGTGCGGAAGAGTGAGTGAGGTGCAGTCTTGTTCTCGCGTGTGTCCAGGTGTGCGGTATGGGGGCCGATGTTCCTGATGACTGTTTCTCGACAAGTTGCAAAAACGGCCGCTTGTCGCTGGTAAGTTCGCAGGTCATCGACTCTGCTCCCCGCGCACGCGGGGATGGACCCACCGGCACTACCGCGGCGCCGGTGTGGGCGGTCTGCTCCCCGCGCACGCGGGGATGGACCCCCAGCCGCAGCTAGGCCCGTGGCCAGCCCCACCTGCTCCCCGCGCACGCGGGGATGGACCCGTTGCACACCACGGCTGATACTGCGACCATTCCTGCTCCCCGCGCACGCGGGGATGGACCCGTGTTGGAGGGGGAGGTGGCCGACGGCGACCACTGCTCCCCGCGCACGCGGGGATGGACCCATCCTGTCCAGACCGGTCTGGGAGGCCGCCGCCTGCTCCCCGCGCACGCGGGGATGGACCCCGCGTTCGTGCATTCCTGCCCGTAGTCGCCGTCTGCTCCCCGCGCACGCGGGGATGGACCCGGCAACCCCGACGAGGTCAAGGCGGCGTTGGCCTGCTCCCCGCGCACGCGGGGATGGACCCCCCTGCGCGCCCGCTGGCGGGTCCCTGGACCGCTGCTCCCCGCGCACGCGGGGATGGACCCCGCCGGACGACGATGACGATGGGAATGACGAACTGCTCCCCGCGCACGCGGGGATGGACCCTCTTCCCCCTTGACCATCCCCCCTGCCCGGCTCTGCTCCCCGCGCACGCGGGGATGGACCCGCGAAGACCGCCTCCGCCCACCGTGAGGTGAGCTGCTCCTCGCGCACGCGGGGTTGGAGCCCCGCAGAGAGCCCACGATGACCCCAGCCGAGCCTGCTCCTCGCGCACGCGGGGATGGACCCGCCGACCTGTCGCCCGAGGAATTCGATCTGCTCTGCTCTCCGCGCACGCGGGGATGGATCCCGACCTGTTCATTGCATCCGACGAGCACTAGTTAGTTGTCCCTGCGGGTTGAGATCAGATACCACGCGGAGACGGCCTTCATGGCAGAACTCGTGGGTATTCATTGGCCGCATTCGGTCGGCGGGGCGACCTCCATCAGGGCGGCAAACTTTCTACGATCAACACGATCGCCGCTGAGTACGGGGTGAGCATGATGGTGGCCCGTCGCTCCACGACCTGCTGCGACAGGAGGGGATCCTGAGTAGCAGGAAGGGCAGTGGTACCTACGTAAGGGAGCAGAAGCAGGTGCGCCGATACGGTATCCAGCGTTACAGCAAGTCCGTTTGGGCCGGTGCCAAGCCTCAGCCTCTATTGAGTGCGGAGGGTGCCGGCCAGGGCAAGGCCGTGGAGCAGGAAGCTCAGACCAGTCAAGTGCCTGCTCCGGTCTTTGTGGCCGAACGCCTGCCGGACGTCAACGTGGGCGATCTCGTCTATGTCCGCAAGCGCGTCACGAAGCTTGACGGAACCATCAACCAGTCCGCTGACAGCTATTTCAGCCTTGGCACGGGTGAGCGCTCTCCAGCTTTGATCGCTGGAGAGGGTGCGGGAGGGCACATCGCGCGTATCAACGCGATCAGCCCCGTGCGAGAGGTTCAGGAAGAGATCAGCACCCGCATGCCCACCGGTCCGGAGGCGGGGCGTCTCCAGATTCCGCCGGGTACGCCCATTTTCGAGGTGATCCGTACTTACCACACGGACGACGGGCCTCTTGATGTGGCTCAGTTCCTCATCCGGGGTGACATGGCGGTTTTCGACTACAAGTTCGCGGTGCCCAACTAAGGGCATATATGTGGCCTGACGCCTCAAGGTGTCGGGCCTCTTTTCTGTTTTTAGCTCCTTGGTCGGAGGGGAACGCTGTGCGAGTCGGTGGTTGTGGGTCGAGTTGGTTCAAGTCGAGCTACTCACAGAGCGAGGCTGCATGTGTCGAGGCCGCCTGTTCACATGAAGGTGCGGCGATGCGGGACGGCATGAATCGCGACCTGGGTATGTTGAACGTCTCCGCCGGGGAGTGGGGTGCCTTCGTTGGTAATGTGCGTAGGAGTGACTGAAATGCGGTTTCATTGCCTTCTGTGTCCATGTGTGACGTTTGGGCTTTGGTGTTCCTGATGGCTGTTTCTCGAGAAGTTGCAAAAACGGCCGCTTGGCGCTGGTAAGTTCGCAGGTCATCGAGTCTGCTCCCCGCGCACGCGGGGATGGACCCAACAGTTTCCCTGCCAAAGGCAGGGACGGCGACTGCTCCCCGCGCACGCGGGGATGGACCCGGAGCCGAGCCCAGCGTCTACCACGCCGAGCTCTGCTCCCCGCGCACGCGGGGATGGACCCGCGAGCGTCCGCGACAACCTCGCCGAGACCGCCTGCTCCCCGCGCACGCGGGGATGGACCCGACGCGCGGGGTGAACACCTCATCGAGAAGTCCTGCTCCCCGCGCACGCGGGGATGGACCCGACAAGAAGGCCGCCGCCGCGGCGAAGCGCGTCTGCTCCCCGCGCACGCGGGGATGGACCCTCGCCGCCGCCTTCGAACTGGGCGTTGGCGTCCTGCTCCCCGCGCACGCGGGGATGGACCCAGGTCCGGTTCGAGGCCGCCGGTGTCGGCCGGCTGCTCCCCGCGCACGCGGGGATGGACCCCTCCGGAAAAGCCGTCTTAGCGAGGTCCCAGCCTGCTCCCCGCGCACGCGGGGATGGACCTCGGCGCGTCTAATGGCTTTGCGCGAGACTGCGCTGCTCCCCGCGCACGCGGGGATGGACCCATCCGCGCGTCCACGTGCTGGGTCAGCTCGTCCTGCTCCCCGCGCACGCGGGGATGGACCCGCTCCCTGGTCTGGGTGCGGGTGAGCGCGACTCTGCTCCCCGCGCACGCGGGGATGGACCCCGACCACCAGCAACGGGCTCAACGCTCCTGCTGCTCCCCGCGCACGCGGGCATGGACCCTGCGCGGCGAGCTCCCGCTCGGTGGGGGCGGTCTGCTCCCCGCGCACGCGGGGATGGACCCATCCACGCCGGGCTTGCCGCGTTGGAGGGGCGCTGCTCCCCGCGCACGCGGGGATGGACCTGGGGCATCACCGACATCCGGGGCCACGCCATGCTGCTCCCCGTGCACGCGGGGATGGACCCACGGTGCGGACGGTGGTGGAGGCGATAGCGATCTGCTCCCCGTGCACGCGGGGATGGACCCAGCGGCCCCGTCAACACCGGCAGCGGCCACCACGGCTCCCCGCGCACGCGGGGATGGACCCCCCTCTCGGTACACGTGACCGCCCGGGGCGCGCTGCTCCCCGCCCGCGCGGGGATGGACCCCGGTGGATCGCAGCTGGCCTGCTCGAACTCCGCTGCTCCTCGCGCACGCGGGGATGGACCCCTCCTCATGGTCGGCAAGACCGAACGCACACTCCGCCGCAACGTGTGCTCCTCGCGCACGCGGGGATGGACCCGTGTAGTAGTCGCCCGTCCACGCGGTCCGAGCCTGCTCCCCGCGCACGCGGGGATGGACCCGTGCCGGTCAGGTGCACGCCCCTCCTG